>NZ_AYJW01000045.1 GCF_000497205.1 Saccharopolyspora rectivirgula DSM 43747
TGGGCGAGCTCCTCGACGCCGCGCTCGAGCGGGACGTCGTGGTGACCAAGCAGCGGCACGTCCTGTGGCTGGACAACGTCAAGTTCCACGTGGACCAGGTCAGCGGCCTGGGGTCCTTCCTCGAGGTCGAGGCCATCGACTACGACGGCGTTCGGGGGCGCGACGCCCTGCACGCGCAGTGCTGGGAGTACCTGGACCTGCTCGGCGTCCGGGCCGAGGACCTCGAAGCCCGATCCTACAGCGACCTGCTGCGCGCCCCGGCGCGGCTCCGCGCCCCCGAGGACTCCCCGCGGCCGGAGTGAGCTCGGCCCACCGGTCGGACCGCCGCGCTCGGGCAGCCCGACCGGAACGGGCCGGGAAATGCGGGGTCCACCCAGCTCCCGGCCGCCTAGCGTGGGCCGCGAAGAGAGGAGAGGTCGGGATGCTGGAGCGGTTCAACCGGGCGATGGAGCACATCGAGCAGCACCTGGACGGGGAGATCCAGGTCGCCGAGCTGGCCCGGATGGCGACCACGTCCGAGTACCACTTCCGGCGGTTGTTCTCGGCGCTGGCGGGGCTTCCGCTGTCGGAGTACATCCGCCGCCGGCGGTTGACCCGCGCCGGTGCCGAAGTGCTCGCCGGACAGCAGCGGCTGCTCGACATCGCGATCCGCTACGGCTACGGCTCGGGGGAGGCGTTCGCCCGGGCGTTCCGCGCCATGCACGGCGTGGGGCCGGCCGAGGCGCGCCGCACCGGGGCCGAGCTGGCTTCCCAACCTCGCCTGCAATTCCGCCTCACCGTGGAAGGGAGCAGCAGCATGCGGTACCGGATCGTGGACAAGGACGGCTTCCGGGTGGTCGGGTGCAAAGCCCGGGTGCCCATCGTGCACCTGGGGGAGAACACGGCGATCAGCGAGTTCGTCCGCGGCATCGACGCGGGCACCCTGCAGCGCCTGGCCCAGCTCTCCGACCAGGAGCCGCGCGGGATCGTCGCGGCGGTGGACAACGCGGACGGTCGCGAGGAAGGCAGCGAGCTCGACTACTACCACGGGGTGGTGACCGGCGCGGACGCCCCGGAGGAGTTCGCCCGCCTGGACGTCCCCGCCGGGAAGTGGGCCGTGTTCACCGTGACCGGGAAGTTCCCGCACGACGTCCAGTACCTGTGGCGGGACGTGTTCACCCAGTGGTTCCCGTCCAACCCGTTCCGCAGCCGGCCGGGACCGGAAATCCTGCGCACGGAGTTCTCCGCGGACAGCGGGACCGCCGAGCTGTGGGTCCCGGTGGAACCGGAGGTGGACTGACGAGCGGCCGGTCGGCGGTGCCGCGCAACCGGCCGCCGCCGACCTCAGGCCCGTCCCCTGGCCCGGTTGGCGTACGCGCTGGTCAACGAGACGATCAGCAGGATCAGCACGATGACCACGAGGGACAGCGGCGTGGGGACCTCCGGAACCGCGGGCCAGACCCCGTGCGCCCAGTGCAGGACGAGCTTGACCCCGATGAAGGCCAGGATGAGCGCCAACCCGTGGTTGAGGTGGACGAGCTTGCTCACCGCGGTGTGCAGCACGAAGTACAGGGCGCGCAATCCCAGCAGGGCGAACGCGTTCGTGGCGAACACCAGGTACGGGTCCTCGGTCACCCCGTAGACCGCGGGGACGGAGTCCACCGCGAACACCACGTCGGTGGCGAAGACCGCCACGACCACCACCGCGAACGGGGTCAGCGCCCGCCCGCCGGCTTCGCGCACGAGCAACTTGGGGCCGCGGTACTCCTCGGTGACCGGCAGGAACTTCCGCAGCAGCCGCACCGAGCGCAGCTGGTTCACGTCCCGGTCGAACTCGTGGCCCCGCAGCGCTTCCTGCAGGATCCGCACCGCGGTGACGAACAGGATCGCGCCGAACACCAGGAACGCCCAGGTGCCGGCCTGCAGCAAGGCAGCACCCGCGGCGATGAAGATGCCGCGCAGCACCAGGGCCCCGACGATGCCGTACAGCAGCACCCGCTGCTGCAGCTGCGATGGCACCGCGAACCCCGACAGCAGCAGCATGAAGACGAACAGGTTGTCGACCGACAGGGACTTCTCCACCACGAAGCCGGTGATGAACTCGACCGCCTGCCCGGTGCCGAAGACCCCCCACAGCAGCACGCCGAACAGCAGCGGAAGCGCGAGGTAGAACACCGACCAGCCGACGGCCTCCCGGAAGGACACCTCGTGGGGGCGGCGGGTGACGATGAAGTCCACCACCAGCAGGGCCACCAGCACGGCGATGCTGGCCAGCCACAGCAGCGGTGATCCGATCGACGGGGAAGATCCGGCTAACTGCACAGGAGACCTCCAGGACCGTGGGATTCGAGGTCTCCTTCACCCCGCGCGGGGCGGTGATCCCGAGGACACCGGTGCGTCCGTACTGACCGGGAAAACCTGGTGGAAGTACTCCCCTCAACGCCAGATGGTAGGGCAGCAGCACCTGGCCGGACCAGCTCGCGAGCCCGGCGGCGGAGGACCGCGGTTTTCCGGTGATCTCCACCCGCCGGTGCGAGGCGCGGGCTAACGTGATCACGTGCCCGAACAGCAGTACGGACTCCCACCGGTGCACGAGGCGTGGTTGCCGAAGGAACACCCCCTGCACCGGCCGCGGCACGCCAAGCGGCAGCTGACCGCCCTGCTGTGCGCTCTGGTGTTCTTCACCGCCCCGGTCATCAGCTGGGTGTTCGGCGCCCGCCCGCAGCCGCTGGAGAACCGGCCGATGGCGGAGTTCCCCAGCATCACCGACGGGTGGGGCTTCTTCACCGGGCTCGGCCCGTGGGCCACCGACCATCTCCCGTTCCGGCAGCAGGCCATCCAGAGCGTCGACGGGGTGAGCAGGTTCGTCTTCCAGGAGCCGGCCAGGCTCAGCGAGGGGTCGCGGTCCGCGCTGGCCCGACCCGGCGAGCAGCCCGAACTGGACGAGAACGTGTTCCCGCCGGTCATCGAGGGGAAGGACGGCTGGCTGTTCCTGGGCCACGACATCTCCTACCGGTGCGTGCCGCGGATGGACCTGGACCGGGTCATCGCCGGACTGCGCCGGTGGCGGGACGTGGTGGAGGCGTCCGGGCGCAAGTTCGTCCTGGTCATCGCCCCGGACAAGTCGACCTTGTACCCGGAGTACCTGCCGGACGAGTACGCGGGCCAGGAGTGCGCCGGGAAGGCGGCGGAGGAGTTCTGGCGCCGGGTGCCGGAGGAGACCGGGGCGCTGGACATGCGCCCGCTGCTGCGGCAGGTCGCCGAGCGCAACCAGCGGCCGGTGTACCACGACATCGACACGCACTGGACGCACGACGGCGGTGTGGCGATGACCTACCTGCTGGCCGAGCAGCTCCACCCGGGCATCACCCGGACCTGGCGGCTCTGGCCGGGGCGCAGCTACCCGCACAGCGCGGACATCCCCGACCTGCTCGGCCAGGACCGCACCGTGCAGATCGACTCCTACGCGCTGGCCCCGGACGGGGGAGAGGACAACACCGTGTCCAAGCCGAGCGACTTCCACACCCCGCTGCACCTGGAGTCGCCGGCGAAACCGGGCATGATCACCGGTCGGGTGCGGATGGTCGGCGACTCGTTCACCCAGTTCGCCACCCCGTACCTGGGGGCCGCGTTCACCGACATCACCGTCACGCACCCGAACAACCCGGCACTGGACCCGCAGGGCACCGGGCAGTTGCTGGCCGAGGGGGAGACGGTGGTCTTCGAGCTCTCCGAGCGGTTCGTGGTCGGTGGCCGCTACGCCATGCTGGACACCGCGGTGGCCGACGAGGTGGGCGCGGTGCTCGCGGCCCACCCGGTCGGCTGACTCACCGGGCGGTGGCGCGGGAGCGCAGCACGGTCAACGCCCAGCTGAGGTAGCCGATGGTGAAGGCGATCTGCACCGAAGCGATCGCCCGGGCCGCCTGCGACTGGGCGTGGATGTCGCCGAACCCGGTGGTGCTGGTGACCGTCAGGGAGAAGTAGAGGGCGTCGGTGCGGGTCCGCAGGCCCGGCACTGAGCCGGGGGCGTGGTGGGCGAAGCCGTAGTAGACCGCGGCGAAGAACAGCACCGCCAGGTACAGCGAGGCCACCACCCCGGCCACGGAGCTGCCGACGTGCCGTTCCCCGCGCCGGAACCGGGACACCTGCAGCAGGATGAGCCCGGACACCACGAGCAGGCCGACCGCGAAGACGGTCACCGCGCCCACCGCGGTGACCGCATCCAGTTCGTCCAGCGGCAGCAGGTAGTAGGCGGCGGTGCAGGCCGCGACCGAGACGGCGGTGGTCAACAGGTCTGTCAGCGGGCGCCGGGGCACGGGCGACAGCCTGCTGCAGCCCGGCGGGCCCCGCCACTTCAGACCGCGGTGGAGCGCTGCAGCCGCCGCTTCCCGATGGCCCGGCAGACCAGGTAGATCAGGAACGAGATGATGGTGACGAAGGCGCTGACCGGGGCGCCGGGGGCGAGGGAGAGGACGATGCCGCCGAGCACGGCCACTTCGGCGAAGACCACGGCGAGCAGGGTCGCTTTCCCGGGGCTGGCGGTCACCCGGGCCGCCGCCGCGCCCGGTGTCACCATCAGCGCCAGCACGAGCAGCGCGCCGACGGTGTAGACCCCCAGTGCGGTGGCCACGCCGACCAGCACCGCGAACAGCGGGGTGAGCACCCGCACCGGAACGGCCCGGGCCGCGGCCACGTCCGGGTCCACGCTGGAGAACAGCAGCGGCCGGTACACCACGGCCAGCACGAGCAGCACCGCTGCGGCGCAGCCGGTCAACAGCAGCACGTCGAACGAGTTCACGCCGACGATCTGCCCCACCAGCAGGCTGAACTTGTTGGCGGTGCGTTCCGGGTTCAGCCACAGCAGCAGCACGCCGACGCCGAGGCCGAAGGACAGGATCGCGCCGATCACCGAGTCCCGTTCGGTGTCCCGCTTGCCGAGCAGGCCCAGCAGCAGCGCGGCCACGATCGCGCCCGCCAGGGCCCCGACGCCGACGCTGACACCGATCAGCAGCGCGCCCGCGGCGCCGGTGAAGGCCAGTTCGGCGGTGCCGTGCACCGCGAAGGACATCTTCCGGGACACCACCAGCGGCGCCAGGCAGCCGGAGACCAGGCCGAGCGCGGCCGCGGCCAGCAGCGCCTGCTGCACGAACGGGTAGGAGAGCAGGTTCGCGGTGACGCCGAAGTCGAAGATCTTGCCGAGGATTCCGTCTGCTCCTGTCACGGCAGCTCCGCTTCCTGCACGTGGTGGTCGGAGTTGTCCGCGCCCGCCACCACCAGGCGGTCGCCGACGCGGGCCACCTCGATCCGGGTGCCGTACAGCTCGGACAGCACTTCCGAGGTCATGACCTCCTCCGGCGGCCCGACCCGGAACTTGCCGTTCACCAGGTAGAGCACTCGGTCCACCAGGGGGAGCACCGGGTTGATCTCGTGCGTGACGAACAGGACCGAAGCTCCGGTCTCCCGGGCTTGCTTGGCGATCAGCTGGCTGACCCGCCGCTGGTGGGCGACGTCCAAGGACAGCAGCGGTTCGTCGCACAGCAGCAGGGCCGGTTCGCTGACCAGCGCCTGGGCCACCCGCAGCCGCTGCTGCTCCCCACCGGAGAGCAGGCCGACCGGCCGGTGCGCGTACCCGGTGGCTTCCACCGCCTGCAGCGCGGTTCCCACCCGCTGGCGGCGTTGCTTCCGGTGGCGCCAGCCCAGGCCCCAGCGGTGGCCGTCCAGGCCGAAGCCGACCAGGTCGACACCGCGCACGGTCACGGTGGGGTCGAAGGCCCGCTGCTGCGGGATGTAGCCGATCCGCTTGTCCCCGCGCCGGACCGGTTGGCCGGCGATTTCGGCGGTTCCCGAGGTCAGTGGCTGCATGCCGAGCAGCACCCGCAGCAGGCTGGTCTTCCCGGACCCGTTCGGGCCCAGGACCGCCAGGAATTCACCGGGGGCGACGTCGAGGTCGAGTCCCCGCCACAGGGTGCGGCCCGGGTAGCTCAGCTCGGCCCCGCGCAGTCGCACGGTCGGCGCGGTGCGGGTGTCCGGCTCGCTCGCTGTTTCGACGGCCATTCTCGTGCTTCTCAGTCCAGGGCGTTCTGCAACGCCGAGATCTGCGCGTCCATCCACTGCAGGTAGGTCTGGCCCTCCGGCAGCGTTTCGGTCATTTCCACGATGGGCAGCTGCTTCTGCTCCGCGGCGGTGCGCACGTTGCGGGTCACCGGGGATTCGGTTTGCGGGTTGTAGATGAGCAGTCTCGCCTGTCCGGACTCGATCGCGTTGTGGATTTCGGCGACCGCGGCCGCGGACGGGTCGGATTCCGCTTCGACCGCGCGGACGAAGGACTGGGGGGTGATGTCGTTCAGCTCCGTGCTCTCGATGAGGTAGTGCGCGATCGGGTCGGTGACGAGCACCGGTTCCCCGCCGTGGGCGGCGGCGATGTCCGCGACCTTGCGCTGCAGGGCGCCGATCCGGTCGCGGAACGCGGCGGCCTGCTGCTGGAAGCGCTCGGCGTTCTCCGGCTGCAGCCGGCCGAGCTCGTCGGCGATCCGCTGGGCGGTCTCCGGCAGCAGGTCCAGGTCGTACCAGACGTGCTCGTTCCCGCTGTGGTCGTGCTCGTGCCCGTGGTCGTGGCCACCGGCTTCTTCCGGCACCGCGGCGATGGTCGGCTTGTCCTGGCCGGAGGCGGAGATCGTCTGCTCGATGAACTCGTCGTAGCCGCCGCCGTTGTAGACGACCAGGTCGGCGTCGGAGATCCTGGCCGCGTCCTGCGGGGTGCTCTCGTAGGAGTGCGGGTCGGCGGCCGGGTCGCTGATGATCGACTCGACGTCGACGCTGTCGCCGCCGATCTCGCGCACCACGTCGCCCCACACGGTGGTGGAGGCGACCACGTCGATCTTCCCGTCGGAGTCAGCTGCGGGCGGCCCGCCGCACGCCGTGAGAGCGATGCCGGCTGCTGCCAACCCGGACAACAGGGCGGTGGTGCGGCTGCGGACGGATCTCACGAGAACTCCTCGTCTGGCGGGCCGGAGAATCCGATACCGGTGGTAACGGAAACGGTTGTCATCTTCATCTTAACGGCCGGATGTCGTTGCGACCCACCAAGGGGCGGCGGGCGGGTGCCCGCAGCTGACCGTGACCGACGAACCCCGCTACGCGGCCAGCCGCTGGCCGCTCTCCGGGTGGAACAGGTGGACCTCCTCGAAGTCGCGGACCGCGACCCGGATCCGCTCGCCCAGCGCGGGGGAGGTGCGGCCGTCGGTGCGCAGCACCAGCCGCTGCCGGCTCCCGCCGACCTCGACCGAACCGTGCACCAGCGAATCCGCCCCCAGGTCCTCCACCAGCTCGACGGTCATCTCCAAGCCGGGTTCGGACTCCGGCACCAGCCGCAACGACTCCGGGCGGACGCCGAAGATCACCTCGCCGGTGCTCCCCGGACCCAGCTCCACGTTCCGCGGCAGCGGGACCACCTGCTCGCCCAGCTGGACGCTGTCCCCGCGCAGCGGCACCTGCTTGAGGTTCATGGCGGGCGAACCGATGAACCCGGCCACGAACGTGTTGGCCGGCCGCTGGTAGAGCTCCCGCGGGCTGGCGCACTGCTGCAGGACCCCGTCCTTGAGCACGGCCACCCGGTGCCCCATGGTCATCGCTTCGACCTGGTCGTGCGTCACGTACACGGTCGTGGTGCCGAGCCGCTGCTGCAGCGAAGCGATGTTGGCGCGGGTCTCCACCCGGAGCTTGGCGTCCAAGTTCGACAGCGGCTCGTCCATCAGGAAGACGCTGGGCTCGCGCACGATCGCCCGACCCATGGCGACCCGCTGCCGCTGGCCACCGGAGAGGGCCTTCGGCTTGCGGTCCAGGTACTTCTCCAGGCCCAGCATCTTGGCCGCCTCGGTGACCTTCTGCTGGATCACGTCCTTGGGCATGCGGCGCAGCTTCAGCGCGAAGCCCATGTTCTCCGCGACCGTCATGTGCGGGTAGAGCGCGTAGGACTGGAAGACCATCGCGATGTCCCGCGCCTTCGGCGGTTTGCCGGTGACGTCGACGCCGCCGATGCGGATGCTGCCCTCGTTCGTCTCCTCCAGACCGGCCAGCATGCGCAGCGCGGTCGACTTGCCGGAACCGGACGGTCCGACGAGGACCAGGAACTCGCCGTCGTCGATGTCCAGGGAGAGCCGGTCCACCGCTCGAACGGGCGGCGTGCCGGGGTAGATCCTGGACGCGTTGACGTATGCAACCTCAGCCATCTGTAACGCACCTTTCGGGTCGGTCTGGAAAAAACTAACCGGAAGGATGATTGAGGTCACTCCCTCGGCAGCGGAACTTCGTTCGGTGATCGAGTGATCTCGCTGCGTGTTCTCCGCGCCGGCAGTAGTGGGATCTGCATCATGCTCACTTCACCCTGCGGTTCTGAACCGTTACGGTTCCTCCATGGCGCGGTCAACGAATGCCCGGCGGCCTGCGACGCTGGCCTCACTCGCGGCGGAGCTCGGTGTTTCCCGAACCACGGTTTCCAACGCCTACAACCGTCCGGACCAGCTCTCCCCGGAGCTGCGCAAGCGGGTCCTGGAGACGGCCCGCCGGCTCGGGTACCCCGGGCCGGACCCGGTGGCCAGATCGCTGCGCACCCGCAAAGCGGGAGCGGTCGGACTGCTGCTCACCGAAAACCTCTCGTACGCCTTCCGCGACCCGGGCGCCGTGGGCTTCCTCGAGGGCCTGGCCCTCGCCTGCGAAGACGCCGGCCAGGGGCTGCTGCTGATCCCGGCCAGCCCCGAGCGGGAAGACATCGCCGCGGTGCACCGCGCGGGCGTGGACGGCTTCGTGGTGTACTCCGTTCCGGAAGACGACCCCCACCTGGCGGCGATGCTGGAACGCCCGGTCCCCGCGGTCATCTGCGACCAGCCGCGGTTGCCCGACCTGGACTGGACCGGTGTCGACGACCGGGCCTCGATCAAGCGGCTCGCCGAACACCTGATCAACCTCGGGCACCGCAAGATCGGCGTGCTGTGCATGCGGCTCGCCCGCGGTCGCAACGACGGTCTCGCCTCGGTGCAGCGGCAGGCGAACGCCAGCTTCCACGTGCAGCGCGCTCGCCTCACCGCGCTGGCGGAGGCCTTCAGCGAAGCCGGGGTCGACTGGACGTCCGTCCCCGTGGTGGAGCGGTTCGACCACACCCTGTCCTCCGGGGCGTCCGCGGCCAGCCAGCTGCTGGACCAGGACCCGGACATCACCGCCATCGTGTGCACTTCGGACATCCTCGCCCTCGGCGCCCTCAACGAGGCGCGCAACCGGAACCTGCGGGTCCCGCAGGACCTCACCATCACCGGCTTCGACGGCATCCCCGAAGCCGAACGAGCGGGCTTGACCACGGTCCGCCAGCCCTGGCTGGAAAAGGGGCGGGCCGCGGGACGGCTGCTGCTGGAGAAGGGCGAGCCCGGACGACCCCGCCACATCGAACTGGAAACCGAACTGATCATCGGCGCCACTTCGGGGCCGCCGCGGCCCAGCGAGGAGCGCTGGTTCGGTCCGTGATCGCGCCCGGGCCCGGCACCGGCCACCGGCGTCGGGCCCCGGTGATCGACCTCAGTAGTTCTTCCACTCCTCCTGCGCGTACTGCAGGAGCACCGGGTGCATCAGGGTGGACGGGACCAGCCCGGGGATCCGGCCCTGGTCCCGCGGGAACACCATCGCGGCCTGCAAGGTGGCCTCGTCCAGGAACCGCAGCGGCGGGGCGTCCTGCGGCAACCGCAGCGGCGGGGCGTCCGACCCCGCGGTGCCGTTCGAGACCTGGGCCAGGTGGAACCCCCAGTCGCCGAAGCTCGGCACCGGGACGTGGTAGGGCACCGTGTCCAGCCCGATCGAGCGCATGGTGGCCTCCACCGTCCAGAACGACTTCGGCGCGAAGAACGGAGACCCGGACTGGACGGTCAGCCGAGCCCCTTCGGCCATCGCCTGCCGGACCAGCCCGTAGAACTCGGCCGAGTACAACTTCGCGGTGGCGGTGGAGTCCGGGTCCGGCATGTCCACCAGCACCACGTCGAACTTCTCCCGATTGCTCCGCAACCAGCTGAAGGCGTCCGCGTTCACCGTCCGGACCCGCGGGTCGTCGAACGCGTGCCCGTTCAACGCGGACACCTTCGGGTCGGTGCGGGCCAGCTGGACCACCGCGGGATCCAGCTCCACCAAGGTGACTTCCCGGACGTCCGGGTAGCGCAGCACTTCCCGCAGCGCCAGCCCGTCCCCGCCGCCGAGCACCAGCACCTTCTCCCGCGGCCCGGCCATGGTCGGGTGCACCATCGCCTCGTGGTACCGGTACTCGTCCACCGAGCTGAACTGCAGGTCCCCGTTGAGGAACAACCGGACGTCCTGGTTGCCCCCCAGCGACTTCGACTCGGTGAGCACGATCTCCTGGTACGGCGTGCGCTCGGCGTGCACCACCGGGTGGCTGTACAGCGCTTGCCGGGCCGTGAGCTCGAAGTCGTCGGCGTAGAGGAAGGCGCCCCCCAAGGTGCCGCCGACCACGGCGGTCCCGGCCACCAGCAGCAGCTTCCCGCGGCCGGGCAGCTCGGTGCGGAAAACGGTGAAGACCAGGCCGATCCCGGCCGCCGCGTTGAGCAGGCCGACCACCAGCGCCCCCTGGATCAGGCCGAACAGCGGGAGCAGCAGGAACGGGAAGGCCAACCCGCCGACCAGACCGCCGACGTAGTCCGCGGCGAACAGGTCCGCCACCGCGGAGCCCGCGTCCTGCTTGCGGATGCGCTGCAGCAGCACCATCAATATCGGGATCTCCGCGCCGATCAGCACCCCGAGCACCAGAGCGGTGACGATCAGCGCCGGCATGTACAGGCTCAGCCAGGCGAAAGCCGCGTAGAGCACCAGAACGCTGAGCCCGCCCAGGAACGCCAGCAGCAGCTCCACCGCCACGAACGAGGCCGCCGCCCAGCGCTGCAGCGGTTTCGCCACCAGCGCTCCCACGCCCATGGCGAACACCATCAGCGACACCACGATCGAGGCCTGGCCGATCGTGTCGCCGATCAGGTAACTGCCCAGCGCCACCAGGGCGAGCTCGTACACCAGTCCGCAGGCGGCGCAGACGAAGACCGCGGTGAGCACCGCGGTACGAGCGATCAGGCCACGCGGACGGCGGTTCCGCGTGGCCTGATCTGCGCTGAGATCGGTGTCAGCAGTGCCAGTGGTCATGGATCACCAGATGGCGGCGGCGATGATCGTCGCGATCACCACGTGCGCGGCCGCGTTGACCCAGGTGGCCGGGTGCAGGTCCGGAGTGGCCAGTTCATCTCCCAGCTTGCCCGGGGTGATCGCGTCGATGATCAGGAAAGACAGGCTCATCAGGATCAGCCCGAGCAGCCCGTAGGCCACGGTGCCGATCAGACCGGTCACCAGGTCGTTGGCGCTGGCCGCGATCGCGGTGGTCAACACGATGCCGACCCCCAGCAGCCCGGAGACCAGCAGCAGCGTCGCGTTCGGGTTGCGCTGCACCCAGATCAGGTCTTTCAGCTTGCCCGGGGTGGCCACGTCGACCAGCACGTAGCCGAGAGCCATCATCACTACGCCGATCACGCCGTAGGCGACTGCGGCGAGCAGACCCGCAAGCAATTCCTGGAACACGGTGAAGTCCTTCTCCGTCGTGGTCAGTGTTGGTCAGCGCGGTCCCGCAGGGGGTGGTGCCTGCGGAGGCCAGGGTGGTTGTTGCCCTCCACCGGGCTGCGGCGGAGGAGGCGGCGGTGCCCCTGCCCCCGGGCCGGGCCACTGCGGGGGAGCCGGGACCTGGTGCACCGGCTGCACCGGCTGTTGCGGGGGAACCATCGGCCCCGCGGGAGGGACCGGGGCCGCCGGTGGCTGCGCGGGGCCGGACGGCTGCTGCTTGCTGCGGGACACGAGACCCATGATCAGCGCGCCCACCGTGAACAAGCCCAGCAGGACGACCAGCAGCCAGGCGCCCCAGTGGCCGCCCTGGCTGGCCGGCGGGAGCGGTTGGGCCGGCTGCCCGGTGGCCGGCTCCGGGTCCTTCGGGGACAGTTGCCCGGACTCGACCAGCAGCATCGGCACCGCCAGCGCGACGTGCCCGGTGCCCGAAACCGGGTCGGCCACCAGCACGTCGCCGGTGATGCCCAGGGCCGGGAAGTCGTGGACGTCCGGCAGCGAGGTGAAGTTGCTGGAGCCGGTGACCTTGATGTCCGCCGCGTCGTCGTCATCGCCGGAGTCCAGGGCCACGATGACCTCGGCTTCGACCCAGCGCTGGCAGGTGTTCGCCGGCACGTGGGCACCTCGGCTGGACCCCTGCTCGGAGCGGTTGGTGTAGCCGTCGGTGAGCTTCCAGCCGAAGCACACGTCGTGCAGTTCTTCCTGCTTGGCCAACTCGGTGGCCAGCTGCTGGGCCTCGCTCTCGGTGAAGTGCTGGATCGCCGGACCGCCGTGGTGGTCGGACGGCTCGTACAGCTCGGTGCTCTCCGAGGTGAAGCTCGTCGTGGCGGAGCCGCGGTTGCCGAAGTCGCTGACGAGCAAGCCGACCACGAACAGCCCGGCGAGGGCGAGGAATGCGAAGACGGCTGAACTGCCCTGCTTGTTCATTTGCCAGCTCCTGGCCCTCCACCGCGGAACGTTTCCCCGTGCGGGCTCGACCAGCCCCAGAAACCGCCGACGTGGGAGTGGTACCGGCGGTACGCGTAGTCGTCGTCCAGCACGTGGATCACCGAACCGCCCTGGTACGGCCTGATCACCACCGCGTCATCCGGGTACCGCAGGTAGATGCCGGTGGAGTCGGTGTAGCGGGACTGGGGCCGCCAGCGGGCGGTGATCTCCTGCGCCACTTCGGACGGTCGCTTCGGGCTCGTGTAGGCCGCGTTCCTCGCGTTGCCCGGCTCGTCCAGGTGCGCGGCGCGGGTGTAGTGGTCCGCCACGTAGCTGCGCACGCTCGAACCGGTGGAGGCGATGGCCACGATCGCCAGGACCAGCGCCAGCAGGGCGGCAACGCCGGCCAGCACGAACCAGAACTTGGGTTTCATCACTCACGCACTCGGGTAGATCTGCACTTCGTACCGGCTCAGCTGCTCGCCGGTGCTGGCTTCCCACTCCGCGTCCCCGTAGGACTCGAAACCCAGCATCGCTCCGTCTGGTGCTTCGTAGTCGTAGTAGCGCACGGTGCCCTCTCCGTTGAGGCCGGTGGTGGCCTCGCTGCGGAAGTGCGCCGTTCCCGACTCCTCCAGGTGGTAGGTGCGACCGTTGAGGGTGATGGTCCCCGCCCCGGGCTGCCCGGCGTCCTCCACCGGAGTCCACACCGAGAGCTCCAGGTCCGGGTCCTCTTCGACCTCCAGCCACAGCTGGGTTCCCTTGGCGTCGTCGAGCAGGTGCTCGTCCCACGTCCAGCCGCCTTCGGACAGCCGGATCGAACCGCGCACGGTGTAGGGGACGCCGCGGATCTCGACGATGTCGCCCGCCTTCAACCGGCGGGGGTCTCCGCGGAGGGAGTCGGCGTCACCGGTGTGGAACGGGTCTTGCGGGGAGAAGTTCGCGGCCGGCTGTTGTTGCTGCTGCTTCTTGTGGGCCATGAGCCCGAACACGAGGGCTGCCACCGCAACGATGAGCAGCAGGATCACCAGGATGACCAGCAACGAGGTAAGTCCGTTCACACCCCTGCCCTCTCATGACCGACTAGCGGCACCACAGTAGCGGCCGCAGCCGGCGAATAACGTGCTTTTGGGTGAAATCGTGACATGATCCGGCGGCCCCGCCTTCGAACGGTGGGGCCGCCGGACCAGCAACCTCGATTACTGGGAGAGCAGCTGCGCGCAGCGGATGAGCCCGATGTGCGAGTACGCCTGCGGGTGGTTGCCCAGCGAGCGCTCCGCGATCGGGTCGTACTCCTCGGAGAGCAGGCCCGTCGGGCCGGCGGTGTCCACGATCTGCTGGAACAGCTCTTCCGCCTCGGTGCGCCGGCCGATGAGCAGGTAGGCCTCGATCAGCCAGGCCGCGCACAGGTGGAAACCGCCCTCCTCGCCGGGCAGCCCGTCATCGCGCCGGTACCGGTACACAGTGGAACCGCTGCGCAGTTCCGCTTCGATGGCGGTGACCGTGGCCCGGAACCGCTCGTCGGACGGGTCGATCAGACCGGACAGCCCGACGTGCAAGGACGCCGCGTCCAAATCGGACCCCTCGTAGGCGGTGGTGAAGGCTTGCACGTCCGGGTGCCAGCCGTTCTTGATGACGTCCCGGGCGATCTCGTCCCGCAGCGACTCCCAGTAGGGCTCGGGCTTGCGGTCGTAGGCGGCGGCGAGCTTGATCGCGCGGTCCACCGTCACCCAGCACATCACCTTGGAGTAGACGTGGTGCCGCGGCACGTCCCGCTCTTCCCAAATGCCGTGGTCCGGCTCGAACCAGCGCTGGGAAACCGCCTCGGTCATCGCCCGGACCAGTTCCCAATCGGCCTCCCGCACCCGACCGGTCGCCTGGGCCAGGTGGGTGATCAGCTCGACCACCGGGCCGAAGACGTCCAGCTGCACCTGCTGGTCGGCGAGGTTGCCGACCCGGACCGGTCGCGAGCCCGCGTAGCCCGGCAAGCTGTCGATGACCGCCTCCGGGCCCAAGCTGGTGCCGGCCAAGGTGTACAGCGGGTGCAGCCGCTCCGGACCGGGGATCGTCTCCAGCACGCGGTGCAGCCAGTCCAGAAAGGCCTCCGCCTCGGCGGTCGACCCCACGCTGATCAGCGCTTGGGCGGTCATCGCGCCGTCCCGGATCCAGCAGTACCGGTAGTCCCAATTGCGCACCCCGCCGATCTCCTCGGGCAGGGACGTGGTGGCGGCGGCCATGATCCCGCCGGTGTCGCTGTGGCACAGCCCGCGCAAGGTCAGCGCGGACCGGGCCACCAGGTCCCGCTCCACTTCGGGCAGCTGGAGCTTGGCGGCCCACTCGCTCCAGTACCGGTCGGCCTCCGCGCGGCGCTCCGGCTCCGACTTCTCGGCCGGTGACAGGTCCTCCGTGCCGCAGCGCATCTCCAGCACCACCGGCTGGTCCTCGGCGAGGTCGAGCACCGCGTGCGCGGACTCGTGCATGCCGTCGGAGGTGATCTCCCACTCGATGCCGGGGGAGTAGAGCACCATCGGCTCGGAGGTGCCCAGCACGCGCAGCCCGTTCTCCTCGGCCACCAGTCGGACCGCGACCTGGCCGAACTCGGGGCGCGGGCTGAAGTCCACGCTGACCCGGGTGCTGCCGTTGATCACCCGGATCAGGTCGGTCCGGTGCGGATCGGTGCCGTGCGCCAGGTAGTCCGTGACCAGCAGCCTGGACCAGCGGGTCTCCACGGTCATCGTGTTCGGCACGTAGCGCTGGCCCAGCGGGAGCGGGCTGCGCTGGGTGCCGTTGCCGGGGGCCGGGCGGATCGAGAAGTGCCCGGCGCTCGGGCCGCCGAGCAGGTCGGCGAACACGGCCGCCGCGTCCGGCCCGGGGTGGCACATCCAGGTCACCTTGGCGTCCGGGGTGACCAGCGCGATGGTGCGCTCGTTGGCCAGCATCGTCAGCCGTTCGATCGGCGGCGCCTGCTCGCCGTACAACCAGGTGCGGCGCTCCTCCATCAAGAAGGCCAGCACGGTGGCGACGTCCGCGGTGTCGCGCACCCGGTACTGCGCCAGCGTCTCGCCGGGGCCGACCTTGATGCCGATGTCCGGGCCGTGCAACCGCGAGAAGGCCTTCTCGTCGGTGATGTCGTCACCCACGAAGATCGCGGCGGTCGCGCTCACCTGGTGCCGCAGGGTCTCCAGCGCCAACCCCTTGTCGGTCTCCACCACCGAGAGCTCGATGACCATCTTGCCCTCGGTGACCTCCACACCGTCCCAGGTGGCCGGTCCGGTGCGGACGGCGTTGAACACCTCTTCGGCGACTTCTTCGGTGGCGCGCCGGACGTGCACCGCCACGCTGGCCGGCTTCGCCTCCAGGGTGACGCCGTCCCGGCCCCGGACGATGTCCTGCACGGCTCGCTGCAGATCGGTGCGCAGCTGGGTGGCCTCGGGATCGAGCTCGTGGACGAACCCGATGTCGAACTCGGAACCGTGGCTGCCGATCAGGTGCACTTCGGCGGGCAGCCGGGACAGGGTGGCCAGGTCGCGCAGCGCTCGCCCGGAAATCACCGCCGTGGTAGTGGACGGCAGGGACGCCAGCGATCGCAGCGCGTGCACCGACTCGGGCAGCGGTCTGGCCTGCGTCGGATCCTCCACGATCGGCGCAAGGGTGCCATCGTAATCGCAAGCGACCAGGAGTCGCGGTGTCCGCGCGAGCTGCACGATCTCTCGCCGCAGCTCGGCTGGCAGGGCTTCGGCGGTCAACGCCTATCTCCTCGGGGCGTCGTCGGGTCGGGTTGATCGATCCGGTGGACGGACATCGCGGACAGTGGTCCTGATGTCACCGGTGCTGGATCAGTATCGCTCACCCAGCCGGGACCCGTTCCGGGCCGGTTGCTCGCGGCTAACTGCTCAGCGGAGTGCCCAGTGCCTCGAGGAACGACCGCGCCCAGCGGTCGACGTCGTGGGTGAGCACCTGCCTGCGCAGCGCTCGCATTCGACGACGCCCTTCCGCTTGGTCCATGTTGAGCGCCGCCAGCAATGCGTCCTTCACGCCATCCAGGTTATGCGGATTCACCAAAAACGCACTCGTAAGCTCCGCCGCCGCCCCGGCGAACTCGCTCAGCACCAGGGCACCGCCCAGGTCGTGGCGGGAGGCCACGTACTCCTTGCACACCAGGTTCATCCCGTCGCGCAGCGGGGTGACCACCATGACGTCGGCCGCGGAGTAGAACGCCACCAGGTCCTTGCGGTCCACCGAGGTGTGCAAGTAGTGCACCGCGGGGCGGCCGACCTGACCGAACTCGCCGTTGATCCGACCGACTTCCCGCTCGATCTCCTCCCGCATCTGCTTGTAGTGCTCGACGCGTTCGCGGCTGGGCGTGGCGATCTGGATCATCACCACCTCGTCGGTGGTGAAGTGGCCCTCGGCGAGCAGCTCGTGCATCGCCTGCAGCCGCACGTCGATGCCCTTGGTGTAGTCGAGGCGGTCGACGCCGAGCAGGATCTTCCGCGGATTGCCCAGTTCCTCGCGGATCTTCTTGGCCCGCTGCTGGACCTCCTTGGTCCGGGAGAGCTTGTCCAGTTCCGAAGAGGCGATCGAGATCGGGAACGCCCCCACCCGCACGGTCCGGTCCCCGACCTGCACCACGCCCGGCCGGGACCGGACCCCGACCTGCCCGCGGCTCGGTTCGAACCCGGCCAGCCGGCGGGCCAGCCAGAGGAAGTTCTGCGCGCCGCCGGGGCGGTGGAAGCCCACCAGGTCGGCCCCCAGCAGTCCGCGCACGATCTCGGTCCGCCACGGCAGCTGCATGAACAGCTCCACCGGCGGGAACGGGATGTGCAGGAAGAAGCCGATCCGCAAGTCCGGGCGCAGTTCCCGCAACATCGACGGCACCAGCTGCAGCTGGTAGTCCTGCACCCACACGGTGGCGCCCTCGGCGCTGACCTCCGCGGCGGCCTCGGCGAACCGGCGGTTCACCCGCTGGTACGCCTGCCACCAGGACCGGTCGAACACCGGTGGCATCACGACGTCGTGGAACAGCGGCCACAGCGTCGCGTTGGAGAAACCTTCGTAGTAGTCGCGGAACTCTTCGGTGCTCAACGGCACCGGGTGCAGCTTCAGGCCGTCGTGGACGAACGGAGCGGCTTCCAGGTCCGGAACACCCGGCCAACCGACCCACGCCCCGTCGCGAGCGCGGAGGAACGGCTCCAGCGCGGTCACCAGACCGCCCGGGCTGTGCTTCCACTGCTCGGTTCCGTCTTCGAGGCGTTCCAGATCCACCGGCAGTCGGTTGGCCACGACCACGAAATCAGCTCGATTGGGCACGCCGCCCTTGCTCACCGGTATTCCTCCCGCCCGTTATCCACACCTGTCGCGAGGCTAGCGAATCTCCCCGGGGGATGCGCCTCGGTTGTGGTCAACTCGAACAGCGGGGCGGGCGGGAGGGAAGCACCTCATTCCAGGCGGCGCTTGGTCGGCCGCAGCGGCCCGGACATCCGGGGTCCGGCGATGCGCCGCTCCAGGCGGCCCAGCGAGGTCCGCACCGGCTGCGCCAGGTACTCGCCGAGGACGACACCGGCTCCGAGCGCCAGGCCCACGGCCACGGCCAGCATCAGCGTGGTGATGCCGACCGGGTCGCCCAGCACCGACAGCTCGTACAAGCCGCGGTAGGTGGGCAGACCGGGCAGCAGCGGGGCGACGCCGGAAACCGCGACCACCAGCGGCGGGATCCGGAGCCGGCGCGTGATGATGCCGCCGACCAGACCGACCACGGTGGTCGCCACCAGGTTGGCCAGCACGGTGTGCACGTCGAGCAGGGTGATCAGCAGCGCGTGCACCGTGGCGGCCACCGCGCCGCCGCAGCCGGCCACGATCAGCGGTCGGGGCGGGGCGTAGCTGGCCAGGGCGTAGCAGGCGGAGGTGGACGCCCCCGCGAGCATCTGCACCGGCAGGTACAGCACCGGCGACACCACCTGCGCTCGGCCGACGTCCTGCACGCTCAACCCGGCGACCGTGTCCCCGCCGATGCGCAAGCCGATGTAGAGGGCCAGCACCACCCCGGCGATCAGCCCGGCCGACATCAGGGCGAGTTCCAGTATTCGGCCGGCCGCGGTGACGTTGTACCCGGTGATCGCGTCCTGCATGGAGCCGACGACGGTCATCCCGGACAGCAGCACGATGATGCTCGCGGCCACCGCCAGGGCGGCGTTGTGCAGCACGCCGGTGGCGAACCCGGCCAGGGCCACGCTGGTGGCGATCGCCCCGCCCACGGCCTGCTGGAAGAAGAAGGGCAGCGCCCGCCGGTTCAGCCAGCGGCCGATCCGGTCCACCAGCGCGGTCGCCCCCGCGGCGATCAGCGGCAGCAGCGGTTCGTTGCCGCCGCCGAGGAGCACGGCGAGCGAGGCGGCCATGCCGGCCCAGGCCAGGGTGGCGACCCAGCGCGGAAAGGGGTGCGGCGCGGTGGTGATGCGGTCCAGTTCCGCGTACGCCTCGTCAGCGCTGACCTCCCCGGCGGTGATCCGGCGGACCAGGTCTTCGACGTCGGACAGGCGGGTGTAGTCCAGCGATCGGTTCCGGACCACCCGGAGGGAGGTGATGGGGGGCAGGTCGCTGCCCCGGTAGCAGGAGACGGTGACCGAGGTGTAGATGACGTCCACTTCGCAGTGCGGGAGGCCGTAGGCGTTGGCCACCCCGATGATCGTCGCGGTCACGTCGGACGCGCCCGCGCCGCTGGCCATCTGCACTTCGCCGATGCGGAGCGCGAGGTCCAGGACGAGGTGGACGGTTGATTCGTCGGGCAGTGACGGCCCGTAGACGACGTCGCGACTGCCCGAAGGCTCGGGGGGTGGAGTCTCCAACTCGCGCCGCCGCAGCACACCACGGGCGCGCTGCGCAATTCCCAATGCAGGTCCCTCTCTGTCCGGCCGCCGCAGGGCGGTCACCGTTCGTGCGTTCCCCTCGACCATCGGTGGGCGGGGGGCGGTCCGTTGCACTGGTGCAACGTGTTCTCAGTCACTGATCCTTATCCGGCGCGCATCGTTGGTCAACGCTGGTCAAGACCACATGTCCCACCTGTTCGGTGGACTGTTCGCGGTGGTTGTGCGGCTGTTGCCGAAAATGGTGCAGCCGCCTGCAGGCAGCTGCAGAACACTGCTTACGATGTCGGTGCGCACCGCATCCGGCTCGGAGTGCGCGTGCCGCTGTAGCTCAGTTGGTAGAGCGCCCGCCTTGTAAGCGGATGGTCAGGGGTTCGAGTCCCCTCAGCGGCTCCCAGTTTAGTGATTCCGGGTGTTGGCCCGGTCGCCCGGTGCACATGAGCTGCGGCGTGGTCGCCGCCGCCCCCTCCCCGGCGTGGAGCTCGCCGGTGCGGGCGCTTCCCGGACCGCCGACGGGTGGTCACTCGAGCCCGGGCGGCAAGGGCTGTTCGATCCCGCTGTGCTCCAGATCGGCCGGGCGCAGTCGGAACACCTGCATGGTCTTGCCGAAGTACTTCTCGGTCTCGCCGACCCATTCCATGCCGTTGCGCCGGACCGCGGCGGCCGCCCGCGCGTTCTCCGGGCGCACCACCGCGAAGATCTCGTCGATGTTGTGCTGGAAGGCCCAGCTGGCCACGGAGCGGACGACTTCGGCGGAGTAGCCGAGCCCCCAGGCATCGGGGTGCAGTTGCCAGCTGATCTCCAGGTCTTCGTTGATCGGCGGCAGCGGGAGCAGCGCGGCCCCGCCGATCACCTGCCCGGTTTCCCGCAGCTCCAGCGTCCAGCGCCCGGCGGGCGGGAGTGCCCGGCTGTCCTCGATGATCCACTGCCGCAGCAGCAGCCGCATCGCGTTCAAGTCCGGGACCTGTTCCATCACCGGGTTGAGCCAGCGCGCGACCTCGGGGTGGCCGTAGACGCTGAAGGCTGCCGGGGCGTCGTCCAAGTGCCAGGGGCGCAGCCGCAGCCGATCCGTGGCCAGGTGTGCAGCCATGTAGTCAGCCTAGGTAGTTCGCGGCCATAAAGCACCAGCTCATCCGGGGTGGATTGGGTTCCGCGGCACGTTCACCGGGTTGGTGCGGCAGTCGGGCGCCCCCGATCCGGGCGGATTGCGGCCGGTGGTGCGCGGGTAGGCAGCGGGGGAGCCTGGAGGGGGCCATGCGGAGCGCGAGGCGGGACCACCCGGTGGTGATCACCGATGCCGCGCCGTCGTTCGACGACGACCAGCGGCACCGGAAGCGCATCTACGCCGCGTTGATGGTGCTGCACCTGGTCGGCTTCGTGGCGGCCGGGCTGTTGGCGAACGTGTGGTGGTTGGCGCTGGTGATCATCGCGTTGACCGGTGCGCTTCCGTGGATCGCGGTGGTCATCGCCAACGACCGGGGGCGGACGGACCGGTCCGCGCCGCGGTACCACGCGGGGCGCCGGCAGCTGCCGCCACCGCGGTGACCACCGGGTCTCCTGCGGGGACTCCGGGGGGCGACCCGGGGAGCGCGGCGGAGCGGACCGGTGCTGGCGGGGTGGCGAATTGTGGTCAGGGAATGGACGGGGGCTGCGCCGGGTGGAATTCTGCTTCCCGGCTGGTGACGTTTCAGGAGCGGGTCGAGTCGCCGGAGTTCGGCGGCTCGCGGTGCCGGCGGGGCGGGGTCACCGGTGGGTGGTGACCCGGTCGCCGGCTGCTCCACCGGAGGGGCGACCGCGGGATGCGCCCCCCGGGTCTTCCGCTCGCCGGTTGCCGGCTCCTGCCGCGCCGGGCTGACCGTGGCGGTCCGGGCGCGGTGGTGGCGAGCGGTTCCCGGGCATGCGTCGTCGATCAGCCGGCTCCAGTGCTGGGCCCGTCCGGTTTCCCCGTCGCGCTGGGCGGGCCCGTCATCACCGCCAGCCGGGGCCCCGCCGTCATCGCGAAATTTCACCCGATATGGGCAGTCTCGGCGGAGTGAATGATTATCCGACCGTCCCGATGGTTTTGAAAATCTTTGTTTTGCCTGGTCAGGCCCCGTTTTCGCAGATCTTTTCGGCTATGTTTCAGCACATCAAATAACAGTCACGCCGGTGCGACGGCAACATTTCTGTAGTGCTTCTCACGTGTAAGAATCAATTTCGCCTGGTAGTGGGGGTGATAAACGTGAACATGCCTGGCGTATTTCAGATGTTCTGTTAAGTTGGCGAAGCATGACCGGCGAAAAACCGAGCCATAGCACCAACCAACAGAATGGCGACAGCGGTTCTGCCGGGCGGTTGGAGATCGATACTCCGGTCGTCGCGGACGGCCCCGAGCTATACCGAATCACCCGTGATTCACAAGTACTGGATCTGAACTCCGCGTACGCATATTTGCTGTGGTGTCGCGACTTCGCGCAGACCTCCGCGGTGGCACGTACCGACGGCAAGGTCGTGGGTTTTGTGACCGGGTATATCCGGCCGGACCGGCCAGACACGATCGTGGTCTGGCAAATTGCCGTCGATGCTTCCCAGCGCGGTGGTGGCGTGGCGAGCCGCCTGCTGGATCACCTGGTGGACCGGGTCCTGCCGCGTGGCGTGCGTTACTTGGAGACCACCATCACCCCGGACAACACGGCTTCCATCAGCCTGTTCTCGTCGCTGGCCCGCAGGAGGGAAGCGGCGATCGAAAAGAGCGAGCTGTTCGGCGCGGAGCTATTTCCAGACGCCCACTTGGGCGAGGATTTGTACCGGATCGGACCACTCGCACCGGAGGCGGGACAAGGCTGATTAGTGATCAACCGAAGTCGTTGTTCATGTCGGTGAATCTTTGATTTGGTAGTCCCGGACCGCGGAGCTGACGTGTTCGTCCGGGCCGGACGGAGGATCGTGAAAGACATCTTTGCTGCACTGGAATCCGAGGTTCGCAGTTACTGCAGAACCTGGCCCACGGTGTTCGACCGGGCCAGCGGAAGCTATCTCTACAGCGAGGACGGCACCCCGTATCTTGATTTTTTCGCGGGGGCAGGAGCGCTCAATTATGGGCACAACAACCCGCTGCTGAAACGAAAACTCCTGGAGTACCTCGAGCGTGACGGGGTGACCCACGGCCTGGACCAGGCGACCGTGGCGAAGCGGGAGTTCTTGAACGCCTTCAACGAGAAGGTCCTGAAACCGCGGGGGCTCAACTACAAGGTCCAGTTCCCCGGGCCGACCGGGACCAACTCGGTGGAGGCAGCGCTCAAGCTCGCCCGCAAGATCACCGGACGCGAGTCGATCATCAGCTTCACCAACGCCTTCCACGGCATGACGCTGGGCTCGCTGTCGGTCACCGGGAACTCCATGAAGCGCGGCGGCGCGGGCATCCCGCTGGTGCACGCCACGCCGATGCCGTACGACAACTACTTCGACGGCCAGTACCCGGACTTCCTGTACTTCGAGCGGCTGCTGGAGGACAGCGGCAGCGGTCTCAACGAGCCGGCGGCGGTCATCGTGGAGACCCTCCAGGGCGAGGGCGGCATCAACTCCTCCCGCCCGGAGTGGCTGCGCGGTCTGGCCGAGCTCTGCCAGCGCCACAACATGCTGCTGATCGTCGACGACGTGCAGATGGGCTGCGGGCGCACCGGTCCCTTCTTCTCCTTCGAGGACGCGGGCATCCAGCCGGACATCGTCTGCTTGTCCAAGTCGATCGGCGGCTACGGGCTCCCCATGGCGCTGACGCTGATCAAGCCGGAGCTCGACGTGTGGGAGCCGGGGGAGCACAACGGGACCTTCCGCGGCAACAACCCCGCGTTCGTCACCGCCACCGAGGCGATCAACCAGTACTGGAGCGACGACAAGCTGGAGAAGTCCACGCGCGCCAAGGGCGAGCGGATCGGCCAGGTGCTGCAGGAACTGGTGGACACCTACGGTGGCGCGATCGCCAAGGGCCGCGGTCTGGCCCGCGGCATCGGGTTCGACGACACCACCGTGGCCGGCAAGGTCTCCAAGGCGGCTTTCGACCGCAAGCTGATCGTGGAGACCTCCGGTCCGGACAGCGAGGTCGTCAAGATCATGCCGCCGTTGACGATCTCCGACGAGGACCTGGAGAAAGGTCTGGACATCTTCCGTGACTCGGTGCGTTCAGTGCTCGCGTGAGCTGACCCGAACAGCACCCGACCACGGTTGGACCCCCTACCCCCCGGAAGAGGAGGAACACAGTGATCGTCCGCCACCTCTCGGACATCGAGGACACCGACGCCGACATCAAAACCCCGAACTGGCGCAGCAAGCGCATCGTGCTCGCCAAGGAGAAGGTCGGTTTCTCGGTGCACGAGACCACGCTCTACGCGGGTACGGTGAACGACTTCTGGTACGCCAACCACATCGAGGCGGTGTTCATCGTCGAGGGTGAGGGCGAGATCCTCGACAAGGCGACCGGTGAGGTGCACCAGCTGAAGCCGGGTTCGCTGTACCTGCTGAACAACCACGACAAGCACCAGGTCCGCCCGAAGACCGACATGCGGACCGTGTGCGTCTTCAACCCTCCGGTGACCGGCCGCGAGGTCCACGACGAGAACGGCGTGTACCCGCTGGTCGTCGAGGACGACGACGAAGCCGTCGCCAGCTGACACGGACTCAGACCGCCGGGTTCCGCCCGCATCGGGGACGCGGACGTTCCCGGCGGTCTGTGCTGCCGCCTGCTACCGGGCCCGCGGATCAGCGACCCTCCAGCGCGGCAGTGCCGGATGTCCGAAAACCCTGAAATTTTTTGGACATCCAAGCCTGTTCGTCGCTTGTTATGGGTAGCCGAGTAAGGGCTACACCACAACGCGCGCGACTGGTCGTCCCTGTTCATCAGGGAATTGCCCACCAAACGAGTAACCGAGAATTGGCGGCTGGGGTTCGCTCCGGCCGCTCCGGCGGGAATCGCGAAGGAGGCGCAACTCATGACCGTCGCAGATGTGAGCACCCAGGACCGCTACCCGACCCGGGTGAGCGACAAGTCCGCTTTCATCGAACGCACCGACCCGACCGTGTGGCCGGGCGTTGATGCGGGGCCTGCCACTGCCGAAGAACTGGCAGAGCACGATGCGAAGGGCTTCCACATCGTCGAAGGTCTGCTGTCCCCGGCTGAAGTGCAGACCTACTGGCAGGAGCTGGAGCGCCTCAGCAGCGACCCGAAGGTTCGCGCTGACGAGCGGACGATCGTCGAGAAGAAGTCCAACGAGGTCCGGTCCATCTTCGAGGTGCACAAGATCAGCGATCTGATCGCTGAACTGGCGCGCGATCCGCGAGTCCTGGACCGCGCCCGGCAGATCCTCGGGTCCGATGTCTACGTGCACCAGAGCCGGATCAACTACATGCCCGGCTACCGCGGCACCGGCTTCTACTGGCACTCCGACTTCGAGACCTGGCACGCCGAGGACGGCATGCCCGCCATGCGGGCGGTGAGCATCTCCATCGCGCTCACCGACAACTACCCGTACAACGGCGGCCTGATGATCATGCCGGGCTCGCACCGCACCTTCGTGTCCTGCGTGGGCGAGACGCCGGACGACCACTACCGCTCTTCGCTGCAGGAGCAGGAAATCGGTGTTCCGAGCGAGGACGACATCACCAAGCTCGCCTACGAGCACGGCATCGAGCAGTTCACCGGACCGGCCGGCTCGGCGCTGTGGTTCGACTCGAACTGCATGCACGGCTCCGGCAACAACATCACGCCGTTCCCGCGCTCGAACATCTTCATCGTGTTCAACAGCGTGGAGAACAAGCTGGTGAAGCCGTTCGCGGCCAAGAAGCCGCGGCCGGACTACATCGCCAGCCGGGACTTCACCCCGTTGAGCCGCTGATTCCCGCGTCCGGGGACGATCTCACCACCGCGGGGGTGCCGCCGTTGGCGGCGCCCCCGTTTTCCCGTTCAGGAAAGCCCCAGGTAGCGCCGTTCGTTGAAGGGTTCTCTGACGCAGGACGCGCCCAGGTCGTGCCCGATGCGCTCGATGACGTCGGCCAGTTCCAGCCGGGCCAGCCAGGAGCGCGGCAGGACCGACGTGCCGTGCCGGGCGCCGAGCAGGCTGCCGGTGATCGCGGCCGTGGTGTCGCTGTGCCCGGAGTGGTTCGCGGCCAGCCGCACGGCTTCGCAGAACTGCTCCGGTTTGGGCAGGGCCAGCGCGCAGTACACGCCGATGGCCAGTGCTTCCGGGCCCACCCAGCCCTGGCCGAGCCGTTCGATGTGGCTGATGCTCACTCCCAGTCGGGCCAGGGTCGCGGCTTCGGCCAGTGCGGTCGCCGTTTCGGCGTCGTTGCGCAGCACCCGGCCGGCGGCCTGGTCGACCGCGGCCGGCAGCCGGCGGTGCTGCACTGCCAGCAGGTGCACCAGCAGCGCCATCGCGCCGGCCGAGGCCCAACCGCCCACTCCGCCGTGGGTGAGCGCGGCGAACTGGCAGCCCAGTTGGTAGGCCATCTCGGCGGTGGGGGCGAACCCCGCCGGGGCGGTGCGGTCCACCCCGCCGCAGCCCTTGGAGCTGTTGCGGGGGCGTTCCGGGGTGCCCAGTTCCGGTTCCTGCAGCGCGCGCAGGCTGGTTAGGCCTGGTGAGCGGTTGGCGTACAGCTCGGGTTCGGCCAGCAGACCGGTCGCGCCGGGCTGCGGTTTCTCCTCCTGCTGGGTGACCAGCCAGCGCCGGTAGGCGGCGGCGACGGCGTCCACCGGGCGCCACGGTCCGCCGTTGTTGCCGGTGGTCCAGGCGTGCAGGTAGCCCTCGCCGGTGAACAGCGACATCTGGGTGGAGTCGCCGAGCAGCGCCTGCGGTGGGGGTTCGGTGATGCCTTCTTCGCCGTACTCGGCGCGGATGTCCGCCAGCTGCGCGAACTCCACCGGGGAGCCGAGCGCGTCGCCGAGCGCCCCGCCGAGGAGGCAGGCCACCGCACGATCGACCACTGTGGAGGGTGTGGGCACGTGTCCGGCTCTCCTTCCACAGCGGTCTCGGCGGGTGATCGATTCGATCTCGACTTTACTTGCCGTATTTAGCGGGTGGCAGCCGCTCCTGGCAACACCCCGAACGTGAGATTCTCCCGCTGAACGGAAACCGGTGGCCCGGTGCCGGGCAGCTTGGCTCGTCACTCCGTTGGGGTGAATCACAACAGGGAGTGATCAAGCTCCCCGGCGATGGCTAGTTACTGTGAGTTGACCAAGCTGGCACCGGACCCGGCGAGCGGAGCTTGCGGAACTGTTGGACAGCGACCAGGACACGGGAGAAATCGGACGAGGATGAAGGTGCCGCAGGACAGCTCAGCTGCGGTGCCGGGCAGCGGCGTTGAGTTCCGGCTGCTCGGTCCGCTGGAGATGCTCGTCGACGGCGTGCCGCAGAAGCTGGGCAGCGTCCGGGTGCGGGAAGTCCTCGCCTTCCTGCTGCTGGAACCCAACCAAGTGGTGTCGGTGGACCGGTTCATCGACACCCTCTGGGAAGACCGGCCACCGGCGTCCGCGCGCACCATCATCCAGGGCTACATCTCCCGGTTGCGCAAGCTGTTCGCCTCCAGCGGGGCCGTCGCGCAGGCGAAGATCGTCACCCGCGAACCGGGGTACCTGTTGCAGGTGGACAGCGACCTCATCGACCTGCACCGGGCGCGCAACCTGATCGGCCAAGCGCACAACCTGGAACCGGCGGAACGCGCCCACAAGCTCCGGGAAGCGCTGAGCCTGTGGCGCGGACCGGTGCTGTCCGATCTGGCCAGCAGCCCGCTGCGCCGCATGGCCGGCCCCGGCCTCGAAGAACTGCGCTTGTTGGCCCTGGAAGAGCGCATCGAGGTGGACCTGGAGCTCGGCAAGCACCGCCAGCTGGTCCTGGAGCTGCCCGCCCTGGTGGAGAAGTACCCGTTGCGGGAACGGCTCACCGGCCAGCTCATGCTGGCCAACTACCGCGCCGGGCACCGGGCCGAAGCCCAAGCGCGCTACCACGCCATCCGCCGCCGGCTCTCCAACGAGCTGGGCATCGACCCCGGCCCGGAACTGCGGGAGCTGTACGAGCAGCTGCTGCGGGACGACGACGCGCTGCTGAACAACCAGCAGCGCAACGAGCACCCGCTGCGGCAACCGGTGCCGGCCGAACTCCCGCCCGCCCCAGCCGGATTCGTCGGTCGCGAGCGGGAAATGGCCGAATTGGACAGAACGCTCAACCGGCGAGGTCCGGCGAACCCCGTCGTGGTGATCACCGGCACGGCCGGTATCGGCAAGAGCGCCCTCGCGCTCACCTGGGCGCACCGGGTCGCACGGGACTTCCCCGACGGTCAGTTGTACGCCTCGCTGCGGGGTTTCGACTCCGAACACGACCCGCTGTCCCCCGGGGAGGCCCTCACCAGCCTGCTCAAAGGGCTCGGCGTGGCGCCGGACGCGATCCCCGTCGGCCTGGACGACCGGGCCGCGCTGTACCGGTCCCTGCTGGCCCGCCGCCGGGTGCTGGTGCTGCTCGACAACGCCCGCGACTCCGAGCAGGTCTACCCGCTGCTGCCGGGGAACTCGGAATCCGTGGTGCTGGTGACCAGCCGGCGCCGGTTGGACGGCCTGGCGGTGCGCAGCGGTGCTCGGATGCTGCCGTTGGAAACGCTGCCCACCGACACCGCCATCGAACTGCTCGACCAGGCCGGGTCCCCCGGCAAACCGGCCTCCGAACCGGACGCCGCCGCCCAACTCGCCGACCTCTGCGGAGGACTGCCGCTGGCGCTGCGCATCGCGGCCGCCCGCCTGGCGGCGAACCCGGCTCGACGAGTGTCCGACCTGGTCAACGAGCTCACCGACGAGCGGAACCGGCTGCAAGCGCTGGACATCGCGGACGCCGACACCAGCGTCCGCCGCGCGTTCGACATCTCCTACCGGAGCTTGCCGGCCCCGCAGGCGGAGACCTTCCGGCTGCTCGGCCTGGTGCCCGGCCACACCTTCACGCCCCACGCGGTGGCCGCGCTGTGCGGCACCACCCCGTCCGACGCCCACCACCGGTTGCGGGCGCTCGCCCTGGCGCACCTGGTCACCGAGCCGGAACCGGGCCGGTTCAGCATGCACGACCTGCTGCGGGTGTACGCCCGGGACCTGCGCACCGGAGTGCCGCCGGCCCAGCGGGACGCCGACCGGGAAGCGCTGCGCCGCCTGCTGAAGTTCTACCTGGCGGTGGCGGACCGGGCGCGCCGCTTCCTCCGGCCGGCCCGCGACGAGTTGACCTTCGAACCCGAATCGCCCTGCCCGGAGATCACCAGCCGCGCCCAGGCGCTGGAGTGGTTCGACGCGGAGTGGCCGAACCTGGTCGCCGCGGTCCGCGCCGCCAGCAGCAACGGCATGCACAAGCTGGCTTGGACGCTGGTGCGGATGCAGTTCAACTACCTGATGGTGCGCTGCCCGTGGGAGGACTGGATCCAGATCTACCGGGACGGGCTGGACTCGGCCAGGAAGATGGACGACCCCTCCGGAAAAGTGCTGATGCTGGCCGGTCTCGGCGTCGCCTACGCCCGCTCGGGGCAGATCGACGCCGCCTACCAGCACTACGCCGAGTCGTACCAGGCCGCACTGGTCAGCGGCGAACCCACCTGGCTGGCGATGACGCAGGTCAACATGGGCAGTGCGCTGATCCGCCTGGGCCGGTACCGGGAGGCCAAGGAGCACTGCCAGAACGCCTTGCGGGTGGCTCGCACGCTCGGTGACCGCTACTTCGAAGCGGGTGCTTTGAACAATCTGGCCCAAGTCGAGCAGTTCTATGGTGAGCTGGAGGCGGCCCTGGGGCACCTGCGGGACGCGGAGGCCAAGTACCGGGAGGCCGACGACCTGGAAACGCTCGCGATGGTGCTGAACAACTGCGGCGAAGTGTGCGTCGAGCTGGGCCGGTTGGCCGAAGGGGAGCAGTACCACCAGGAAGCGCTGGACGTGGCGATGCGCTGCGGTTCGGCCATGCGGTTGGCCGCTGCCCACTTGGGATTGGGGGATGCGGCCTACCGGCGTGGCGACCACGAAGTCGCCCGGACCCGCTGGGAAACTGCGCTGGTCACCTTCGAAACCAGCGGCTCGCCCCGCGTCGCCGAGGCGCGGAAGCGGTTGGCGGAACTGGATCCCCGCGATTGAGGGGCAAAATCCCAGGTCGAGGCGTTTAGCGAGTGTTTAGCGGTCGTATAGCGGGAGCTGCGAGATTTCGTGGTGCGCAAGCCGCCGTGCACGCTTGCGCAGGACGGCGCTGGGGGAACCAACCGGGGGGTCGCCGTCACCGGGGGGTCGGCCGGTGCCCGCGCACCGGCCGCGAAAAAAAGGGGGCGTGGAGTTCGGGAGAACTTCCCGAATGGAATTTGGGGGTGAGTGCGGGCCTTCGGCGCTGCGACGGGGATCCGGCCGGAGGCCCGCACTTCGTTCACCGATCGGACGTCTGCTTGGCCCGCTCCTGCGGATGCGGGTGGATCTCAACCCGCTCCAACCGCGGTCGCTTCGGGCGCCGCCCATCTCCACTGGAGACACCGCGAATGCGGCGGCCGATCCACGGCCCCAGGTGCTCCCGCGCCCAGCGGAGGTCCTGGACGCGCTGTTCCCGCCAGTCCACGTTGGGCCGCGGCGGCCAAGGCTCCCCCCAGTCCCCGTCGGCCGGGACGCCCAGCGCCTCGCAAGCGCGCAGCGCGACCCGCCGGTGCCCTTCGGAGGACAGGTGCAGCCGGTCTTCGCTCCAAGCGCGCGGGTCGTGCAGGGCCGTCATCGACCACAGGTCGAGCACGTAGCACCCGTGCTTGTCGGCAATGGCCCGCAGGTGCGAGTTGTAGGTTCCGACCTTGCCGCGCAACGCGCGCAGCACCGGAGTTTGCCGGGTGTCGAAGCCGGTGCTGATCAGCACGTCCGCGCCGGTGGCGCGCAACCGGGCGACCGCGTCGTCGAAGATGCTGGCGAGTTCGTCGGGATCGCTGCCGGGGCGCAGGATGTCGTTCCCGCCGGCGGTGAACGCGACCAGGTCCGGTTCCATCTCCACCGCTTGCGGCACCTGGTCGGCCACGATCTGCCGGATGAGCTTTCCGCGCACCGCGAGGTTGGCGTAGCGCAGTTCGGGGTTGTGCGCGCTCAGGTGCTCCGCCAGCCGATCCGCCCAGCCGCGGAAGCTCCCGTCGGCCCGGGTGTCGTTGAGCCCCTCGGTGAAACTGTCCCCCAACGCGGCGAAGCTCGACCATCTCACTTCGCTCGACTCCGATTCCATCGGCAGTTCCTTCCCTTGCCCCTGGACGAAAAGTGATCGGCTACCACATTGGCGCGCGGATCTCGACCTACGCCACCGTCGGTTCGCGGCGAAGTGATTAACGGCACTGCCGAACGGGGCGCGATCCGCCGGATGTGCGGTCATGGGGCCGAATTCCGTCCCGGCGCGCTCGTCTTCGCGCGGAACGGGCAACGAGGGGCACTTCGCCGAAACACCGCTAACAGGTGATCAGCGCCTGCTACTGTCCTTTGGCGGTAAAGAACCGACGAGGGGGCTCGCGATGTTGCGATCGATGCAGGTGGCAACCCGGTTGGTTGCCGTTTTCGGGGGCTGCGCGGTGGTCGCCGCATCGTGATGGTCTTGCGTGGGAACGGTGGAATGACCCGTTGCGTCAATTCCAGGGCGCTCATCGTGCCGAGGTTGGCGGTGAGCAGCCACGACCGTACCGATGAACTGGGGGAAGCGTGACGGCACCGCAGAATCCGGCGTCTTCACCTGCAGAATTCGGGGGCCGGTACGCGAATGGCGCTCCGCGGCGTCCGGAACCACCGGGGCGAGCCCCCGGCGGACCGGAGGCCGGAATGCGACCCCGGCCGGCGTCGCGGCCGGTGCGGTTCGATCTGCGTTCGGAATTCGCCGCCCTGGCGGCCGAGCCGCACCCGTTCGCGCTGTGGGAGCGGGTCGAGCAGCTCGGCGACCGGTTCGAGCGCTTCTACCAGGCAGCGCCACGGCCTGCCCGGCCGATGCCGGACCCGCGACCTCCCCAGCAGCCGGCTGACAGCGATTCGGCGGGACCGGTCGGCGACCGGCCGAGTCCTCCGACGCCCGGCGGGCGTCCGCCGACCGAGTTCTCCGGCTCGCTGCTGGACAGCTCCGCTCGCCCGGGTGGAGTGCGGTTCGGCGGAACGCTCGATCTGCCGACCCCTGACGAACGGGAACCCGGTCCGCGGATCAGCGCCGACGGCGTGCTGAGCATGCCCCCGGAGCAGGCCGGCGGCGGTCAGCACGAAGCTCCGGCCGAGCCCACCGTCCCCGTGCGCCGGGAGGAGCTCCCCACCGGTGCCCATCGGGACGAACCCACCACCGGTGTCCAACGGGACGAACTGCTGGCGCCCCCGCCCGTCCCGGACAGCGGACTGCTCGCACCGTCCGAGCCCCCTGGCCACGCCGCGCCGCCCGGTGACGACGCGCAGGTCGCCCCGGAACCGGAGGAGCCACCGCGGTCCGCCGATCGCGTGCAGCTGGCTCCGCCACCCCCGCCGGGGGACCTCGCTCCACCGCCCCCGCCGGCGGACGTGGCCGAGCCCGAGGCGTTCGGCGGCACCCCGCCCTGGATGCCCGGACAGCCGGAAGCGGTCCGGCCGCCGCAGCAGTTCCAGCAACCGCCGCGGGAAGGAGGTGCGGCGGAGGAGGTTCCGCCGCCGGCCGCTGGCCAACCGCCGGTGGCCTCCGGGCCGGACGTCCCGGACGTCGAGGTCACCCACCAGCTGCCCAGGGTCGACGCCGCCCAGCCGCCGGTGCCGCCTGGACCGCCGGCTGAGTCGGGGCCGGGTGGTGCGCCGCCTGGGCCGCCTTCGGCGGGTCGGCCGTCGG
>NZ_AYJW01000046.1 GCF_000497205.1 Saccharopolyspora rectivirgula DSM 43747
GGATGGCCGAAGCCACCCTCGCGGTCTCCTTCTCCCCGCTCTACCAGGGCGTGCGCACCGACGTGGTGGACGCGGACGAGCTGGAGCAGCAGCGGCGGGCGGTCCCGGTGCCGGAGGGCACGCCCCGGGCCCGGAAGTTCGCGCTGCTCGGCCGACCGCTGGCGGGGATCGAAGTCGACGTGGTCGACGAAGCCGGCAATTCGCTGGGCGACCGGCAGGTGGGGGAACTGCGGATCCGCGGGGAAGCGGTGACCACCGGCTACCTGACGGTCAACGGCCCGGTTCCCGCCCAGGACAGCGCCGGCTGGTTGAACACCGGTGACGAGGGCTACCTGGTGGACGGCCAGGTGGTCATCTGCGGACGCCGCAAGGACGTCATCATCATGGGCGGCCGCAACATCTACCCGGTGGACATCGAACGGGCCGCGTGCTCGGTGCCCGGGGTGCGACCGGGCAACGCGGCGGCGGTGCGGTTGGACGCCGGCAGCCGCCGGGAGCGGTTCGCGGTGGTGCTGGAGTCGAAGCTGGCCGGCGACGAGGAAGCGGAGAAGGACCTGCGCAAGCAGGTCACCGCTCAGGTGGTGGACGCCGTCGGGGTGCGGCCGTCGGCAGTGCTGGTGCTGAAACCGGGGACGCTGCCGAAGACGCCGTCGGGCAAGCTGAAGCGTTCGGCCAGCGCCGCGCTGGTGCCCGCGGAGTGATCCGCCCGGCTCTCAGTGGAAGCGGTTCTGCGCTGCCGCCAGTCCTTCGGAGACCACAGCCCCGACCGCGTCGGCGCACCGGTCGATGAAGTAAGCCAGCTCCTTCTTCTCCACAGTGGAGAAATCGCGGAGCACGTAGTCGGCCGGGTCCATCCGGCCGGTCGGGCGGTCGATTCCGAAGCGCACTCGGAGGTAGTCGCGGGTGCCCAGCGACTTGCTGATCGAGCGGAGTCCGTTGTGGCCGTTCTCGCCCCCGCCGCGCTTCAACCGCACGGTGCCGAAGGGCAGGTCGAGCTCGTCGTGGATGACGATGACGGATTCGGCCGGCACCTTGAAGAACTTCACGGCACCGGCGACCGGTCCGCCGGAGAGGTTCATGTAGGAGAGGGGCTTGGCGAGCACCACCCGCTTGCCGTGGAGGCGGCCCTCCACGACCTCGGCCCCGCACTTGTGCGACTTGAACCTGCCACCGATGCGGTCGGCCAGTTCGTCGGCGACCAGGAATCCGATGTTGTGCCGGTTGCCGGCGTAGCGCGGACCGGGGTTGCCGAGCCCGGCGATGAGAACAGGCTCTGCTGGACTGCTCACGGCAAGAAGTCTCCTGGGTTGACCAACGCAGTGCGTTGCCCCGCCCGACCGGGCGGGGCAACGCGCGCCCGACGTACCGGAATCAGGACTCGCTGGACTCCTCGCCTTCCTCCTCGGCGGCTTCCTCGCCACCGGTCCCCTCGGCCATCTCAGCGGCGGCCTCGGTGATGTTGACGATCAGCGTCTCCGGGGCGCTCTCCAGCTCCACACCGGAGGGCAGCTCCAGGTCGGAGGCGTGGAACTGGGTGCCGGGCTCGGCGCCCTCGATGGACAGCTCCAGCTGCTCGGGGATGTTCATGGCCTCGGCCAGGACCTCGACCTCGACGAGCTCCTGGCTGACCAGGGTGCCCGGTCCGGCCTCGCCGGTGAGCACGACCGGAACGGAAACGGTGACCTTCTCACCGCGCTGCACCGTCACCAGGTCGACGTGCTCGATGTAGTTCTTGATCGGGTGGGTGGTGATGGTCTTGGGCAGCGCGAGCTCGCTGTCACCGCCGGCCACGTCCAGCGTCAGGACCGCGTTGTGGCCGTTGTCGCGGATGGCGCGGGCGAACTCGACCGCGGGCAGCGAGAGGTGCTTCGGCTCGGTGCCGTGGCCGTAGAGCACCGCGGGGATCTTGCCGGCGCGACGGGCGCGGCGCGCGGCGCCCTTGCCGAACTCGGTGCGCTGCTCGACGGAAATTCGTACCTCGGACACGGTGGTGTACTCCTCGTGGCGTCGGGCGAAATGTGATTAGTCGCTGGCCTGCGGCGGTGGGACGCGCGAAGCGGCGTGGCAACGACGTGGTGCCGGTGAGAAGGCACCCGTGGTGGGCTCAGACGGCCGGCAGCTCGCCGAACTCCTCGCCACCGCGTCGATCACGCCGGGCGGACGACCCGACCTCGCCGAGGCAACCTGGTCAGTTTAAACGGTGGGCCTTTCCCGGTAGGTGCGCGGGTGAGCCCGGTGCCGCGGCGGCACCGGCGCGTCACGGTTTGGTCGCGCGCTCTACTGAACTTCCGGTGAACCGGGTTACGTTTTGCGCCATGGCAGATGGGACCACGCACCGCGGAACCGGAGAGGTCGCCGACAGCAGCTGGAGATCCCGGCTGAAGCAGGTGGGGCCCGGCGTCATGGCCGCGGCCACCGGAGTCGGGGCCGGTGATCTGGTCGCCACCCTGGTGGCCGGTGCCCGCTACGGCTACCTGCTGTTCTGGGCCGTCGTGCTCGGCACCGTCTTCAAGCTGGTGCTCGGCGAAGCCGTCGGGCGCTGGCACCTGGCCGCTCGGCGCACCATGCTGTCGGGCTGGCGCACCCTCGGCATGTGGGCCACCACCTACTTCGGGGCCTACATCGTGATCTGGGGCTTCGTCTACGGCGCCACCGCGATGAGCGCGTCGGCGCTGCCGTTGAACGCGTTGTTCCCGGTGCTCCCGGTGAGCGGCTGGGCGGTGGTGTGCGGCCTGCTGGGGCTGGTCCTGGTGTGGTTCGGCCGCTACGCGGTGCTGGAGAAGATCATGACCGTGCTGGTCGGGGTCATGTTCGTGACCGTGGTCGGCACCGCGGTCCTCGTCGGGCCGAACCTGCTGGAGCTCGGCAACGGTCTGGTGCCGAGGCTGCCGGAGGGGTCGGTGGCCTACGTGCTCGGCCTGATGGGCGGCGTGGGCGGCACCATCACGATGGCCTCCTACGGCTACTGGACCTTCGCCAAGGGGTGGCGTTCGCCGCGTTGGCTTCCGTTCATGCGCACCGACAACGCGGTCGGCTACATCACCACCGGCATCTTCGTGGTGGCGATGATGGTGGTGGGCGCGGAGATGCTGCTCGGGCAGGACCTCACCGAGAGCGACGAGGGGCTGCTGTGGCTCAGCGACGCGCTGGCCGCCGACTACGGGCAGTGGGCCCGGATCCCGTTCCTGGTGGGCTTCTTCGCGGTGGCCTTCAGCTCGGTCATCGGGGTGTGGAACGGCGTCAGCCTGCTGTTCGCCGACTGGTGGCGGACCTGGCGGCTGCCCAAGGACGCTCCGGCGGAGACCTTCGACGACTACGACCACAAGGCCGGCATGCACAGCACGCCCTACCGGCTCTACCTGCTGTGGCTGACCTTCCCGCCGATGCTGCTGCTGTTCTTCGGCAAGCCGTTCCAGCTGACCATCGTCTACGGCGTGCTCGGGGCGCTGTTCATGCCGTTCTTGGCGGGCACGCTGCTGGTGCTGCTGAACTCCAAGTCGATGATGCCGGAGGAGCACCGCTCGCGGTGGTTGTCCAACGCCCTGTTGGGGCTGTGCCTGGTGCTGTTCGTCAGCATCGCGGTCAACGAGCTGGTCGGCTTCTTCCGGTGAAGCACCTCGCCACCCGATTAATTTCAAGGTTCAACAATACTGTTCGGTGGCACTCGAATTTCTCCGCAACCAGTCGAGGAGTCTTTGGATGACCACCACCGAGCAGCTGCTCGAGCTCAGCGAAGAGGCCCAGGACCTGCTGTTCCGGCAAGCCCGGACGGCCAACTCGTTCACCGACGAGCCGGTCGCCGACGAACAGGTGCAGGCCGTCTACGACGTGGTGAAGTACGGGCCGACCGCGATGAACTCGCAGCCGCTGCGGGTACTGCTGATCCGCTCCGAGCAGGCGCGCCAGCGCTTGGTCGCCCACATGGCCGAGGGCAACAAGGCCAAGACGCTGGCGGCCCCGCTGGTGGCGGTGCTGGCCGCGGACCTGCGGTTCCACGAGAACCTGCCGAAGGTCTTCCCGCACGCGCCGAAGGCCAAGGACGGCTTCGCCGACGAGGAGGTCCGCGCCCGGACCGCTCGGCTCAACGCCGCGCTGCAGATCGGGTACTTCATCCTGGGCGTGCGGGCCGCGGGCTTGGCCGCCGGGCCCATGACCGGTTTCGACGCCGACGGAATCAACGAGGAGTTCTTCCCGGAAGGTGACCGCCAGGTGCTGGTGGTGGTCAACATCGGCAAGCCCGGGGAGAACGCCTGGCAGGAGCGGCTGCCGCGGCTCTCCTACGACGAAGTCGTCACCACCCTCTGAGCGACCGCCGGTCGGGGATTTCCCGGTCAGCGCAGCGAAAAGCCCGCTGCACCACCGGAAAACCGTGGGGCAGCGGGCTTTTCCGCAGCAGCGGTGCGGTGCTCAGGCCTTGCCGTCGAACAGGCTGGTCACCGAGCCGTCCTCGAAGACCTCGTGGATCGCGCGGGCGACCAGCGGGGCGATGGACAGCACCGTCAGGTTGGAGAAGCGCTTCTCCTCCGGGATCGGCAGCGTGTTGGTGAGGATGACCTCCTTGGCGCCGCAGGAGGACAGCCGCTCCACCGCCGGGCCGGACAGCACCGCGTGCGTGGCGGCGATGATCACGTCCTTGGCGCCGGCCTCCAGCAGCTGCTCGGTCGCCTTGGTGATCGTGCCGCCGGTGTCGATCATGTCGTCCACCAGCACGCACAGCCGGCCTTCGACGTCACCCACCACGCGGTTGGCGACCACCTGGTTCGGCTTGTTGGGGTCGCGGGTCTTGTGGATGAACGCGAGCGGGGTGCCGCCGAGGTCGTCGGCCCAGCGCTCCGCCACCCGGACCCGGCCGGAGTCGGGGGAGACGACCGTGATCGCTTCCTCGGTGTAGGTGTCCCGGATGTAGCCGGCCAGCAGCTTCTGGGCCATCAGGTGGTCCACCGGGCCGTCGAAGAAGCCCTGGATCTGGTCGGTGTGCAGGTCGACGGTCATGATCCGGTCCGCACCGGCCGTCTTGAACAGGTCGGCGATCAGCCGAGCGGAGATCGGCTCACGGCCCTTGTGCTTCTTGTCCTGGCGCGCGTAGCCGTAGAACGGGACGACCACCGTGATGCGCTTGGCACTGGCCCGCTTCAGCGCGTCCACCATGATCAGCTGCTCCATGATGGCGTCGTTGAGCGGGTGGCAGTGGGACTGGATCACGAAAGCGTCGCAGCCGCGGACCGACTCGTCGTAGCGGACAAAGATCTCACCATTGGCGAACTTGTAGGCAGCCTGGGGCGTGACCGTTACGTCGAGCTGCTTGGCCACCTCCTCGGCGAGTTCCGGGTGACTGCTGCCGGAGAAGAGCTTCAAGCTCTTCTTCGGCGTCGCAGACATGGCACTCACGGTCATCGTCCCTCCCGTCGACGTCCTTGGGGCTCATTCCTCGGACTGGTGATTGCTTTCCTTGGCCAGGGCCCGCTGAGCGGCCTGGTCTGCGGCGGTGCCCGGGCGGCGCCTGGCCACCCAGCCCTCGACATTCCGTTGCCTCCCGCGGGCGACCGCCATCGCACCCGGGGGGACATCCTGGGTGATCACCGAACCGGCGGCGGTGTAGGCGCCGTCGCCGATCTCGACCGGGGCGACGAACATGTTGTCCGCGCCGGTCCTGGCGTGTGATCCGATCACGGTGTGGTGCTTCTCCACCCCGTCGTAGTTGACGAAGACGGTGGCTGCCCCGATGTTGGTGTGCTCGCCAATGGTGGCGTCGCCCACGTAGCTCAGGTGCGGGACCTTGGTGCCCTCGCCGATGTCGGCGTTCTTCGTCTCCACGAAGGTGCCGATCTTGCCGCTGCGGGCGAGGCGGGTTCCGGGGCGCAAGTAGGCGAACGGGCCGACCTTGGCGCCTTCGCCGATCTCGGCGCCTTCGCCGTGGGTGCGGATCACGGAAGCAGCGGAGCGGATCACGCAGTCGGTCAGCGTGGTGTCCGGGCCGATCTCGGCGCCGTCCTCGACCGTGGTGCGCCCCTTGAGCTGGACCCCGGGCTGCAGCAGCACGTCGCGGCCGAGGGTCACGTCGCAGTCCAGCCACACCGAGCTGGGGTCGACGACGGTGACCCCGGAGCGCATCCAGTGCTCCAGCAGCCGCCGGTTGAGCTCGGCGCCGACCCGGGCCAGCTGCACCCGGTCGTTGATGCCTTCGACGAGCCAGGGGTCGCCGCACACCAGGGCGCCCACCGGGCGGCCCGCGGCGCGGGCGATGCCGAGCACGTCGGTGAGGTAGAGCTCGCCCTGGGCGTTGTCGGTGGACAGCTGCTGCAGGGCGTCGGCGAGCACGGGCGCGTCGAACGCGTAGACGCCGGAGTTGATCTCGTTGATCCGGTCCTGCTCGGCGGTGGCGTCCTTCTGCTCGACGATGCCGGTGACCTGGCCGTCGGCGTTCCGGATGATGCGGCCGTAGCCGGTGGGGTCGTCGACGACCGCCGAGAGCACGGTGACGGCGTTGCCGGACCGGCGGTGCTCGGCCAGCAGCTCTTCCAGGGTTTCGCTGTCCAGCAGGGGGACGTCGCCGTAGGTCACCAGCACGGTGCCGGACAGCGGACCGAGTTCTTCCAGCGCGCACGAGACGGCGTGCCCGGTGCCGAGCTGCTTCTCCTGGACGGCGGTCCGGACGTCCCGGCCGAGCGCGCTGCTCAGCTCGGCCAGGTGTTCGGTGACCGCTTCCCGGCCGTGCCCGACCACGACCACCAGGTGATCGGGATCGATTCCGGCCGCGGCCCGGACGGCGTGTTCGACCAGCGGTCTGCCGGCTAGGCGGTGCAGGACTTTCGGAGTGTCCGAGCGCATCCGGGTTCCTTCGCCCGCAGCCAGCACCACCGTGCTCACCGGTTCCGGAGATGTGCCGTTGGACCCCTCGGCGCTGCGGGAGGAGGGCTGGGCGTTGTCGCCCTGGAGCATCAGCGCTCTCCCTTGATCTCTAGAAGATTGCTCGAGGACGCTGGCTGCTGCGGCCAACGGCCTCGGCCGGCCAGTTGGTGCGTCCAGGCGGGTGAAGAGTACCGGGGAGGCCAGCTCCGCTGAGCAGGGCCCCGGCGCCCTGTGCCCGGCGCAGTGCATGTTACCGCCGCCGGGGTGGGTCCGGCGGGGTTGCCCCGCCCGCTAGCTGCGACGATCTTCGTCTGGTTTGTCGGCTAAGGCGTGCCTTGCGCCCGGTGGGAAGCTCGCCGGCGGCCGGGCTGGGGCTCTTCCGGCGGGGGCGTTTCCCCGGTGAGCGTGGTGATCCGGTTGCCGCCGTTGCGCTTGGACTGGTACATGGCCGCGTCCGCGCGGGCCAGCACCTGCGCGGCGGATTCATTCGGTCGGGTGGCGATCACGCCTATCGAGAGGGTGACCCCGCGGGAGCGCTCGTGGGGCAGCTGCTGCACGGCTTCCAGCGCGCGCTGCAGGGCGTTCTCCGCGTCCGGGAGGGTGGCCCCCGGCAGCAGGACCACGAACTCGTCCCCGCCGTAGCGGGCGACGAAGTCGTCGGTGCGCAGGGCGTCCCGGAGGGTGTGGGCGATCACGCGCAGCACGTCGTCGCCCGCGGCGTGCGAGCACCGGTCGTTGACCTCTTTGAACCCGTCCAGATCGATCAAGGCGACGGACAGCAGGCCGGGGTCCTCCTGCTCCAGCAACCGCTCCAGCCGGTTGTCCAAGCCGCGTCGGTTGAACAGTCCGGTGAGGGGGTCCTGCAGCGCCTGCTGGGTGATCAGGTCGTGCTTGAGCCGCAGCCGGGCGTGCTCGAGCCGGGTGAGCAGGGTGGACCACCTGGTCTGCCGCATGGACCAGAGTTCGTTCTCCAGTTCGTGCGCGTAGTCCTGCAGCGCCTGGTCCGCCGGTCGGCCGGTCGACCCGGTCAGCTGGGCGTACTCGCGGACCAGGGAGATGCGCAGCGTGGGCTCGGAGGTGTCGGTGGCCAGCTGGCGGCGGGCGGCGGCCAACACCCGGATCGCCTCCTGCTCGCGCTCGGCTGCGGTCAAGCACCGGGAGAGGGCGATCGCGGTGACGATCCGCTCGCGCGGGTGGATCGTCCGCTCCAGGCTCAGCAGCGCCCGCAGCCGGTCGATGTGGTGGGGCTGCGGGTCGGCCAGGGCGTGCGCGGCGCCGAGCACCGGCATCTGCTCGGCCGCCGTCTGGTCGGCCAGGCGCGGGAACAGGGATTCCCGCCAAGGGCCTTCCACCGCCAGGGCGATGGCGGAGGCGGTGGCGAACCGGTCGCTGGCCACCTGGTGCCGGCCGATCCGTTCCAGGCGGAGCCCCCAGCCGAGCAGCATCCGGCAGCGGTTGATCATGTGGGCGGCGATCTCGTGCGGCCCGCCGCTCTCCCGGATGCGCTGGTGGGCGCGGGTCATGACTTCGTCGGCCATCTCGTAGACCCCGATCTGGGTCAGTACCAGGCCGATGTCGTTGAGCGCGGTGGCGAGCAGCCGTTCCCAGGCGCGGCGGCCGAGCGAGCTGTCCGGGACCAGCTCGTTGTCGAGCAGCGCCAGGCCGTCGGCGAGTTCGGTCAGGGCGGTGTCCTCGCTGCCGGCCAGCAGGGCGCGGCGGGCGCGCAGCGCGTGCGCGTCCGCCTGCAGGACCTGCAGGCCGTGCTTGTGGCAGTGCTCCAGCAGCTCGTCCAGCAGCGGGTCGGCGGTGTTGACGAGATCGGTGCAGGCCAGCCGCATCGCTGCGCAGTGGCGCAGCAGCTGCGCCACGATCCGCGGTTCGCCGCGTCGCTGGGCTTCTCGGAGGAGGTGGTCGGCTTCCCGGATGGTGCTGTGCTGGCCGGCGGCATCGCTGTGCTGGCTGACGGCGTTCAGTTCTCGTGCCCGGCCGATGAGCCACGCATCGGATACTTCGGTCAGTGCGGCCGCTTCTCCGCGCCCGGCAGTCGGCTCGTCGCGCAGCGGTGCACACCCCCTGTTCCCACCATTGCTCCTGGCTGGTTGGTGCTCACCGCAGCGGGTCCGGGAAGGACACTCGCTCCGCCGCCAGGATTCGAACCTGGACCATCGGAACCAAAATCCGAGGTGCTGCCTTTACACCACGGCGGATCGGGCAACGGGAACCCGGGTGCGGGTGCGTCGCTCCCGGTACCGGAGCTTACCGGTCCGGGGATGGCAGGCCGTGCTGCCCACGCAACATCGTGGCATGCCGCTGTCGCGTGGTTCCGACCGGGTTTGCGGTGACCGGGATTCCCGTGCGGCCAGCACGGTACGGCACCGCACGGTAGTGCTCGCCGACCAACCCCAGTGATCGCCCGAATGGGTGAATCTATGTCGTCTTTGGGCAGATTGGGTCGGGTTTGCCCGAGTTTTTGCCCACCCGAGGGGTGTTGATTCGGCCGAGAAAAACCTACGCTACCGTAAGTTACGGTTCCGTAGGTCGGAGGTGTTGCGGGCCGTGTCAACAGAACGAGTTTGGAATTCCCACCTCCCCAATCCCATTGAGGTAAGCAGTCATGACCGCAACCACTGAGCGAGCGGAACCGGAGAAGCAAACCGGTCCCAAACCGCTGACCGCGGGAACCCGGCCACTGGCCGCGCAGATCTCCGTGTACGTGTTCGTCCTGGTCCCGCTGATCGCCCTGGCCGCCGCGATCCCGTTCGCCTGGGGCTGGGGGCTCGGCTGGGTGGACATCGCCCTGGCCGCCGTGTTCTACGTCTTCACCGGCCTGGGGGTCACCGTCGGCTTCCACCGGCACTTCACCCACGGGTCCTTCAAGACCAACCGGTGGGTGCGCGCGGTGCTGGCCATCGCGGGGATGATGGCCGTGCAGGGTCCGGTGGTCAACTGGGTCGCCGACCACCGCAGGCACCACGCCTTCTCCGATCGGGAAGGCGACCCGCACTCGCCGTGGCGCTTCGGTTCCTCGCCGGCCGCCCTGGCCAAGGGCTTCTGGTACGCCCACATGGGCTGGCTGTTCGAACGCGACATCACCAACCACGAGCGGTTCGCCCCGGACCTGCTCAAAGACCGCCAGCTGAGCCGGCTCAACCGGCTGTTCTGGCTGTGGACCCTGCTCACCTTCGTGCTGCCCGCCGTCCTCGGTGGACTGCTGACCTGGTCGCTGTGGGGCGCGTTCACCGCGTTCTTCTGGGCCGGGCTGGTGCGGGTCTCGCTGCTGCACCACATCACCTGGTCGGTCAACTCGATCTGCCACATGATCGGTGAGCGCCCGTTCCGCAGCCGGGACAAGGCCGCCAACTTCTGGCCGCTGGCGATCGTGTCCTTCGGCGAGTCCTGGCACAACTCCCACCACGCCGATCCCACCTGCGCCCGGCACGGGGTGCTGCGCGGGCAGCTGGACATCTCCGCGCGCACGATCTGGCTGCTGGAGAAGCTCGGGTGGGCGTGGAAGGTGCGCTGGCCCAACGAGAAGCGGCTGGCCAGGATCGCCGTCACCGAAGCCGGGCACTAGCGCCGCCGTGCGGACGGCTGACGGGGTGGGTTGGCCGGCGGTGCCGACCCACGCCCTAGGCTAGCCAGAGTGGCACCACGGCGACGCGGGCGGAACGTGCCCGAAATGGACAGGCGCCAGGCTCGCGCTCCCCGAGTCCGGATGACCGGCGCGGAACGGCGGCAGCAGCTGCTGGACATCGCCCGGGCCCTCTTCGCGGAGAAGGGCTTCGACGGCACTTCCATCGAGGAGATCGCGCACCGGGCCGAGGTCTCCAAGCCCGTCGTCTACGAGCACTTCGGCGGCAAGGAGGGCATCTACGCGGTCGTGGTGGACAGGGAGATGCACTACCTGCTCGACCTGGTGGTCTCCGCGCTCTCCGACGGCCACCCGCGAGAACTGCTGGAGCAGGCGGCGGTGGCGCTCCTGGAGTACATCGACACCTGCACCGACGGCTTCCGGGTGCTGGTCCGGGACTCCCCGGTGGCCAGCACCACCGGCACCTTCTCCAGCCTGCTCAACGACATCGCCAGCCAGGTCGAGCACATCCTCGGGGTGCACTTCAAAGAACGCGGCTACGACGCCAAGCTGGCGCCGCTGTACAGCCAGGCGCTGGTGGGCATGGTGGCGCTCACCGGGCAGTGGTGGCTGGAGGTGCGCAAGCCGAAGAAGCAGGAGGTCGCCGCGCACCTGGTCAACCTCGCCTGGAACGGGCTCTCGAACCTGGAGCACAAGCCCCGTCTGGGAGCGGAGTGATCAGCGGGCGGTGACCCGCAGCACCTCGTCGTCGGTGCCGTTGGACGTGGTCACGTACAGGGCGCCGTCCGGCCCCTGCTGCGCCCCGCGCAGCCGGCCGTGCGTGCCGTCCAGCGCGGGCGGCACCTCCACCTCGAGCACCGACGGCCCCGGAGCGAGCCGGAACAGCAGCAGTTTGCTGCCCTTGAGCGCGGTGACCGCCAGCACCCCCGGTTCACCCCACTGGCCTCCGCGGAGGAAAGCGGCCGCGCACACCGCCTCGGTGTCCGTTCCGGAAGTCCACAGCGGCGGCACCGCGTCCGGGAACCGGCGCAGATCGGTCATCGGGACCGACTCGTCGTAGAACACCGGGTTCCGGCCGCCGCGGGACGGGTCCCAACCGTAGTTGCGCCCCGGTCGCAGCAGGTTGAGCTCGTCCTCGCTGTCCGGACCGTGCTCGGCGGCGAAGACCTGCCCGTCCGGGCCGATCGCGAGCCCTTGGACGTTGCGGTGCCCGTAGGTGAGCACCAACTGCTGCCGCGGATCCGGGTCGTCCCAGAACGGGTTGTCCGGCAGCGGCCGGCCGGTGTCCAGGTCGAGCCGCAGGACCTTGCCGCCCGGCGAGCGCAAGTCCTGGGCGGTGGTGGGGCGGGCCGTGTCCCCCGTGCTGACCAGCAGCGCACCGTCCGGGGCCACCGCCAGCCGACAGCCCGAGTGGCGGCCGCTGGGATTGATCGGCAGACCGGTCAGCAGCGGCTGCCCCACCCGCTCGGCCCGAGTGCCGTCCTCGGCCAGCCGCCAGGTGATCAACCGGATGTCCACGGCACGGCCGTCCTCCTGGTGGGTCTGGCAGGTGGTGAACTCGCGGTTGGCGTGGAAGTCGGGGTGCACCACCAGGCCCATCAGCCCGCCTTCACCGCGGGCCAGCACGTCGGAGAAGTCCGCTTGCACCGGCTGCGGTCGCAGGTCCGGTTGCCGGAGCAGCGCCAGCTCGCCGGGGCGCTGGGTGACCAGTGCCGAGCCGTCCGGCAGGAAACCGATCTCCCACGGGTGTTCGAGCCCGCTGGCCACCACTTCGACGTGCAGCTCGCCCGGTCCTCCGGCCTGCGGCGGCCCCGAGCCCGGAGCGGGTGCGGTGGGGGTCGGTGGCCCGCCGGTCGCGCAGCCGGCCAGCGCCAACAGCGCGGCCAGGGCGAAGCGGCGGGCGGCCATGCGACCAGTGTGACACCGCGCACCCGTGGTGCGCTGCTGCTGCGGCGGGCCTCAGGCGGGCGGAGGTGGCGGCCCGACCGCGGCGTAGGCTGGAAGGGTCGCCTCTGGCCCGGTGCCGGATCATTCCCCGGGCAGAGGTGTGTCTTGCGTTCGCGTCGTCATCGCTGCGAGGTAGCTCCATGAGCCAGGCCGGTCCCTTGCGTGGACTGCTCGAAGTCATGCTCCGCGACCCCGCCATCCGGCAGATCGTCGAGGCTGCTGACCGGCCGCAACTGAACCTGGAGGGCCCCGCCGCGGCCCGGCCGCTCACCGCGGCCGCGCTCGCCGCGGCGAACGGGGCGGATCGGCCGGTGCTGCTGGTGACGGCCACCGAGCGGGAAGCCGAGGAGTCCGCGGCCGCGCTGACCGGTTTGCTCGAGCCGGAAGCGGTCGCCGTCTTCCCCTCCTGGGAGACGCTGCCGCACGAGCGGCTGTCGCCGCGCGCGGACACGGTGGGCCGGCGGTTGGCCGTGCTGCGGCGGCTCGCCCACCCGGAGGAGTCGCCGCACGGCCAGATCCGGGTGCTGGTCACCACGGTCCGCAGCCTCATCCAACCGGTCGCCCCGGGCCTGGGGGAGCTGGAGCCGGTGCAGCTCGAGGTCGGCGACGAGCACGACTTCGAAGAGCTCGTGCAGCGGCTGAGCGGGCTCGCCTACGAGCGCGTGGACATGGTCGAGAAGCGCGGCGAGTTCGCCGTCCGCGGCGGCATCGTGGACGTCTTCCCGCCCACCGCCGAACACCCGCTGCGGGTCGAGTTCTGGGGCGACGAGGTCACCGAGATCCGACCGTTCGGGGTGGCCGACCAGCGGTCCCTGCCGGACGCCAAGAGCACCGACCTGTTCGCCCCGCCGTGCCGCGAACTGCTGATCACCGACCAGGTGGCGGAACGGGCCGGGAAACTGGCCGAGCAGCACCAGGGCGACGCCCAGCTGGCGGAGCTGCTCGGCAAGATCGCCGCCGGGTCGCCGGCCGAGGGGATGGAAGCGCTCATCCCGGTGCTGTGCGAAGGCGAGATGGAACTGCTGACCGATCTCGTCCCCGCCGGCACCCACGTGCTGCTCGCCGACCCGGAGAAGATCCACGCCCGGGCCGCGGACCTGGTGCGCACCGGCCAGGAGTTCCTGGAGGCCTCCTGGATGGTCGCCGCGGACGGCGGCAAGGCCCCCATCGACCTGGGCGCCTCCGCTTACCGCGGTCTCGGCGAGGTGGCCGAGCACACCCGCGCCGCGGGGCTGCCGTGGTGGACGCTGTCCCAGCTCAGCAGCGAAGCCGGGGAGGACGACAGCACCGTGCGGCTGTCGCTCAAGCCGGTCGAGGCCTACCGCGGGGAGATCGAGCGGGCCTTCAGCGACCTGCGCGAGCGCATCACCGCCGGGGGCAGGGCGGTGCTGGTGGTGGCCGGCGCCGGCACGGCGCAGCGGGCCGTGCAGCAGCTGCGCGACGCCGACCTGGCGGCGAAGTACGCGGCGGAAGGGCTCACCGGTGAACCCGAGCCGCGCGTGGTCACGGTGGTGCGGGGCGGCCTGGAAGACGGCTTCTCGGCACCCGAGGTGGGGCTCACCGTGCTCACCGAAGCCGACCTGACCGGCGGGCGCGGCGGGACCTCCACCCGGGACATGCGGCGCATGCCGTCCCGGCGCCGCAACGCGGTCGACCCGCTCGCCCTCAAGCCCGGCGACTTCGTGGTGCACGAGCAGCACGGCATCGGCAAGTACGTCGAGATGGTGCAGCGCACCGTCGGCGGGGCCACCCGCGAGTACCTGGTGCTGGAGTACGCGCCGAGCAAGCGCGGCCAGCCGGGCGACCGGTTGTTCGTCCCCACCGACCAGCTGGACGAGGTCACCCGCTACGTCGGCGGGGAAGTGCCCGCGCTGAACAAGCTCGGCGGCGCGGACTGGAAGAACACCAAGGCCAAGGCCCGCAAGGCGGTCAAGGAGATCGCGGCCGAGCTCGTCCAGCTGTACGCCGCGCGGCAGTCCTCGCCGGGCCACGCGTTCGGCCCCGACACCCCGTGGCAGCGGGAGCTGGAGGACGCCTTCCCCTACACCGAGACCCCGGACCAGCTGGCCGCCATCAACGAGGTCAAGGCCGACATGGAGCGCCCGGTGCCGATGGACCGGGTGATCTGCGGTGACGTCGGCTACGGCAAGACCGAGATCGCGGTGCGCGCGGCGTTCAAGGCCGTGCAGGACGGCAAGCAGGTGGTGGTGCTGGTGCCCACCACGCTGCTGGCCCAGCAGCACCTGAACACCTTCACCGACCGGATGCGCTCCTTCCCGGTGCGGATCCGCGGTCTGTCCCGCTTCACCCCGCCGCAGGAGGCCGAGGAGACCATCCGGGGGCTGGCCGACGGCGAGGTGGACATCGTCATCGGCACCCACCGGCTGCTGCAGACCGGCGTCCGCTACAAGGACCTCGGCCTGGTGATCGTGGACGAGGAGCAGCGGTTCGGGGTCGAGCACAAGGAGCACATCAAGGCGCTGCGCACCCACGTCGACGTGCTGACGATGTCGGCGACGCCGATCCCGCGGACGCTGGAGATGAGCATGGCGGGCATCCGGGAGATGTCCAACATCCTCACCCCGCCGGAAGAGCGCCACCCGGTGCTGACCTACGTCGGTCCCTACGACGACAAGCAGGTGGCCGCGGCGATCCGCCGGGAGCTGCTGCGCGACGGCCAGGTCTTCTTCGTGCACAACCGGGTCAGCACCATCGAGAAGACCGCCCGCAAGCTGCGGGAACTGGTGCCGGAGGCCCGCATCGTCACCGCGCACGGGCAGATGAACGAGGACCGCCTGGAACGGATCATCCAGGGGTTCTGGGAGCGGGAAGCCGACGTCCTGGTGTGCACCACGATCGTGGAGACCGGGCTGGACATCTCCAACGCCAACACCCTGATCGTGGACCAGGCGGACCGGCTCGGGCTCGCCCAGCTGCACCAGCTGCGCGGCCGGGTCGGCCGGGCCCGGGAGCGCGGTTACGCCTACTTCCTGTACTCGCCGGAGAAACCGCTGACCGACACCGCGCACGACCGGCTGGCCACCATCGCGCAGAACTCCGAGCTGGGCGCCGGCATGGCGGTGGCGATGAAGGACCTGGAGATCCGCGGGGCGGGCAACATCCTCGGGGCCGAGCAGTCCGGGCACATCGCCGGGGTCGGGTTCGACCTGTACGTCCGGCTGGTCGGGGAGGCCGTCGAGGCGTTCCGGCGGGACACCGGGGCCGGAGCCGGTGCCGGCGAGGAGGACCTGCCCGAGGTCCGGGTCGACCTGCCGGTGGACGCCCACATCCCGCACGACTACGTGCCGGGCGAGCGGCTGCGGCTGGAGGCGTACCGCAAGATCGCCGCGGCCCCGGACGAGGCCGGCCTGGACGCCATCCGCGAGGAGCTGGCGGACCGCTACGGCCCGCTGCCGGAGTCGGTGGAGCGGTTGCTCCAGGTGGCCCGGTTCCGCCAGGTCTGCCGGTCCTTCGGGGTGCGGGAGGTGACCCTGCAGGGGTCCTCGCTGCGGTTCGCCCCCTTGGAGCTGGCCGACTCGCAGACGGTGCGGCTCAAGCGGCTGTACCCGAAGGCGGTGTACAAGGCCGCGGTGCGGACCGTTTCGCTGCCCCGGCCCACCGAAGGCGCTGCGGGCGGGCGGATCGGTGCGCCGCCGCTGCGGGACGAACAGCTGCTCGAGTGGTGCACGAAGTTCTTGACCTCGCTGCTCGCCAAGCCGGCCGCCGCCAGCGCCTGACCCGTCCGGGCTCCGCTGGCGTGCGATCTTGCCGGGGCTCTCGCAGGCTGGGAGGCCGACAACCCCCGGTCAGTGGCTTTGAGTTGCCCGGATACCGCCTCGGCGTGACGGTTGACCCGTCCGTCAGCGTCACGAGGGAGGCGCGGGAGCCATGAGCAAGCAGAGCCCCGAGCCTGGGCAGCGCTCCCAGCTCGAATCGAGTGCGCGTTCACCACGCACCGATTTCGTGGTCTTCGGGGTGACCGCGGTCATCACCGTCTTCTTCGTCGGCTGGGGTGTGCTGTCCACCGAAACGCTGGCGGCGGCCGCTGACGCCGGGTTGGCTTGGCTGGTGACCAACGGCGGGTGGGCGTTCGTGCTCGCCGCCACCGGTTTCGTGATCTTCGCGGTGTGGCTGGCCTTCAGCCGGTACGGATCGGTGCCGCTGGGCAAGGACGGGGAAGCCCCGGAGTTCCACACCGTGTCCTGGATAGCCATGATGTTCAGCGCCGGCATGGGCATCGGGCTGATGTTCTTCGGCATCGCCGAGCCGCTGGCCCACTTCGTCGAACCACCACCGGGCACGGTGCCGCCGGAGAGCGACAAAGCGATCGAAGTCGCCATGGCCACCTCCCTGTTCCACTGGACGCTCCACCCGTGGTCGATCTACGCGGTGGTCGGGTTGGCCATCGCCTACTCGGCGTTCCGCCGCGACCGCCGGCAGACGATCAGCGCGGTGTTCACCCCGCTGATCGGGTCGCGCCGGTCGAACGGCCCGGCGGGCAAGGTGATCGACATCTTGGCGCTGTTCGCCACCCTCTTCGGTTCCGCGGCCTCCCTCGGGTTGGGCACCCTGCAGATCCGCAGCGGCATGCAGGCGGTGGGCTGGATCGGCAACATCGGGCAGACCGTCCTGGTGCTGATCATCGTGGTGCTGACCATCTGCTTCATCGCCTCGGCCGTGTCCGGCATCGCCCGCGGCATCCAGTGGCTGTCCAACATCAACATGGTGCTGGCGCTGATCCTGGCGGTGTTCATCTTCGTGGCCGGGCCGACCGTGTTCGTGCTCGACCTGGTGCCGATGTCCATCGGTGACTACGTGCGGGACTTCGGGGAGATGGCTTCCCGCTCCGGCGCCACCGGCGGCGAGGAGATGAACAGCTGGTTGTCGAGCTGGACGATCTTCTACTGGGCGTGGTGGATCTCCTGGACGCCGTTCGTCGGCATGTTCATCGCCCGGATCAGCCGCGGGCGCACCATCCGCCAGTTCGTCGGCGGGGTGATCCTGGTGCCCAGCGTGGTGAGCATCATCTGGTTCTCCATCCTCGGCGGCACCGCGATCCACACCCAGCGGAGCGGGATCAACGTCTTCGGGACCGGCAGCGAGGAGGCCCAGACCTTCTCGGTGCTGGAGACCCTGCCGATAGCGGGGGTCACCTCGGTGCTGGTGATGGTCCTGGTGGCGATCTTCTTCGTCTCGGGCGCGGACGCGGCCTCGGTGGTGATGGGCACGCTGTCCCAGCGCGGCTCGATCACCCCCAAGCGCTGGATCGTGGTGTATTGGGGTGCGGCGACCGGTGCGGTGGCCGCGATCATGCTGATCATCGGCGGGGAGGACGCGCTCAGCGGTATCCAGAACCTCACCTTCCTGGCCTCGGCGCCGTTCCTGGTGGTGATGGTCCTGCTCTGCGTGGCGTTGATGAAGGACCTGCGCAGCGACCCGATGATGCGCCGCGAGCGGAAGGGGGCGCAGGTCCTCGAACAGGCGGTCATCACCGGGACCGAGCGGCACGGGCCCGATTTCCAGTTGGAGGTCAGCCCGGCGGCGGAGGAGGAAGAAGAAGACCGGGAGTGAGGGGCCCGCGGGCAGCGGTGCCGTGACGCTTCCGGGGGTGGGAGCGGGTTTTGCCGCGCGGTGGGACTTCACCGCGAGTTGATCTCGTGAGAGGGTGGCCGCCGTGAGGTTCGCCATGATCCGCCGGGCGCGTCTGCTCGTGCTGGGGGCCGTCGCCGCGGTGCTGCTCACCGGCTGCGGCGTGGAACCCGGTAGGGCGGGTGCTGCCGCGATCGTCGGTGGGACCCGGATCCCGGTCGCCGAGGTGCAGTCCTGGATGCGGGAGGCCTTCGCGCAGGACCCGGATCTCGAGCAGCGGTTGCAGCAGCAGGGCCGGCTGGACGACAGCGCTCGGGAGATCGCTGGTCACCTGGTCAAGCAGGAACTGGTCGAGCAGGTGGCGCAGCGCGAAGGCCTGCGGGTTTCCCCGGGTCGGGTCGAGGAGGTCATCGACCGCCACGGCGGGGTCGAGGAGATCACGCGGGGGAGCCTGCTCACCCCGCAGCAGGCCCGGTCGATGGCGAGGTCGGCGCTGTTGCTCACCGAGCTGGGGCGCAAGTACGTTCCGCGGCTCGCGGTGACGGTGGACTACGTGCAGGCCGCCGACCGCCGGGAAGCCGGGGAGAAGGCCCGCCGGATGGCGATGGGGCCGCAGGAGGCGGACCGGTTGCTGCAGGAGGAGCGGCGGGCCGGTGGGCAGGTCGTCGTCGACCAGCGGATGACGGCAGCCGAGGATCCGGAGGTCGCCGCGATGACACCGCTCTTCGGCGCTCTGCCGGGTACCGTGGTGGCTTTCGAGCCCCGGCCCCGCAGCGGGCAGTGGGTCGTGGCCCGGGTCAAGCAGCGGTCGGCCGACGAGCAGGTGGTCCGCGATGCGGCGCCTCTCGACGACCAGGTGCTGGAGGCGGTGGGCACCCGGCTGCTGGCGGTCACGGCGGACCGGGTCGGCGTGCAGCTCAGCCCGCGCTACGGGGTGTGGGATCCGATTGCGCTCACCGCTGTCCCCAACGAGGAGGAGACCAGGGGATTTTGGTTTTCACCCGTTCGGGCCGAAGTAGGCTGAACCCTTGGGCCGTTGGCCCGCGAACGTGCGGATGACGTGTTGTTCCGCTGGATGGGGACGATTGTGCTATGAACACTGAGCTCGAGGTGGCGCACGGCTGCGCGGTCGTGCTGGTGGACGACCGGCTCGGCGATGTGGTGCCCGCCGCGGCGGTGCGGCTGCTGCGCGGTGCCAGCGCGGTGTACGCCGAGTCCGGGGTGTCCGGCAGTTTGCGGCGGGAGCTGGGGGCGACCGAGCCGCCCGCGGTGGAGGAGCTGCTGCGGCAGGCCGCTCGGGAGCCGGTCGTGCTGGTCGCCGGCGAGCTCAGCTCCGCCGAGTCCAAGGGGCTCAGCGCGGCGGGGGCCCCGGTGGTCTCCGCGCCGGCGCCCACCGGGGTGGAGTTGTTGGACGCGGTCGCGGTGATGGACCGGTTGCGCTCCCCGGGCGGCTGCCCGTGGGACGCCCAGCAGGACCACCGAACGCTGCGCAAGTACTTGGTGGAGGAGACCTACGAGCTGCTGGACGCCATCGCGCAGCGGGATCGCGGGGCGATGCGCGAAGAGCTGGGTGACGTGCTGCTGCAGGTGCTGTTCCACGCCCGGGTGGCGGCCGAGGACGAGGCCGATCCCTTCGACATCGACGAGGTGGCGGCCGGGCTGGTGGGCAAGCTCGTTTCCCGGCATCCGAACGTGTTCGCCGAGGACGGGCAAGTGCTGGACGCCGAGTCGCAGCACGCCCGCTGGGAAGAGCTCAAGCAGCAGGAGAAGCAGCGCGATTCCATCGTGGACGGCGTGGCGCTGGGGCAGCCCGCGGTGGCGCTGGCGGCCAAGCTGGTGCAGCGGGCCAGCAGGGCCGGGGTTCCGGTCGACGAGCTGGACTTCGGCGGTTCCGCGGGGGAGGAGCTCTTCGCCATCGCCGCTCGGGCCAAGCTGGCCGGGGCCGACCCGGAGGACGAGCTGCGCGCAGTGGCGCTGGAGTTCGCCGAGCGGATCCGGGCGGCCGAGCGGCGGGCGCGAGAAGCCGGCAAGGATCCGCGACAGCTGGACTCCGCTGAATGGCGCGAACTGCTAACCGATTTGCCGGACTCCGGCCTGGGCTGACCGGTCCTGTGCTTGACTTGATCTCCGGCTCAGCTGTGCTCCGCCGCCCGGAGCACCGGCAGTCCTGGTGTGCGTAGAGGGAGGATGTTGTTGCCGCGCCTGTTCTGGCTGGTTCTGGCCCCTGCGCTCACCGTGCTGCTGTCGTGCTCCCCGGCGCCGGAGCAGGAGAAGCAGGTCGCCCCGTTCGAGCCGCCCCCCGCGGAAGCGCCGCCGGACGCCGGGGTCCCGCCGCCGCAGGTGCGGCTGCACGTTCCCGGCGGGCCTCCGCTGTCGGCCGAGGAGCGTCCGCAGCGGCAGCTGGTCGACTGGTCGGAGGCGTTGGCCGACGGGTTGAACATCCCGCGCGCGGCGCTGCAGGCCTACGGCTACGCCCAGCGCGCGCTCGAGCAGTCCATGCCGGAGTGCCACCTGACCTGGACCGTGCTGGCCGGCATCGGGGCGGTGGAGTCCAGCCACGGCCGGTACGGCGGGGCGAAGCTGGACCAGACCGGCAGGCCGGACCGCCCGGTGATCGGCCCGGCGCTGGACGGCAGTCCCGGGGTGAAGCGCATCGAGGACACCGACGGGGGAGAGCTGGACGGCGACGAGCAGTGGGACCGGGCCGTCGGCCCGCTCCAGTTCATCCCGGAGAGCTGGCGCGAGTGGGGTGTGGACGCCGACGGTGACGGCGTCGCCGACCCGAACGACATCGACGACGCGGCCATGGCAGCCGCCCGCTACCTGTGTTCGGTGGGTGGGGACCTGCAGCAGCCGGACCGGTTCTGGAAGGCCCTGCTCACCTACAACCAGAGCCGCGACTACGTGCAGGAAGTCATCAACTACGCCGACTACTACGGGAAGAAGAGCCGGAAACTGCTGTCCGGAGGAGTAGTGACCGAATAACTACTCCCAAGTAGCCTCTGCTGCGTGATCAGAGACACCCCGCCCGTGCTCGCCGCGCTGGGGCGGCTGGGCGCAGCCCTGCTGCTGCTGGCGGCGACAGCTGGCGGAGTTGGGCTGCTCCACGTGCTCAGCACCCCGGCCCCGGCTCCGGTCGCCGGTCCGCCTCCGGTGCAACCGGTCGAACCCGCCCAGGTCGAACCCGGCTCGACCGCCCCGGAGGAGAAGCCGCTGCCGGAGCTCCCCGCGGCCGCCGCCGACCCCGACCCGGTCCGGCAGTGGGCGGACCAGGTCGCCGCGGTGGTCGACATCCCCGCCCGGGCGGTGGTCGCCTACGTCAACGCCGAGCTGGCCATGCGCGAGCACCAGCCGGGGTGCCACCTCTCCTGGGCTACCCTGGCCGGGATCGGCCGGATCGAGTCCAACCACGGCCGCTTCGCCGGTCGCCGGCTGGGTGAGGACGGGCGGCCTTCCGCACCGATCATCGGGATCGCGCTGGACGGTTCGCCCGGGGTGCGGGCCATCCCGGACACCGATGGCGGGCTGTTCGACGGGGACGCGGTGTTCGACCGGGCCGTCGGTCCGCTGCAGTTCATCCCCTCCACCTGGAACAAGTGGGCGACCGACGGGAACGGGGACGGCATCGGCGATCCGCAGAACATCGACGACGCGGCCATGGCCGCCGCCCGCTACCTGTGCGCCGGGGGACGGGACTTGAGCACCGGCGCCGGCTGGTGGTCGGCTGTGATGTCGTACAACAACTCGGTCGAGTACGCCCAAAAGGTGTTCGCCATGGCCGAGCGGTACGCCGAGGTCGCCAGCCGGCGCAGCTGACCGGCTGCTAGGACAGGTTGGCGATCCGGGCGTTGATCTCGCCGAGCGCTTCCTGGTAGGCCGGGTCCGGGTGCATCGTCGCCGCCAGCCGCAGCTGGGTGCGGGCTTCGTTCAACCGGCCCTGCCGCTGCAGCGTCCGGCCCAGCATCAGCCGCGCGTAGTGGTCGGAGGGGTCCAGTTCGAGCACCCGCAGCAGCGCTTCCTCGGCCCGCCGGAGCTGGGCGGAGTGGAAGTAGGCGCGGCCGAGCAGCAGCTGCACGCTCGGTTTGTCGCCGGCGACGTCCAGCACAGGGGTGAGGGCCCGCAGCGCTTCCAACGGTCGACGCTGCGAGAGCAGGTCCTCTGCTTTGCGGAACGCTTCCACGGCGCTGTCTGACGTCATACGTGCTCCACGGTAGGTGATGCGGGCGCCTCGTGCTTCGGCCAACCGGGTCGGCCCGGGCGCCGCGGAACGCGCACCGAATCGATTTGCCCGGGATCTCCCCTGGTTGCTGCGTGTCCCGCTGGGCCTGCTCGGTCGGTCCGTGCGAGTCTGCGGTGTGTCACCCGACTAGCCGGTTAGGCTCATAAGTGGTCGTCCGGAGACCGGTCTGCTGTCCGGTGCAGACCCGGCCCCCGAGGCCGCACCTCCATAGTTCGAACGCTGGTTAGGAGCACACGTGGCGATCATCGAGCAGGTCGGTGCCCGCGAGATCCTCGACTCCCGCGGAAACCCCACCGTCGAGGTCGAAGTGGCACTCGAAGATGGCACCCTCAGTCGTGCCGCAGTTCCGTCTGGTGCCTCGACCGGCGAGCACGAGGCTGTCGAGCTGCGCGACGGTGACGCCGCCCGCTACGGCGGCAAGGGTGTGGAGAAAGCCGTTGCGGCGGTCTTGGACGAGATCGGTCCCGAGCTGGCCGGGCTCGACGCCACCGAGCAGCGCGTGGTCGACCAGAAGCTGGTCGACCTGGACGGCACTCCGGACAAGTCCCGGCTCGGCGCCAACGCGATCCTGGGCGTGTCGCTGGCCGTGGCCAAGGCGGCGGCGGAGTCGTCGGGCCTGGAGCTGTTCCGCTACGTCGGCGGCCCCAACGCGCACGTGCTCCCGGTCCCGATGATGAACATCCTCAACGGCGGCGCGCACGCCGACACCGGGGTGGACATCCAGGAGTTCATGATCGCCCCGATCGGCGCGGACTCCTTCGCCGAAGCGCTGCGCTGGGGTGCGGAGACCTACCACGCCCTCAAGTCGGTGCTGAAGTCCAAGGGCCTGGCCACCGGGCTGGGTGACGAAGGTGGTTTCGCCCCGGACCTGCCGAACAACCGGGAAGCGCTGGACCTGCTGGTCTCGGCCATCGAGAAGGCCGGGTACAAGCCGGGGCGCGACATCGTGCTGGCCCTCGACGTGGCCGCCACCGAGTTCTTCTCCGACGGCAGCTACCAGTTCGAGGGCAGCAAGCGCACCGCCGAGCAGATGGCCCAGTACTACGGCGAGCTGCTCAACTCCTACCCGCTGGTGTCCGTCGAGGACCCGCTGGCCGAGGACGACTGGGACGGCTGGAAGCAGCTGACCTCCGAGGTCGGTGACAAGGTGCAGCTGGTCGGGGACGACCTGTTCGTCACCAACCCGGAGCGGTTGGAGGACGGCATCAACCGCGGCGTGGCCAACGCGCTGCTGGTCAAGGTCAACCAGATCGGCACCCTCTCGGAGACCTTGGACGCGGTCGGGCTGGCCACCTCCAGCGGCTACAAGTGCATGATGAGCCACCGCTCCGGCGAGACCGAGGACACCACGATCGCCGACCTGGCGGTGGCCACCGGCTGCGGCCAGATCAAGACCGGTGCCCCGGCGCGCAGCGAGCGGGTCGCCAAGTACAACCAGCTGCTGCGCATCGAGGAAGCGCTCGGCGACGCCGCCCGCTACGCCGGCGAGCTGGCCTTCCCGCGGTTCACCCCGGAGAACTGAGCTGATGCCGGTCGGGCGGGCTTCACCGAACCGCGGACGGCGCGGCCGCCGGGAGGAATCCTCGGCTGGGCGTCCCGGTGCGCGCGCTCGCCGGACCGGCACCGCGGCCAAGACCAAAGTCCGCAAGCCGGGCCGGCAGAGCACGGCCCGGCCGCGGACGAAGGCGAATCGGGCCAGGGCGAGCACGGCCGGGGCGTTCCAGCTCTCCTCCACGCGCCGGGCCGCCGTGCTCGCCACCGTGGTGTGCGCGATGGCGCTGAGCATCTCGGTGCCGTTGCGCACCTACTTGAGCCAGCAGGCCGAACTGGACGAGCAGCGGCAGCGGCAGGAACAGCTGTTGCGCGAGGTCGAGCAGCTCGAGCAGCGCAAGCGGGAGCTCAACGATCCGGCCCATGTGGAGGCCGAGGCCCGGGAGCGGCTGGGGTACGTCCGCCCCGGCGAAACCCCTTATATCGTGGAGCTCCCGGACACCTCGCCGGAAGCTCCGGAGCGGCCACGACCGGCGGCCGGCGATGTCCCGTGGTACGAGGAGTTGTGGAATTCGCTGCTGGGGAAGGAATCGTGACGGTGAGTTCGAGCAGGCGCCCTCCTGCGTTGGTCACCGAGGAGGAGCGGGAGATCGTCGCGCGTCAGCTCGGCAGGCCTCCCCGGGGGCTGCACGCGATCGCAGCGCGGGACGCGAACGGGGAGCCGACCGTGGTGCAGACCTGGCCCAGGTTGGAGAACGGCACCCCGTTCCCGACCCTCTACTACTTGACGTCACCTCCGCTGGTCTCCAACGTCTCCACGCTGGAAGCCGAGGGGCTGATGCGGGAGATGACCGAGCGGCTCTCGCAGGACCCGGAACTGGCCGAGCAGTACCGGCGGGCGCACGAGTCCTACTTGGCCGAACGCGACGCGTTGGAGCCGCTGGGCACCCAGGTCACCGCCGGCGGCATGCCGGGGCGGGTCAAGTGCTTGCACGTCCACTTGGCCCATGCGTTGGCCAAAGGCCCCGGGGTGAACCCGTTCGGTGACGAGGTCGTCGACTTGATCGCGCAGCGCTGGCCGGAGCACCGCTACTTGCTCAACCGCTGACCGGGCTGCCGCAGCCGGAGGCCGCGGCAGCCGACCGGCTCAGCGCGGGGTGACGCGCTCCACCAGCTTCGCGGCCGCCGCCACCGGGGCAGCGCCGTAGGTGTGCTGCGGGTTCTGCAGCCGGGTCGCCACGAACGCGTCGCTGACCTCTTGCGGCGCGTACCGCAGCAGCAGGCTGGCTTGGAGGGTGACGGCGAGCTGCTGGGCGAGCTGCCGGGCCGCGGCGGGTTCCGGGCGGGTCAGCTGGTCCCGCAGGTGGCGCACCGCCGCGTCGTAGTCCGCGTTGGCCCCGGTGGCGCTGCCCAGCTCGGCCAGCACCGCTTCGGCCGATTCCGGTTGTTTGCGCAGGGCCCGCAGCACGTCGAGCGCGGTGACGTTGCCGGAACCCTCCCAGATGGACATCAGCGGCGCTTCCCGGTACAGCCGGGGCATGCCGGATTCTTCGACGTACCCGTTGCCGCCCAGGCATTCCAGGGCTTCGGCCACCGCGCCGGGGGCGCGTTTGCACACGTAGAACTTGGTGGCCGGCAGGGCCAGGCGCAGCAGGGAGTTCTCCCCGGAGTCCACCGCGGCGGCCAGTCGCATCGCCAGGGCCGTGGCGGCTTCCGATTCCACCGCCAGGTCGGCGACGACCTGCTGCATCAGCGGGGTGTCGGCCAGGCGCTGGCCGAACGCGCTGCGGTGCTGGACGTGGTGGGCGGCTTCGGACAGGGCGATGCGGATGTTGGCCGCTGAACCGAGCACGCAGTCCAACCGGGTCATCGAAACCATTTCGATGATGCAGCGGACACCGCGCCCCTCTTCGCCGATGAGGTGCCCGATGGCGCCGGTGTACTCGATCTCCGAGGAGGCGTTGGACTTGTTGCCCAGCTTGTCCTTCAGCCGCTGCAGGCGGATCTCGTTGCGGCTGCCGTCCGGCAGCACGCGGGGCACCAGGAAGCAGCTCAGCCCGCCCGGGGCTTGCGCCAGGGTGAGGAACACGTCGTTCATCGGCGCCGAGGTGAACCACTTGTGCCCGACGAGCCGGTAGGTCCCGTCGCCGAGCGGTTCCGCGGTGGTGGTGTTGGCCCGCACGTCGGAGCCGCCCTGCTTCTCGGTCATCGACATCCCGGCCAGCAGCGCCGTTTTCTCCGCCGGTGGGCGCAGGACGGGGTCGTAGTCGCGGGAGGCGAGCTTGGGCACGAGCTCTTCGGCCAGCTCGGGGTTGTGGCGCAGGGCGGGCACCGCGGCGTAGGTCATGGACACCGGGCACCCGTGCCCGGCTTCGGCTTGGGACCACAGGTAGAACCCGGCGGCCCGGCGCAGGTGGGCTCGACCGCTGGGCTGCGTCCAGGGGGCGGCGTGCAGGCCGTGGTGGATGGCCTGGGACATCAGCCAGTGCCAGGACGGGTGGAATTCCACCTCGTCGATGCGGTTCCCGTAGCGGTCGTGGGTGCGCAGCACGGGCGGGTTCTCGTTGGCGAGCCGGCCTTGCTCCCGGGCTTCGGCGGAGCCGGCTCGTTCGGCGAGCTCGGACAGGTCGTCGAGGCGGTAGCGGTCGATAACGCCCTGCAGCGCGGGATCGCAGGCCAGCGGATCGAACCCGTCCAGCGGCGGGGCCTGGTTGGTCACCCGGTGGGTCCGGTAGTCGATTGCTGGTGGCGAGTCATTGCGGCGCATTCCTGAAGATTAGGCCGAGATCCGCCGTCAGCACGAGACCTCGACGGGACTCGGCGGCTTTCGTCCGGTTCACCGCGGTCGCCGGGAGCCCCGGGCGGTGTCGGCGCGGGTGCAGGTCGGGCTCGATAGCGTGGAGACTTGGCGCTATCCGGCGGCACCCGCCCGCCGGGCCGACGACGACGAGGAGGAAGCCCATGCCACGGGTCGCGGCCATCGACTGCGGCACCAACTCGATCCGCCTGCTGGTGGCGGATGTGACCGTGCACGAGGACGGCAGGAAGGACCTGCGCGACATCGTCCGCACGATGCAGGTGGTCCGACTCGGCCAGGGGGTGGACGCCACCGGCAGGTTGGCGGAGGAGGCCATCGAGCGCACCCGCAAGGCGCTGGCCGACTACACGGCCATCGCGTTGCGCAAGGGCGTGGAGAAGGTGCGCATGGTGGCCACGTCGGCGACCCGGGACGCGGAGAACCGCGAGGACTTCTTCGAGATGGTGCGCCGCACGCTCGGGGTGGACGCCGAGGTGATCAGCGGCGAGGAGGAGGCCCGGCTGTCCTTCACCGGCGCGGTCGGTGACCTGGAGCCGGCGGACGGGCCGTTCGTGGTGACCGATGTGGGCGGTGGTTCCACCGAGCTCGTGGTGGGTTCGTGGGACGGGCTGCGGGCCGAGATCTCCGCCTCCCGCTCGGTGGACATCGGGTGCGTGCGGTTGACCGAGCGCTGCTTGCACAGCGACCCGCCCACCGCGGAGGAGGTCCGGGAGGCCGAGAAGGTGACCCGCCAGGTGCTGGACGAGGCGTTCGCGGTGGTGGATTGTTCGGGTGCGCGCACCTGGGTCGGGGTCGCGGGAACGATCACCACGCTTTCCGCCATCGCGCAGAATCTTCCGGAATACGACCCGGTCGCAATTCACCTTTCCCGTATTTCCCAGAAAAAGATCAATTCGATTACCGATGATCTGCTCGGAATGACGCACGAGCAGCGGGCCGCCATCGGTTCCATGCACCCGGGTCGGGTGGACGTCATCGGCGGTGGATCGTTGGTGGTCAAGAAGCTGGCCGAGGAGCTCTCCGAGCGTTCCGGTATCGATTCACTCACGGTCAGTGAACACGACATTTTGGACGGTATCGCGCTCTCTATCAGTTAGTTCTCAGATGATAAGAACCGTGTTCCACTATGCGGAAGAAGGGGGTGCTGAATCGAGAAAGAAAGTGACGGCTTTGTGACAGTCCATTGCGAATTCTTCGGCTTCAAATATGTTTACGCACGTCTGACGCGGCGGTGAAATCTCCGTCGGCGTGATGACCCCATCCACTTTGCTTGCGGTGGGTCGCGCGCGTGGAAACAGGAGGACGTATGCGTAAACGACGCTTTGCCGCATTGATTGCGGCGCCGCTCGCCGTGGGCCTGCTCGCCAGCGCCTGCGGCGGAGGGGGCAGCGGAGCGTCCGCGGACGGCGTCATCGTCGTCAACTCGGTCGAGCCGGAGAATCCACTGGTTCCAACAAATACCACCGAAGTCGGTGGCGGCAACGTGTTGGACGCGATGTTCACCGGTTTGGTCGCCTACGACGAGTTCACCTCCGAGCCGTACAACGAGGTGGCCGAGTCGATCGAGACGGACGACAACAAGGTCTACACGATCAAGCTCAAGCAGGGCTGGACGTTCCACGACGGCTCACCGGTGACCGCGGAAAGCTTCGTCAAGGCCTGGAACTACGCGGCCTACGCCCCCAACGGGCAGTCCACGGCCTCCTTCTTCGAGCACATCCAGGGCTACGACGAGGTCAACCCGCCGGACCCCGACGGTGACCAGGGGCCGCAGAAAGCCCCCGAACCGTCCGCCAAGGAGATGTCGGGGCTGAAGGTCATCGACGACCTGACCTTCGAGGTGACCCTCAAGGCCCCGTTCGCGACCTTCCCGACGATGCTGGGCTACACGGCCTTCTCGCCGCTGCCCGAGAAGTTCTTCCAAGACCCCAAGGGCTTCGAGGAGCACCCGATCGGCAACGGGCCGTTCAAGTTCGAAGACCGCCAGCCCAACGCCTACATCAAGCTCACCAAGTACGAGGACTACGCCGGCAAGAACAAGCCGCAGATCAACGGGGTCGAGTTCCGCATCTACAACGAACTCGAAACCGCCTACCAGGACCTGGTTTCGGGCAACCTCGACTTCCTCGACCAGCTCCCGGCGTCGGCGATGGTCGGCGACAAGTGGGAAGCCGACCTGCAGGGCCGCGGCGCCAAGAAGCCGCTGCTGAGCAACAACGCGCTGCAGATCCCGCTCTACGACCCGAAGTTCCAGGACCCGCGGGTGCGGCACGCCCTGTCGATGGCCATCAACCGGCAGGAGATCATCGACACCATCTTCAACGGCGCCTACACCCCGGCCGTCGGCTGGGTGCCGGAGGGCTCGATCCCGGACTACCAGGTGGGCGGCTGCGGCGAGTACTGCGAGTTCAACCCGGAGCGGGCCAAGCAGCTGCTGGCCGAGAGCGGCTTCCGCGGGCCGATCACCATCACCTCCAACGCCGACGGCGGGCACCAGGAGTGGATCGAGGCCGTCTGCGGCCAGTGGAAGAACAACCTCGATCTGGACTGCACCTACAACCCGGTGCCGACCTTCGCGGAATTCCAGAAGATCCACGACGAGAACGGGCACACCGGGCCGTTCCGCTTCGGCTGGCTGGGTGACTACCCGGCGGCGGAGACCTTCCTCGGCAAGATCTACCGCACCGGCGCGTCGTCGAACTACATGCGCTACAGCAACCCCGAGTTCGACGCCGCGATGGACCGCGCGGACCAGGCGCCGACCACCGAGGAGAGCAACAAGCTCTACGCGGAGGCGGAGAAGATCCTGGCCAAGGACATGCCGTCCATTCCGCTGTGGGACCAGCAGGCGGTCGTCGGTTGGTCGGAGAACCTCGACAACGTGACCATCACCTTCGACCGGCAGCTCAACCTGGAAACCGTCAAGCTGGTGTCCTGACCTCGTGTGACCGGGTCCGGCCTGGCGAAGGCCGGACCCGGCTTGCGTCCTGGAGGAGGTTCGCGTGGGGCGCTACGTGTTGCGGCGACTGCTGCAGCTGATCCCGGTTTTCATCGGGACGACTTTCATCATCTACGCGCTGGTCTGGGCACTGCCCGGTGATCCGTTCGCCGGGCGCTGCGGAGACCGGCCCTGTCCACCCGCGTACGTCGCGGAAATGACCGAGAAGTACAACTTGGACGACCCGGTCTTCGTCCAGTACTTCAAGTACCTGTGGCAGCTGCTGCAGGGGGATTTCGGGGAGACCTATTCGGGAATCCAAGTCAGCCAACTGGTCGCCAACGCCTATCCCGTGACCATCCGCCTCGCGGTGGTGGCCCTGGTGATCGAGGCGGTCATCGGCATCGCTGCGGGCGTGCTGACCGGTCTGCGCGGCCGCGGCTTCCTCGACAACCTGGTGCTGATCTCGACGCTGTTCCTGATCTCGCTGCCGGTGTTCGTCACCGGTTTCGTGCTGCAGGTCGTGCTCGGCACCGAGTTGGGCATCATCCGGCCCAGCGTGAGCAGCCAAGCCACCTGGGGCGAGCTGATCGTGCCCGGGTTCGTCCTCGGCAGTCTCTCCATGGCCTACGTGGCCCGGTTGACCCGGACCAGCCTGATGGAGAACAAGCGCGCCGACTACGTGCGCACCGCGGTGGCGAAGGGGCTCGAGCCGCGTCGGGTGGTCTGGGTGCACCTGATGCGCAACTCGATCATCCCGGTGCTGACCTTCCTGGGCACCGACCTCGGCACGCTGATGGGCGGTGCCATCGTCACCGAAGGCGTGTTCAACATCCGCGGCATCGGCGGGTTGATCTACGACGCCATCCTGACCCAGGAAGGGGCGACCGTCACCGGAATCGTCACCCTGCTGGTTCTTGTGTACCTGGTGATGAACCTGCTCGTGGACGTGCTCTACGCGGTTCTGGACCCGAGGATCCGATATGACTAAGCCTGCTGACACCGGTCTGGTCGAGACCGCCCCGGCAGCGGTGCCCGAAGCGGGCTCCGCTGCGCCGAAGAAACAGGACAAGCCGCGCGGCCTGTGGGCGGACGCCTGGTACGAGCTGCGCCGCCGGCCGATGTTCCTGGTCTCGATGGGCATCATCGCCGTGCTGGTGGTGATGGCGCTGTTCCCGCAGCTGTTCACCTCGGTGGATCCCAACGTGCAGGACCTGAGCAAAGCCCGGCAGGGCCCGTCCGCTGAAGCCTGGTTCGGCTACGACACGCTGGGACGCGACATCTACGCCCGCTGCATCTACGGCGCCCGCGCCACGATCATGGTCGGCCTGCTGGCCACGCTGGCCACCGTGCTCATCGGCTCGGTGGTCGGTCTGATCGCCGGCTACGCCGGGGGTTGGCTGGACAGCCTGCTCTCCCGGATCGGTGAGATCTTCATCGGCCTGCCGTTCGTGCTGGGTGCGATCGTCATCCTCACCACGCTGAACCCGGCGACCGCAGCGCCCGACCCGGTCCGCATCGTGACCCTGGTGATCCTGTCGATCTCCCTGCTCTCCTGGCCGATGGCCATGCGCATCATGCGTTCGGCGGCCATCTCGGCCCGGCAGCAGGACTACGTCAAAGCGGCTCGGGCGCTGGGGGCCAGTCCGACGCGGATCATCTTCCGGCACATGCTGCCGAACTGCCTGGCGCCGGTCACCGTCTACGCCACGATCGCGCTGGGCGGGTTCATCGGCACGGAAGCGACCCTGTCGTTCCTCGGGCTCGGGCTGCGGTCGCCGGTGGTGTCCTGGGGCGTGATGATCGCCGAATCCCGCCGGTACATCACCGTCGCCCCGCACCTGCTGTTCTTCCCGGCGATGTTCCTGGTGGTCACGGTGCTGGCGTTCGTGATGCTCGGTGACACCGTGCGGGACGCGCTCGACCCGAAGCAGAAGTAGGAGAACCGCCTTGTCTACTGTGGATGACAAAGCGCCGGCGGAGCGGCTGCTGGAGG
>NZ_AYJW01000047.1 GCF_000497205.1 Saccharopolyspora rectivirgula DSM 43747
CCTGCTCGACGCGTTCCGCTGGTTCCCAAGCCAGCAGCACTCGCCCCAGTGAGGTGGCGTGCGCCGCCACGCGGGTGCCCGGGGACACGGTCACGCTCAACACCCGTCGTACCGAGAAGGGGTTCCGCGACATCACGGTGGATGTGGCGCAGCGCAGAGCGGAGCGGTGCGGCGCTGCTGGCACTGGTGGGCCTCCTTCCTGAGCACCTGCTCACCCTGACGGCGGCGGTTGGCCGGGCGCAGCGGTTCGCGCAGCTGTCCCGGTCGTCCGCTGTCGCCCGCTTGACCGAGGTGCGGGAGGTGCTGAGCGCACCCGCTCAACTCATCCGAAAGGGCTATATTGCTCCGTTTGGCTGCCTCGACCCAGCCGGGTGGGTGATCTTGTCGGGAGCAAGATCATCAATTGGGGAGGGTCATGTCGCTGATCGGCTTTCGAAGCAGGCCGGACGGAACCAAGTACCCCATCCACGCCCCGAAGGGGCGCGGCGGGACCGCTGCGGTCGCAGTGGGAACAGCGCTGTTGATGGCCGCCGGTGGAGGAGGTGCCGGCACCGCCACGCTCGCCGGCTCGATCGGGAGCTCTTCCGCTGTTTCCGCGGCAGAATCCGCTGTGATCAGGGGAATCCGGGCCAACCTGTCGAAAGCCAAGCAGACGGCCCGGTCGGGCAAACCGAAGCAGGCGTGGCGGCAGCTGGGGCTGCGGCAAGGCCGCAAACACGCCGATGGGCGAGCTGCTTGTTGGGCGTTGTCCTTCGGGGAGGTGCAGGAGTTCTTCCTCCGCAAGCCGTGCCAGCAGTTGGACCGCCTCCAATTCGAGGTGACCGATGACAACGGCAACGCGATGGCCGTGCTGGTTTCCCGAGTTAAGATGCCCCGATCCCGAGACGCCTACTCGTTCAAGCGGCTCATCGATGTGCACGGGACCGGCGACATCAGGCCGGTGCTGCCGGATGTGCACTTCACCGGGCACCACTACGACTCCGAGGTCAGCGGCCGAAGCGTGATCGTGGCCGAAACCGAGCCGTTGCGGGGAAATCCGTCCGACCAGTTGCTGGAAACTGTTGCTGAGGCCGCTGTTGCGTTCGTCCCGAGGTGAGCGATTGCCGTTTCGACTGCTGCGCGCGGAGTGGAACTGACCGGGATTGCGGCAGAGTGGGGTGCGGCCGGCGAAGGCGACGATCGAACTGATCGGGTCCCGGGAATCGGCGAATCGCGCACTCGCCACCGCCACCTGTTCCGCGCTGCCGCATTTCCACCGAGCGGGTAGCGCTCGGCGCTGCCCCAGCAGCCCGCGGCGCCGGGCGGTTCGCGACACGATCCACCACGACTTCGGGAGTCAGCCGACGTCGGCTTGGTGGAAGGCGGGGCGGAGCCTGCCGCCGGCTGGTGCGTCCGGCTCCTGCTGGACTCCTTCGGAGTCGATGACGACTTCGTCGGTCGCGTCGAACCGGTACCCGACACCCCGCACGGTGGTGATCAAGTCGAGGTCATTGCCGAGCTTCCTGCGCAGGCGCCGAATGTGCACGTCGATGGTTCGGGTGGACACCGTGTGTTCGTAGCCCCAAACCGCTCGCAGTATTTCCTGGCGGTTGTGGACTTTTTGCGGACGCTGCGCCAAGAACAGCAGGAGGTCGAACTCCATTTTGGTCAACGCCACTTGAACGCCGTCGCGGATGACGACTCGAGAAGCGGGGTGGATCTTCACGCGAGGTTCGGGACGGGTGGCCGGATCGGGCAGGTGAGCCACCTCGGAAGGCAGTGCCATCGGCCTGCGTCGCACTCGGATGCCCGGTTTCGAACCGGATCCCACGATGGCTTGCAGTTGCTGAACGATGGAAGCCCCCACTTCGTCGAGCTCGTCGTGCGAGACGGTGATCTGAGCGGTCACTTCGATCGTCATGCTGCTCTTGGCGTTGTGGGATCGTGCGGCCACTGGATTCGCAGGCATAGGGATCTCTCGCTTTCACGTGGTCGGTGTCGACGTACTGCGCCGCGCGGAAGACCAGTGCGCGGAGCTGTCAGGTGCACGCGCTCCCACCTGGATCGATTGCTCCGCTGACGTCCGCAGCAGGCGGTCGATGAACGGGAAGACAGCAGGAGGCCGACTGGGTCAGCGCTTCCAACGCGGAGGTGACGGGCTCAGCGGTAGCAGGAACACGCTGCTGAAGCGACCCACCGCAGGTCGATGTGAGCGCGTCGTACGAGCGTTGTCCCCAGCCCCATGGTTCGGATGGAAGCACCGGAGCGGAAGATCGTCAACGACGACCACCTAATGGGACAAATGCGCTGATCGGAGGAATGGAATGGCGACTTCTGGGCCTCCCGCGAATTGCTGATCGCGATGTGCTGCAGGACGCTGCGATGCAGCTGGAGTCGGCAATCCGCTTCCCCTGTCGCGAACAGCTGCTTTTCGAGCGGGAACGGTCTGCTGAGCCAGAGGGAGCAGCGCGTGGTGCTTTCCAATGACGGTTCTTCTCCCCCATGGGGCTTCGGTGCTGCGATCGGAGGAACCTGGGGAGGCGCTGAGCCTTTCCTGGAACAAGGGGATCTCGCGGGAGGCGCCCGGGCGTCCTGCGGTGGCCGATGCCGTGTCCTGCGGGAAAGCAGCTGGTGAGTCGTCGTTCCGGTGGGCCGGAAGCTGCCGCACTTGCGCGGTGGAGGGGAAGCGGCGCAGAAGTTCCACAGAGCGGACGGGTGTTGACAGGTCAGGAATCCGGTGCTGGTATCAGCGCCATGACATCTGGCTCGCTGCTCGTCCAGCGTGCGCACATCGATCTGCTGCGAATCGCCTCTTCGGGCTGTCCCAGCAGCTGAGCTGCGCGGTTGTCCGAGCTGTCGATGTTCGAGGAATCGCCCGGGGACGAACGTCATACGGCGCGGTCGGCATCGAACGGTGAGCGAAGTCCTGCTCCTGGCGGAGTGGGCCAGGTCTCTGCCGGCTTTTCCCAACAGCGAGGACGACGACTCAGCGCGCGGTGAGAGCTCCCTCTGCCCATCCCGCTTCTCGGTGTTGCTCGCCCCTTCCTGCTCCGGGACGGTTCTGCGGAGCAGGTGTGTCCGGAGGGACGAAGTCGCATGTCCGATGTCGTCATCGTCGCCAGCAGTCCTGGTGAGCGGTCCCGCCTGGAGGCGGTCACGAATGCCGTTCGCGACGCCTTGGTCGAAGCAGGTCTCCCGGTGCGCGTGCTGCAGTTGCGCGACTTGCCGGAATCCGCCTTGCTGGCCGGAGACCGCGCGCATCCTCGGGTGAGGTGGAGCCGGTTGCTGCTTGCCGGGGCATCGGCCGTTGTCGTGGTGACACCGTGCTACGAGCGCGCGGGGAGCGCGCTCGTGCACTCGTGGCTCGAGCTCGTCGCACCGGACTTGACCGGCGTGTTGCAGGTGGTCGGGCTCGGTGCCTTCCGAGCGCATTCGAGTGGGCTCGATGCGGCGTTCGCGACTGCGGTGGGCGGCATGAGCCGTCTTCCCGCTTGTTTCCTGCTGGACAAGTGGTTGCTCCCCGAGGCGGACCGGTGGCGGTTGGGGGCTGCAGCTGCTGCTCGGATTTCGGCTTGCGCGAGAACGCTGGTGGCTGAGCTGGATCCGGGATTCGCCGCTCGACTCGCGTCCTGACGAAGGGACCGGGCGGGCAACGCAATCACCGTCTCACTCAGTAAGAGGTGGTGGCGCACATGCCAAGAAACTGTATTTTGTTTATCGACTTTGAAGAAAAGTTGACCGAGCTCGTCCGGAGGGCATCACCAAGAGCTGACCGGCAGGCGCGTTCCAGTGCCATGACGACAAGGACGTCGTGAACCTCCCACTGCAGCCGGCCAGTCCAAATCCCAGTGCGAGATCGCCAAGACGGCTCGCACTCCGGCCAAGTTGACAACTCTCGCACCACGAGGAGCACCCGTGTCCAACGTCCTCGTCATCACCGGAAGTCCATCGCCCACGTCGAAAACCGAGCGCGTGGGGGAGTACGTCGCGCGGCGCATCAGCTCATCCGGATGGAGCACCGACCAGTTGCGCTTGCGCACGCTGCCCGCCGCCGCTCTGCTCAGTGCTGACACTGGCCACCCGCAGATCGCCGACGCGGTCGCGCAGGTCGCTGAAGCCCGCGGAATCGTCCTCGCCACCCCGACCTACAAGGCCGCGTACTCGGGGCTGCTGAAGACGTTCCTGGACCTCTTGCCGCAATACGCCTTCGCCGGCAAAGCGGTGCTTCCCCTGGCCACTGGAGGGACCACGGCGCACGTGCTCGCCCTCGACTACGGGCTGCGCCCGGTGGTGCACTCGCTGGGGGCCCGGCACGTCGTGCAGAGCTTCTTCCTGCTGGACAAGCATTTGTCCATTGAGGATGGAAATGTGGTGATCGACCCCGCCAGCGCTTCCCCGCTCGACGACGTGCTGGAGCAGTTCCACAAGGCGCTCCACGGCGTTCCGCACGACACGGTGCTCGGTCGATCGGCTTAGCCATCACCTCGGAAGCGCAGAGCCCGCCACGAAATTCGGAGAGGATCCCATGACACTGCAATTCCACTGGTTCTTGCCCACCTACGGCGACAGCCGGTACCTCGTCGGCGGCGGTCACGGAGTGGCCACCACGCACGCGGGCAGCGCCCGCCCGGCGACGCTGAGCTATCTCGGGCAGATCGCGCGCAGCGCGGAACAGCTCGGCTTCGTGGGAGCGCTGACCCCCACCGGAGCGTGGTGCGAGGACGCGTGGTTGTCCACGGCGATGCTGACCGAGGTGACCGAGCGGTTGAAGTTCCTGGTGGCCTTCCGCCCCGGTCTGATGTCGCCCACGCTGGCCGCTCAAATGGCCGCCACGTTCCAACGGCACTCGCGCGGGCGTCTGCTGCTCAACGTCGTCACCGGTGGGGAGAGCAGCGAGCAGCGCGCCTACGGCGACTTCCTCAACAAGGAGGAGCGCTACGCCCGCTGCGGTGAATTCCTGCACGTCGTGCGAGCGCTGTGGCGCAAGGAGCGGGTCGATTTCGAGGGGGAGCACATCCGCGTCGAGGGCGCCGAGTTGAACCGGGTGCCGAACCCCGTGCCCCCGCTGTACTTCGGCGGTTCTTCGGCCGCGGCAGGTGAGGTCGCTGCCCGGCACGTCGACATGTACTTGACCTGGGGCGAACCGCCTCAGCAGGTCGCGGAGAAGGTGCGGTGGATCCGCGAGCTGGCTGCTCAGCACGGGCGCACCCCGCGCTTCGGCATCCGGCTGCACGTGATCAGCCGCGACACCAGCGAGCAGGCCTGGGCGGAGGCGCAGCGGTTGTTGGACGCCTTGGACCCGGAGACCATCGCCCGCGTTCAGGCGGGTCTGGCGCGCAGCGAGTCCGAGGGGCAGCGCAGGATGCGGGAGTTGCACGGGGGTTCCACCGCCAACCTGGAGGTCTACCCCAACCTGTGGGCGGGAGTCGGCTTGGTCCGCGGAGGCGCGGGCACCGCACTGGTCGGCAGCCACGCCGAGGTCGCCGAGCGGATCGAGGAGTACCACGCGGTGGGGATCGACGAGTTCGTGCTCTCCGGTCACCCGCACCTGGAAGAGGCCTACTGGTTCGGCGAAGGCGTGCTGCCGCTGTTGGAGCGCAAGGGGCTGTGGCGTCATCCCGCGGGAACGGGGGAGTCCGATCAGGTGAGCATTCCGTTCGCCGGATCTCCGTCGCAGCTCGCCACCACGTCGTGAGCTGACCGGAGGTGCTGGAGCTCTACCGGTTGCGGCAGCCGCGAGTCGTGCAGGGGCGGGACCGGGCCTGGTGATCGGCGGCCGTCTTCCCGGTGTCGACCACCGGTGTCCGCGCTCGTGGCCGTTCTCGGCGGTTCGCGCGACGTTCCGGCGTTGTGCTCCTGTCGTGCGCGATCTCGCGCGAGCCCCTGGCCGAGGGTTGATTTCCGCTCGTGGCAACGCTTTCCCGGCACATGGGAGCGCTGTCCGTTCGTCGAGCAAAACTGTACTTTTTCGATTGACTTAGTGGCGAATTGGCGCTGTTGTGCGTCGAGGGGAGGATCGATGTCCGTTACCACCGCGCCCCCGGTGGCCGCTGAGAAGGAGCCGAGGGCGCCTGCACCCGGCGGGGAGCCACCTCGCCGCCGGTGGCGGTGGAGTCCGAACCAGCTGCGCAGGTGGATCAGCCCCATCGCCTTGGTGGCGATCTGGCAGATCGCCAGCGGCACCGGTGTGCTGCCCCCGGACAAGCTGGCCGCGCCGGACGTGATCGTGCGCTCGGCTTGGGACCTGGCCGTGTCCGGGGAGCTGGGCGAACACCTCGTCACCTCGCTGAGCCGAGTGGCGATCGGGTTGGTGATCGGGGTGACCATCGGACTCGCGGCCGCTCTGCTCTCGGGCCTCTCCGGCTGGGGTAACGACTTGGTGGATCCACCGCTGCAAATGCTGCGAACGCTGCCGCACCTGGGGCTGGTGCCGCTGTTCATCCTGTGGTTCGGCATCGGGGAGACGCCGAAGATCGCCCTGATCGCACTGGGGGTCGTCTTCCCGATCTACCTCAACGTGCACGGGGCCATCCGCGGAGTCGACCCGAAACTGCTGGAAGCGACCTCGGTGCTCGGGTTCACCCGGGCCCAGCGGATCCGGCACGTGGTGTTGCCGTCCGCTCTGCCGAACGCGCTGATCGGGCTGCGGCAAGGGCTGGGCATCGCGTGGCTGTCGCTGATCATCGGTGAACAGGTCAACACCGAAAGCGGCATCGGATTCATGATCAACAACGCTCGGGAGTTCCTGCGCACCGACATCATCGTCGTGGGTCTGCTGATCTACGCAGCTCTCGGCCTGATCACCGACGCACTGGTGCGGTTGCTGGAGAGGAGGGCGCTGCGGTGGCGGCTGAACGCGCTGCGGTGACGGTGCGCGGCCTGGTCAAGGGATTCGGCGAAAAGCGAGTGCTGGACCAGCTGGACCTGGACATCCGTGCGGGCGAATTCGTGGCACTGCTGGGGCGCAGCGGTTCGGGGAAATCGACCTTGCTGCGCATCCTGGCCGGCCTGGACCGCGACGTCGAAGGAGAAGTGCAGGTCCCGGACACGGTTTCGGTGGCCTTCCAAGAGCCGAGGCTGCTGCCGTGGCGGAAAGTCGCGGAGAACGTGTGGCTGGGCTTGCGCGACCCGGAACGCGAGGAGATCGCTCGCCGAATGCTGGCCGAAGTCGGTCTCGCGGAGCACGAAGACGCCTGGCCGCTGACGCTGTCCGGCGGGCAAGCGCAACGCGTTTCCCTCGCCAGGGCCTTGGTTCGAGAACCAGAACTCCTGCTGTTGGACGAGCCTTTCGGCGCGCTGGACGCGTTGACGCGGCTGTCGATGCACGTGCTGGTGCGCCGGTTGTGGGAGGCGCACCGCCCGGCGGTGCTGCTGGTGACCCACGACGTCGACGAAGCGCTCGCGTTGGCGGACCGGACCTTGGTGCTGACCGACGGACGCATTTCGGCCGAATATGCGCGGCCGAGCACTGAACAGGAGTTGCCCGCGCTGCGCACGCGCGTGCTCAACGAGCTAGGAGTGCAGACCCATGCTGCGTGACAAGGTGCTTCGAATCGCGGCGGTGCTGCTGTCGACAGTGGTGCTGGGCGCGTGCGGGAGCGTCACCAAGACACCGGAAAAAGCAACCGTTCCGCCACCGGTGCCACCGGAGCAGCTCACCGACGTGGTGCTCAAGGTGGGGGACCAGAAGGGGAACCAGCGGTCCTTGCTGGCCGCGGCGAACTTGCTGGACACGCCCTACCGCATCGAGTGGTCGACGTTCACCTCGGGCCCTCCGCTGCTGGAAGCGGTCGCGGCCGGGGCGGTCGACGTCGGAGGCGTGGGCAACACGCCACCGCTGTTCGCGGCAGCTGCCGGCTCCCCGATCTCGATCGTGTCCGCGGCGAAGCAGGACCCGGTGTCCGATGCGGTCCTGGTTCCGCAGGACTCGCCGCTGCGCTTACCAGCCGATCTGCGCGGCAAGCGGATCGGGGTGGCCAAGGGCAGCTCCGCGCACGGAAACCTGCTCAACATCCTGAGCGAGGCGGAAATCCCCATCGACGAGGTCGACATCGCGTTCATGCAACCGGCCGAAGCTTACTCGGCTTTCTCGCAAGGGCAGATCGACGCGTGGGCGGTGTGGGACCCCTACACGGCACAAGCCGAACTGCAAGCCAACGCGAGAGTGCTCGTCGACGGGCGGGGAACCTCCAACGGCTACTCGTTCGAAGTCGCTTCGAACAAGGCCCTGGAGGATCCGGCCAAGAACGCGGCGATCGCCGACTTCGTCGTCCGGCTGGCCAAAGCCCAGCACTACAACGCCACCCACCCCGAGGAACGGGCGAAGGTGTGGACCGAAGAGACGGGGGGGCCCATCGAGGTCACGCGACTGGCAGCTGAGCGGCGTCACCAGGTTCCGGTGCCGATGGACCAAGCCCTGGTGGATTCCGAGCAGCAGCTGGTGGACGCCTTCGTGGAAGCCCGCGTGATCCCAACGAAATTCCGGTTCGAAGACTTCGTCGACCGGCGCTACGAACAGCAGGTGGTGACTGCGAGATGAACTTGGTCCTGCATTGGTTCCTCCCCACGCACGGGGACGGGCGATCGGTTGTCGACCGGCCGCACGTGACCGCTGCGGCAACCGCGGCCCCGCGCCAACCCGACATCGACTACTTGGCCCAGGTCGCGCAAGCCGCCGAGCACCTCGGCTTCACCGGGATGCTCACCCCGACGGGAAGCTGGTGCCAGGACTCCTGGGTGACCACAGCGGCCTTGCTCGCCCGCACCCGGCGCATCAAATTCCTGGTCGCTTTTCGGCCCGGCGTGCTCAGCCCAACGCTGGCAGCGCAAATGGCGATCACTTACCAGGAGGTGTCCGGTGGGCGTCTGCTGCTCAACGTGGTCACCGGTGGTGATTCCGTCGAGCAGCGCCGCTTCGGCGACCAGCTGGACCACGACCTGCGCTACGAGCGCACGGACGAATTCCTCGCGATCATGCGGGGCATCTGGGAACAGGGGTCGGTCGACTTCTCCGGCAAGCACTACTCGGTCCAAGACGCCACCGCGCACACCCGCCTTCCCACGCCACCGGACGTCTACTTCGGTGGATCGTCCGAAGCGGCCCTTCCGGTGGCGGCGCGTCGCGCGGACGTGTACCTGACGTGGGGCGAACCGCCGAGCGTGGTGGCAGAGAAGATCACGCGAGTGCGCCAGCTGGCCGAAGCCGAAGGTCGGACGCTGCGGTTCGGTCTTCGCGCGCACACCATCACGCGGGACAGTTCGAATGAGGCCTGGGCTACTGCGCAGCGGTTCCTCGACGACCTCGACCCTGCGGACATCGCTGCTTCGCAGGAGAAGTTCGCGAAGAGCGAGTCGGTGGGCCAACGCCGCATGGCCGCCCTGCACGGCGGTCGTACTGCTTCTGACGCTCGCCAATTGGAAGTCCACCCGGGACTGTGGGCCGGCGTGGGACTGGTCCGAGGTGGGGCCGGCACCGCGTTCGTCGGCAGCCACACCGAGGTCGCAGACCTGATCGAGGAGTACCACGCGGTGGGCATCGACGAATTCGTGCTCTCCGGATACCCGCACCTGGAAGAAGCGTACTGGTTCGGGGAGGGGGTTCGACCCGAGCTGATCAAGCGCGGTCTGCTCAAAGACTCTCCGTCGTGAGGATCTTCGACAGGAGGCGAAAAACCGCAGGAGAATTCGTCATTCCGGGTTGGTTCGCGTTGATCGACGAACAATTTCGCGCAGGATCGGTGTTGGTGTTCTGCCCATGACCGAAAAGCAGCGTTGCCATGCCTTCCAATTCTGCGCGCGTGGAATTGTGCGCCAGCGTCCACCTGTCCGGTAACACTGCAGTTTCCACCGGGAGATCCGCTCCAAGCGCGTTCTCCGGGGCCGTTTTCCCCTTCAGGGGGTTCGAAGGGCATGTCCAGGAAAATCATCGCTGTTCATCGCGGTGTGCTCGTTGTCCTCCGTTGAACGAAGCAATGAGCTTTCCCGAGATGACAAGAGGATTCATCCTTTTGGAGAAGCGGTGTCCGGTAGGTGGGACGTGGCGCTGATTCCGTTGACTGCGGAGTGAGAATTCTGTTCACATGGAATTGTGCTCATCGGAAGTCAGGTCGATGAAAACCATCCGGTGAATCCAGTCCTCGTGGACGTCCAACCGTGTTGCTGAAACCCGCTGCTGAACCACGCCTTCTGCTCGAGCACCCCTGATTTTCGTTCCGCATTTCCCTCGGAGTTCCAGCATGATCCACAATCCCCCGGACGAACCGCTGAAGTTCGCCTACTGGGTTCCCAACGTCAGCGGTGGTCTCGTCACCAGCACCATCGAACAGCGCACGAATTACAGCTTCGAGTACAACGTCGAGCTGGCCAAACTGGCTGAACAGAACGGCTTCGAATACGCCCTCAGCCAAGTGCGGTACGCCTCCAGCTACGGTGCCCAGCAGCAGCACGATCCGGCTGCGTTCAGCCTCGGCCTGCTGCTGAACACCGAGCGGCTCAGGCTCATCGTCGCCGCCCACCCCGGCCTGTGGCACCCCGGGATCTTGGCCAAGTTCGGCATCACCGCGGACATCTTGTCGCAGGGGCGGTTCGCGGTGAACATCGTCAGCGGTTGGTTCCGGGACGAGTTCACCGGGCTCGGCGAACCGTGGCTGGAGCACGACGAGCGCTACCGGCGCACCGAGGAGTTCATCCGAGTCCTGCGCGGGCTGTGGACGGAGGAGAACTTCGAATTCTCCGGAGACTTCTACCGGATCCACGGCTTCAGCCTGAGGCCGAAGCCGTTCGTGGTGCCAGGGAGGGCGCACCCGGAGATCTTCCAGGGCGGGAACTCCACCGCAGCTCGCCAGGTGGCTGGTCGAGTGGCGGATTGGTACTTCAGCAACGGAAAGGACTACGACGGGTTCACCGAGCAGGTGAAGGACGTGCGGGCCTCCGCCGCTCAGCACGGGAGGACCGTCCGCTTCGGCCTCAACGGTTTCGTCATCGCTCGTGACACCGAAGCTGAAGCGCGGGACGTGCTTCGGGAGATCGTCGACAAGGCCGACCGCGAAGCCGTGGAGGAATTCCGCAAAGCCGTGCAACAGGCCGGCAAGTCCACCGCGGACGGAAAAGGCATGTGGGCGGATTCCGAATTCGCCGACCTGGTGCAGTACAACGACGGCTTCCGCACCGGGCTCATCGGAACTCCCGAACAGATCGCTCACCGCATCGTGGAGTACAAGAAGCGCGGAGCGAACCTCCTGCTCCTCGGTTTTCTCCACTACCACGAAGAAGTCGAGTACTTCGGCAAGCACGTGCTGCCCATCGTCCGGGAACTCGAAACCGAGTTGGCCCGGACCGGCGACCCGCTCGCCGCCCACCACTGACCCGGACCAGCGGAGAACGATCGATTCTTCACCGGAACGAGGAGTTTCCATGGGGACGCAGTTGAAGTGGACGGACCAGACCCGCCCCGTCACAGCCCAGGGGTGGATCGACCGGGCTGCCGAGGTGGCAGCGTTGCTCGCGGTCGACGCCGTGGAACGGGACCGGGCCGGACGCACCCCGCACGCCGAGGTCCAGCTGCTCAAGGATTCAGGATTGGCCACCTTGCTCGGGCCGCGCGAGCACGGGGGCGGGGAGCAGACCTGGTCCACCGCGTACCGGGTGATCCGCGAAGTCTCCAAGGGCGACGGGTCGATCGGCCAACTGCTCGGCTACCACTACCTGTGGGCGTGGGCGGTCCGGCTGGTGGGCACTCCGGAGCAGATCAAAGCCGTCGAAGAGCTCTACACAAAGAACGACTACTTCTTCGGCGGAGCGGTCAACCCCCGCGACGGAGACCTGATCATCACCGAAGACGGTGATGACACCGTCTTCAACGGACGGAAGTCCTTCTCCACCGGGAGCAAGGTCTCCGACCTGACCGTGCTCGAAGGAGTGCTGGAAGGAACGGACAAGCACATCTTCGCGATCGTTCCGTCCAAGCAAGAAGGGATCGTCTTCCAAGACGATTGGGACAACCTGGGGCAGCGGCTGACCGAATCCGGCAGTGTCGAGATCCACGACGTGCGCGTTCCCTGGTCAGAAGCAGCTGGGTACGTGAACAAGGAGTTCCAGCCGCTGGTCTACAACACGCTCAACCTGCCGGCCATCCAGCTGGTCTTCGCCAACCTCTACCTGGGCATCGCCCAGGGAGCGCTGGAGGCGGCGAAGGCGTACACGACGACGAAGACCCGTCCCTGGCCCTACGGCGGGGACAACAAGGAAAGCGCCACCGAGGAGTTCTACATCCTCGAGACCTACGGTGACCTGCAGTCCAAGCTGTGGGCATCCGAAGCGCTGATCGACCAGGTGGGCATCGAACTGGAGCAGCTGCTGCACGCCGAGCGCGAGTCGGTGACCGCCGAGCAGCGCGGCGATGTCGCGGTTCGAATCGCCGCGGCCAAGCAGCGGATCATCGACATCGGATTGGAGACCACCAATCGGATCTTCGAGGTGACCGGCGCCCGTGCCACGGCCAACTCGGTCGGGCTGGACATCTACTGGCGCAACCTGCGCACCCACAGCCTGCACGACCCGGTGGCCTACAAGCGAGCCGAAGTCGGCCGGTACGTGCTCCTCGGACGCCACCCCGAACCCACCTGGTACACGTGACCGGCCGAGGAAGCCACCGGAACCCGCAGCCCCTCCCGTGCGGAAGAGCAACACCTCCCGCTCCGGCCTCGAAGGAGTGACCGAAACATGACCGTGACCACCGAATCGGCAACGGCTCACGTGGTCGAAGACGATGCCGAGGCTCTCGAGATAGCTACCTCGCTCGCCGAACGCTTCGCCGTCGATGCCGCTGCCCGGGACGCCGAGCGCCGACTGCCGCGCGTCGAGCTGGAAGAGCTGTCGGCGAGCGGACTGCTGGCCATCACCGTGCCGCGGGAACACGGGGGAGCAGAGGTCCGGGTGCGCACCCTCGTGGAAGTCTTCCGCCAATTGGCCGTCGCCGACCCGAACATCGCGCAGATCCCGCAAAGCCACTTCGTGTTCGTCAACGCGCTGCGGGAGACCGGTAGCGCTGAACAACAGCGGTTCTTCTACGGCGAGGTGCTCGCGGGGAAGCGCTTGGGCAACGCCCAAGCCGAGCGCGGCACCAAGCACGCGCAAGACGTCCGGACCAGGATCCTCCCGAGCCGCGACGGAGACCTAGTGCTCGACGGTGAGAAGGCGTACTCGACCGGTGCCCTCCTGGCGCACTGGATCCCGGTGCTGGCCAAGGACCGCTGGGGACAGCTCGTCGTCGCCTACGTGCCGCGGGAAGCCCCCGGCGTGACCGTGCTCGACGACTGGGACGGCATGGGGCAGCGGACCACCGCCAGCGGAAGCGTCCGCCTCGAACAGGTGCGAGTGCCAGCGGAGCACGTCATCCCGTACCACTGCACGTTCGACCGGCCGCAGGTGCACGGTGCGCTCTCCCAGGTGCTGCACGCAGCGATCGATGTGGGCATCGCACGCGGTGCGTTGGAAGAAGCTGGGGAATTCGTGCGAACGCGCAGCCGACCGTGGCCGGAAGCGGGGGTGGACAGCGCCGCCGAAGACCCCTTGACCATCCAGCGGTTCGGCGAACTCGCGATCCGCGTGAGCGCGGCCGAGGCCCTGCTGGACAAAGCGGGAACCGCGATCGACGAGGCGCGCGCCGACCTGAACGCGGACTCCGCTGCCGCCGCTTCGATCGCGGTCGCCACCGCCAAGGCCTTCGCCGACGAAGTCGCGGTGGAGCTCAGCAGCGCCCTGTTCGAGGTTTGCGGCACCAGATCCGCACTGGCCGCCGACAACCTCAACCGGCACTGGCGCAACGCCCGCACCCACACCCTTCACGACCCGGTCCGTTGGAAGATCCAGCACATCGGCCGCTACGTCCTCAACGGAACCCACCCACCCCGGCACAGCAAGATCTGACTTCAGCTCGGAGAAAGCTGCTTCCCACGTGCAGCGATTGGTTCGTCGAACCGGTTCGGCAGCACGACCGGCCGCGGCTCGGCCGTCGGTTTCGAGTTCGTCTCGCGACGGCCGCACCCCGGTGCTCGCGCTGACACGAGCAGGGTTCGCAGCCACCGCCAGCTGGATGCGAACCCCCGCCCCCCACCACGCGGCGAAACGCCGACCACTCCACACGGGACCGTCACCCGCTCCACGAGCCATGGAGGCAACATGTCCACCGCACTGGTCATCTCCGGTAGTCCTTCGAAAACGTCCAAGACGGAAAGGGTCGCCAGTCACCTCGTGGGACGCCTCGCCGGGGAGGGACACGCAGCCGAGCACCTGCGCTTGCGGCAGCTACCGCCCGAGTCGCTGCTCGCTGCCGACACCTCCGATCCACTGCTCGCCAACGCGGTCGAACAGGTGGAGCAAGCCGATGGGATCGTGTTGGCGACACCCACCTACAAAGCTGCCTACAGCGGTTTGCTGAAGCTGTTCCTGGACCTGCTGCCGCAGTTCGGTTTCGCCGGCAAAGCCGTGCTCCCACTGGCCACCGGGGGCACTCTCGCGCACGTCCTGGCGCTCGACTACGGGCTGCGCCCGGTGGTGCACTCGCTGGGCGCGCGGCACGTGGTGCAGAGCTTCTTCCTGCTGGACAAGCACATCACGGTCACCGGTGAGGACTTCGCGATCCACGAGGACAGCGCCGGGCCGCTCGAGGACGTGTTCCAGCAGTTCCTGAAAGCACTGGCCGGAGTACCGCACGAAACCGTCCTGGGGAGGAAGGCGTGACCGCGCACGGCCAGGAGCGGTCCGCCTCCAAGCGGATCCACCTGAACGCGTTCGACATGAGCTGCGTGGCGCACCAGTCACCGGGGTTGTGGACGCACCCCGACGACCAGGCGCACCGGTACACCGATCTCGAGTACTGGATCGAGTTGGCGGAACTGCTCGAACGCGGAGGGTTCGACTCGCTGTTCCTCGCCGACGTGCTGGGCGTCTACGACGTGTACCAGGGAACGGCCGAAGCAGCGATCCGCGGTGGCGTGCAGATTCCGGTGAACGACCCGCTGCTGGCCGTGCCCGCCATGGCCGCGGTCACCGAACACCTCGGCTTCGGCGTCACCGTGTCCCTGACCTACGAACAGCCCTACTCCTTCGCGCGCCGGATGACGACGCTCGACCACCTCACCAAGGGGCGCGTGGCCTGGAACATCGTCACCTCCTACCTGGACAGCGCGGCCCGGAACCTGGGCTTGGACGAGCAGATCTCCCACGACGAGCGGTACGAGATCGCCGAGGAGTTCCTGGAGGTCTGCTACAAGCTCTGGGAGTACTCGTGGGAGGACGACGCGGTCGTCCGCGACGCGAGCACCGGCACCTTCGCCGACCCGGCCAAGGTGCACGACATCGAGCACTTCGGGAAGTACTTCAGAGTGCCCGGCGTCTTCCTCAGCGAACCCTCCCCGCAACGGACTCCGGTGCTGTACCAGGCGGGAGCCTCCTCCCGCGGCAGGGCGTTCGCGGCCAAGCACGCCGAAGGCGTCTTCATCGCCGGCCCGCACGCCCCCGCGGTCCGAGACGCCGTCGCCGACATCCGCCGTCAAGCCGCGCAGCAGGGCAGGGACCCGCAGAGCGTGAAGTTCTTCTCCCTGGTCACGCCGATCGTCGCAGAGACCGACGAGCTCGCGGAGAACAAGTACCGCGAGTACCTCGCCCGGGCCAGCAGCGAAGGGGCACTGGTGCTCTACGGCGGTTGGAGCGGACTCGACCTCTCCCAGTACCGGCAGGACCAAGTGCTGGAGTACGTCGAGAACGACGCTCTCCGTTCGGCTGTGCACATGTTCACCAAAGCCGACCCCGACCGGAAGTGGACACCGAAGGACATCGCCCAGTTCGTCGGAATCGGGGGAATGGGGCCGGTCGTGGTCGGTTCGCCCAGCACCGTGGCCGACCAGCTGGAGCAGTGGGTCGCCGAAACCGACGTCGACGGCTTCAACATCGCCTACGCGACCACACCGGGCACGTTCGAGGACTTCGTCGAGCACGTGGTGCCGGAACTGCGCCGCCGCGGCCGGGTGCGCAGCGAGTACGAGGGGAGCACGCTGCGGGAGAACCTCTTCGGTGCAGGCCGCAAGCGGCTTCCGAACGACCACCCCGGCGCCTCCTACCAGCATTCCGCGCCCCTTTCCGCCTCGAGTTGACCAGTTGAGCGAAGACGTCCTTCTCAACCCGCCACGGGTTGAGCCCGGTTCGCAGCCGAACGGAGGAAACCATGGGGAGCCGAAGAGGACAGTTGCACCTGAACGCCTTCCTGATGGACGTGGGTCATCACGAGGCGGCGTGGCGGTTGCCGGAGAGCGACCCGACTGCGGCGACGAGAGTGGAGCACTACGTGCACCTGGCTCGCACGGCCGAGCGGGGGAAGTTCGATTCGGTGTTCCTGGCCGACAGCCCATCGCTGCGAGCGGAGGTCGGCGACCGACCGGCCGCGGCGCTCGACCCCGTGGTGCTGCTGACCGCGCTCGCCACCGCCACCAGCAGGATCGGGCTCATCGCCACCGCGTCGACCACCTACAACGAGCCGTACAACCTGGCCCGCCAGTTCGCTTCCCTGGACCACATCAGCGGAGGACGAGCCGGGTGGAACGTCGTCACCAACACGACCGCAGCGGCTGCGCGCAACTTCAACCTCGACGAACTGCCCCCGCACGCCGAGCGCTACCGGCGGGCCACCGAGTTCGTCGATGTCACCCGGAAGTTGTGGGACAGCTGGGAGGACGACGCGGAGGTGGGCGACAAGACCGGGGTGTGGGCCGACCCCGCGAAGATCCACCGGATCGCCCACCGCGGTGAGCACTTCTCGGTCGAAGGGCCGCTGAACGTGCCGCGCCCACCGCAAGGCCATCCCCTGCTGGTCCAGGCCGGATCCTCCGAAGCTGGCAAGGAGCTCGCGGCGCGGTACGCGGACGCGGTCTTCACCGCCCAGCAGACGCTGGACGAGGCGAAGGCCTTCTACGCCGACGTGAAGCAGCGAGCGCTCCAGCACGGCCGGGAACCGGAGACGATCAAAATCCTCCCCGGGCTCGTCCCGGTGGTCGGCTCCACGGTAGCGGAGGCGCGCCAGAAGGAGGATGCGCTGACGCAGCGGATCGTGCACGGGTACGCGTTGCAGCGGCTGTCCAGCACGCTGGGGATCGAACTCACCGAGGACGATCTCGACCGGCCGCTGCCCGAAGACCTCCCGGGCGAAGAGCACATCGAGGCCGGGAAGAGCCGCTACACCCTGGTCGTCGAACTGGCGCGGCGGGAGAACCTGACCGTGCGCGAGCTCATCCACCGGCTCGGAGGAGGTCGTGGGCACCGCACCTGCTCCGGCACACCGGAACAGATCGCGGACACCATCGAGCACTGGTTCAACGCCGGTGCCGCGGACGGCTTCAACATCATGCCCGCAGTTCTCCCCTCCGGGTTGGAAGATTTCGTGGATCACGTCGTGCCGCTGCTGCGCGCTCGCGGGTTGCTGCGCGAGGAGTACTCGGGCCGGACACTGCGCGAGCACTACGGCCTTGTACACCCCACCAGCCAGTTCGCGGCCCGCTCGGGTTCCGCGGCCACGCAGTGACGCACCGCGGGTTCGGCGAAGCGCTCATCCGCGAGGAACGCGCTCCACCGCCGCAGCCCGCGCACCAGCAGAGCGGATGAGAACACCGATCGGGAGGACAGCGATGGCACCAGGACCAACCGGAACAGCAACGGCCGAAGGAGCAGCGACCTCGTCCTACGAGCGGCTGGCCGCAAGATTCCGTCCGATCTTCGCCCGGATCGCCGAAAGCGCCGTGGAACGCGAGCAGCAGCGGAGGCTTCCCCGCGAGGAAGTGTCCTGGCTCAAGGAAGCGGGCTTCACCGCCGTGCGCGTCCCCGAGGAACTGGGGGGATCGGGGGCCACGCTCTCGGAACTGTTCGGCCTTCTCGTCGAGCTGGGAGAAGCGGACTCGAACCTGCCCCAATTGCTGCGCGCGCACTTCCTGGCCACCGAGGAGCAGTTGCGCCGACCGGCCTCGGAGCGGCGCGACCACTGGCTTCGGCTGATCGGCCAAGGGCTGATCTTCGGCAATGCGATCAGCGAGCGGACGGACCACGAAATCGGCCGCTTGCAAACGAAACTGGTGGAGAAGGACGGCCGGCTGCTGCTCAACGGCACCAAGTTCTACTGCACCGGCAGCTTGCTCGCCGACTGGATCACCGTTCGAGCCGAACGAGCTCCCGGGGAACTCGTCATGGTCCAGGTCCCGGCGTCAGCCCCCGGCGTCGAGCAGTACGACGACTGGGACGGCCTCGGCCAGCAGACCACGGCGAGCGGCACGGTGGAGTTCACCGATGTCGAAGTCGACCCGGAGCACGTGACCCCGTTCGTGCGCACGCACACCCCTCATACCGCGCTCGCGCAGCTCGTGCTGCTCGCTTCACTGGTCGGGGTCTGCCGGAGAGCGACCCGGGATGCGACCGAGTTCGTCCAGAAGCGCCAGCGCTCCTACAGCCACGCGAGTGCTGCACTGCCCAAGGACGACCCGCTCGTGCAGCAACTCGTCGGCAAGCTGCACAGCGCGACCTTCGCCGCGCAAGCGACGCTGGAGTCGGCGGTGCGCTCGGTGGAACGAGCGCACCGAGCCGTCCTGGCAGGCTCGGAGGTCGAGGCCGCGACGGTGCAGGGGGAGATCGATGTTTCCAAAGCCCAGGTCGTGCTCGTCGATCTGGTCCTGACCACCGTGAACCAATTGTTCGACGTGGGTGGTGCTTCCATCGTCAGCTTGCAACGGCGACTGGACCGGCATTGGCGCAACGCCCGCACGCTGGCGGTCCACAACCCGGTGCTCTACAAGGCGCGGGACGTGGGGGACCACGTCATCAACGGGAGCACACCGGTCTTCGCGTGGCTACCAGGAGCGCCTCCGGAGGAAGCAGGTGAGGCGTAGTGCCCACGCCAGGGCTGTGCATCGGACGCTCCTGCTCAGCGCAGTCGAGAACTTCCAAGCACGTCCGATCCCGAGGAGGAAGCAGAACCACCACGGGAAGCTCAGAGCGATGTCGCGTGCGTGATCATCGCTCAACGCCGAGGCTCTCGGCGATCCATGCCTCTTGCTGATCCTCCCCCCTCCGATCGAGATCAGTCGAATCCCATGTCCAGGGTGACCTCCTCGTTGCCGGAACCAGATTGCGGTGCGCGCCATGACCGTTCTTGAAACAACCACTCCGCGGAACATGCCGCGTGCCGCGGCAGTGGGAAGCATGATGGGGACCACGATCGAGTGGTACGACTTCTACATCTACGCCACCGCGTCCGCGTTGGTGTTCAATTCGGTGTTCTTCACCAACATCTCGCCCACCGCGGGCACGCTCGCCGCTTTTTCGACGTACACGGCCGGTTTCGTCGCTCGGCCGCTCGGGGCCGTGATCTCCGGGCACCTCGGCGACCGAATAGGGCGGAAGGCGGTCCTGGTCGGTGCACTGCTGCTCATGGGAGCTACCACCACCGCGATCGGCTTGCTCCCCACGTACGAGCAGATCGGTTTGCTCGCGCCCACCGCGTTGGCACTGCTGCGGCTGCTGCAGGGGCTGGCGGTCGGCGCGGAGTGGGGCGGCGCGGCACTGCTGTCGATGGAGCACGCCCCGCCGAACAGAAGAGGGCTGTACTCGAGCTTCACCCAGCTCGGATCACCCGCGGGCATGCTGCTGGCCACGGGCGTCTTCTACGCGGTCCGCTCCAGTGCAGGGGAAGAAGCGTTCCTGGCCTGGGCGTGGCGGATCCCCTTCCTGCTCAGCATCGGGCTCGTGGTCCTCGGGTTGGTCGTGCGGCTGAAGCTGGTCGACGCAGCGGGGTTCCGCGAACTCAAGGAGCGCGGTGAGATCGCCCGGTTCCCGGTGCTCGAGGTGTTGCGCTCCCAGCCGCGGAACGTCCTGCTGACCATCGGCCTGCGACTGTCGCAGATCGCGCTGTTCGTCCTGCTGACCACGTATTCGCTGACCTACCTCGAGACCAACTTCGAGCAGGGAGACCAGGCCGGGTTGGTGGCGGTGATGGTCTCCTCGGCCCTCGGGCTGTGCACCACCCCGCTGTGGGCGCACCTGTCGGACCGCTTCGGCAGGAAACCGGCGTACTTGTTCGGGGCGATCGGGGGACCCCTGGTGTTGGCGCTGTTCTTCTTGGCCGTCGAAACCGGTTCGGAACTCGCGGTCGTGCTGGCGATCGTCGTCGGGGTGAACGTGGTGCACGACGCGATGTACGGGCCGCAAGCAGCTTGGTTCGGCGAACTCTTCGACACCCGGGTGCGCTACAGCGGAGTTTCCCTCGGGTACCAGATCGGCGCGGTGCTCTCCGGAGGACTGGCGCCGCTGATCGCAGCGGTGCTGCTGGTGGTCGGCGGAGGATCCCCCTGGCTGATCCTGGTCTACTTCCTCGTCCTCACCGGATTCACGGTCGCCTCGGCCCGTGCTGCTGCTGAAACCCACCGAAATGAGGAGGTTCGATGAGCAGGATCTACCTGAACGCCTTCGACATGGCTTGCGTCGGGCACCAAGCGGCTGGGCTGTGGCGACATCCGGAAGACCAAAGCCACCGCTACACCGACTTGGAGCACTGGATCCAGCTCGCGCGCACCCTGGAGGAAGGCGGCTTCGACGCGCTGTTCCTCGCCGACGTGCTCGGGGTGTACGACGTCTTCCAGAGGTCGCGCGACGCGGCCGTGGTGGACGCCGCACAGTTCCCGGTGAACGATCCGGTGATCCCCATTTCCGCGATGGCCGCGGCCACCGAAACGCTCGGCTTCGGGGGGACGATATCGCTGACCTACGAACAGCCGTACGCGCTCACGCGTCGTCTGACCACACTGGACCACCTGACCAAGGGGCGCGTGGCTTGGAACATCGTCACCTCCTACCTGGACAGCGCAGCGCGGAACATGGGGCTGAAGAAGCAGATCCCGCACGATCAGAGGTACGAGATCGCCGAGGAGTACCTGGAGGTCTGCTACAAGCTCTGGGAGGCCTCTTGGGAGGACGACGCGGTGCGCCGCGACGCCGAAGCGGGGATCTACACGGACCCGGCGAAGGTCCACGACATCAACCACGAAGGCGAGTACTTCACCGTGCCCGGCCCATTCCTGTGCGAGCCCTCGCCGCAGCGCACGCCGGTGCTGTTCCAGGCGGGCACTTCACCGCGCGGTGTCCAGTTCGCCGCCAAGCACGCCGAGGCCGTGTTCGTCTCCGGGCCGACGACGAAGATCGTTCGAGGATCGGTCGACAAGCTGCGGGCCGCAGTGGCGGAGCAGGGGAGGGACCCGCGGTCGGTCAAGGTGTTCGCCATGCTCACCCCCGTCGTCGCCGAGACCGGCGAGCAGGCCCGCGAGAAGCTGCGCGACTACCAGCGGCTGGTCAGCGTGCCCGGTGCTTTCGCCCTGTTCGGCGGCTGGACGGGAGTGGACCTGGCCGAGTTCGAGCCCGACGAGCCCTTGCGCTACGTCGAATCCGACGCCAACCGGTCCGCCCTCGCCTCCTTCACGACCGCTGATCCGGACCGCACCTGGACACCGCGGGAGCTGGGGCGCTGGATCGGTCTCGGCGGCCGCGGGCCGGTCGTCACCGGATCCCCGAGCGAAGTCGCCGACGAGCTGGAGCGGTGGGTGGAAGAAGCCGACGTCGACGGCTTCAACCTCGCCTACGTCACCAACCCGGGCACCTTCGTCGACTTCGCCAGGCTCGTCACCCCGGAGTTGCGCAAGCGCGGCCTGATCCCCGAGGGGTCGGAGCGCGGCACCTTGCGCGAGCGCCTCGGCGGGAAAGGACCCCGGCTCGCCGAGGAGCACCCCGGTGCCCGCTACCGGCGCGCTGCTGCAGTCGACGGGGCACGATCAGCGAACTGACGTCCCGGCGGCCGAGGAACGTTCGGCGAACGCATTCGGAGTGGAGGGCCTTCGCAGGTCAACACCTGCGAAGGCCCTTCTCGGTGTCCTTCCAGGACAGACACATCGATGTTCCCGAGGCACAAGGAAGTGCCTTCTTCCGCGGATGCGCGGCACGACGCACACTGAGCGTTGACCGGTCTCCAACGACGCCGCATCCCAAGCTCCGTTCCGCGGAGGAAAGAACACCGTGAACGAAACACCCGCCCGGCCGGTTGCCCGACCCGGCCTGGTCCTCGCCCTGCTGGCGTTCGGCCAGTTCATGACCGCCATCGACTTCGACATCGTGTTCGTCGCACTACCGGAGATCGGCCGCCAACTGGACTTCTCGGCGCAATCCCTGCAAGCGGTGGTCAGCGCCTACACCGTGGTGTTCGGAGGTTTCCTGCTGCTTTGCGGACGCGCCGCCGACCGGCTGGGCGCGCGGCGCATGTTCGCGCTCGGTTCGGCGCTGTTCGGCGTTGCCTCGCTAGCCGCAGGACTGGCGGCCAGCCCCGCGGTGCTCGTGGTTTCCCGCGCCGTGCAAGGACTCGGCGCCGCACTGCTCACCCCCTCGACGCTCAAGCTGATCACCAACGAATTCGCGGAAGGGCCGAGCCGCAACCGCGCGATGGCGGTGTGGGGCGCGGCCGGTGCTTCCGGTGCCGCGGTGGGCGCGCTCGGCGGCGGTGTGCTCACCAGTCTGCTCGGCTGGGAATGGGTCTTCTTCGTCAACGTCCCGCTCGTCGCGCTGGCGCTGGCCGCCACCCCGTGGCTGCTGCCCGCCGACACCACCGCCGCGGGGGCGCGCGGGTTCGGCCTGCCGGACGCGCTCGTGGCCACCGCAGGAGCGACACTCGTGGTCTTCGGCTTGGTCAGCGGCCCCGACACCGGCTGGTTCACGACCCGAGGAGGTGGTGCGCTGCTCGTCGGCGCGGTGCTGCTGGGCCTGTTCCTGCTGATCGAGTCCCGAGCGCGGGACCCGCTGGTGCCGCTGCGCCTGTTCGCCAACCGCAACGTGCTCGCCGCGATCGTCGTGATCTTCGTGTTCATGGGCACCGTCGGCACCCAGTACTACCTGTTCACCACCTATCTGCAGACCGTCCTCGGCTGCACCCCGCTGCAGGCCGGGGTCGCGTTCCTACCGCTGAGCCTGTGCAGCATGACCGCCTCCGCCAAGGTCGTGCCGTTCGTGCTCGACCGGTTCGGCATCCGCACCGCGCTGATCACCGGCATGCTCGGGGTTGCCGCCTCGATGGTGGCGCTGGCCCTGGGCATGTCGGCCACGGGCACCTATTGGGCAGTGCTGCCCGGCGTGGTGCTGTGGGGGCTGTTCGCAGGCCTGTCGTTCCCGCCCATCTTCGTCGCCGTCTCGACCGGGGTGGCCCCGCAACAGCAAGGCGTGGTTTCCGCATTGGCCTCCACCTCGCAGTACATCGGTTCCGCGGTGGGGCTGGCGGCGCTCGTCGCGGTGGCCACTGCGGGTGCGGACCCCGGAGCGGGCGCGGCGGGGCTCGTCGACGGGCTCCAGCTGGCCGGGTGGACCGCTGCGGCGGTCACCGCCCTCGGGGCGGTGCTCGGTGCCCTGGTCCTGCGCAAACCGGCACCGGCTCCGGAACCGGCCGCGGAGGTCACCAAGAGCTGATCCGGCCGGTGGTGGGGGACACGACGCGCGCCGCCGCAGCGAGCTGGACTTCCGCGCTGGTGACGCGGTGAATCGGAAGGGAGTGCTACCCGGTCTGTTCCTCGGTGCTCTCGGCCGCGTCGTAAGCGCGGCGTGCCATCTCGATGGCCTTCTCGTGCCGTTGCGCCCAGTCGGTGAGCGCGGTCAGCGCTTCGCACAACTCCACGCCGATGCTGGTGGGGCTGTACTCCACCTTCGGTGGAACGGTCGGGTGCACGGTCCGAGCGAGCAGCCCGTCGCGCTCCAGGTTCCGCAACGTCAGCGTGAGCATGCGCCGGCTGATGCCGGGGACGGCTCGCTCCAGTTCCGTGTACCGGATGGGGCCGCGCGACGCGGCTAACAGCACACCGATGCTCCACTTGCCGCTCACCCGTTCGACCACTTCGCTCAACCGGCAAGCGTGCTCGTCCACTCGGTGAACCCGCTTCCTGCTGCTGTCCGCGGTCATGGCCCACGCCTTCCGATCTGCGTTAGCTCCGCCGCCTCCACCATAGGCCGGTCCGCTGCTTCCCGAGGGCTTTCCGGCTCCACCTGGCTTGTGGGGTGCGCGGAGTGCAACGAACTCCGCAGTCGCGGGTGCGACCAATCGATGCTGATCCGCTGCACGCCATCGCGTTCCAGCTCGTTGGCGCGCGGTGGGCACGCCTCGTGTTCGTCTCCGAGCGCGGGACGGGCGAGCTCGGAGACGCTTCTTCCGGACCGGTTCTCGACTTGCTCGATGATGTGGACGACCGGTTTGTTGACCGTTCCCCACGACACGACTTCACCGCTTGATCAACGCGGCGGGCAGCGGGACGTCGAACATCGTCTCGCGATACCGCACACCAACTGCGCCAGGGCCATCGCCGTCGCCCGCACGGACTTCGACTCACCACCGGAGAGCAGGCCAGCTGCCGCCAATTCGGTCATGAACCGGTCCGGCTGCTCGCCGTACCGGTTGGCCGGAATCGTCGTTTGCACGGCGGTCACCGCACACCCGTTCTCGGCGTAGTGGAACAGATCCACTACCGAGGCGGAGGATGCGCTCACCGCGCGGATTCCGGGGGATGGCGCGGGCAATGTTCCTCCGTTGACGCCCGTGTTCGAGCAGAGCTCGACCAAGACGCTCCACGCGCTGCGCTGACCAGCGCGGACACCGGAAGGGCACCGGCCGAGCTGCTGAGCCCTTCCGCGTCTGCTGCGGACAACCTTCGAGGAGATCCGACGTCAGCGCCGATTCTTCCAATTCCTCGGCAGGATCAACGCCTTCCACGAACGACACGGTGCAGCTGAGGAGGGCATCGTCACTGATGCACCCGAAATCCCCCGAGGACTCGTACGGGATGGACAGCTCTCGAACCTCGGCGTGATCGTCGTGCTCGTGCCAAGACCGGAGTGCTGGAGCCACCGGCAGGCAGACCTCGTTGAGATCGACCGAGTGACCGGTCGCTCGGAACCGTTGTTTCGCGCTCCTCGCGAGGACAGCTGGGGCGCCTCGACAGTTCGGCGGAGACCAACGCTGGACGGGATCCAGGGCTCAGTCCCCGCTGGACAAGACGAACCCCAGCAGCGGGGCATGCTGCACACCAGCAGGAATTGGGACAGCAGCGTCGCGTACGAGCGGGATGTCCGCGGGGTGGCCCGGTAGAAGAGGTGCGCCTGCGAACGGCCGAAGGTCGTGAACGAGAGCGCCTCGGCGGGAGTGCCCGGAGGACGGGACTTCACGTGGCGCGGGAGGTAGATCACCGGTAACTCCCGCCCCTTGGGTGGGAGGCGTTCGCCTCCGTGCGCGGGGGACAAGAACGTGCGGGTGTGGCCGTCCTGGTCGACGTACCCGACCAACGCGCACCAGCGCGGGAACCGCCGATCCCGGTTGTAGCTGCGCCAGACCACCTTGGCTTCAGCTCGAACACCGTGCTTGCGCAACCGCCACCGCCGGAAGGCCTCTCCTCTGAAGAGGTGCAGCATGACGAGAAACGCGATCCTGGGGAACGAGGCAGCCGACGCGCTTGGTTGCACGCCCGGACGGATCAGCCATTTCGAACGGGGCCGTAACCTGCCTACCGAGGCCGATATCGAGAAGCTGATGCGGCTCTATGGAGCTCCGGAGCGAACTGCCGAGCTGGTCAACCTGGCGACGCAGATCCGGGAGGCGCCTCCGGACCAGGATCTGTCCAGGCTTGCGTCGACGCCGAGCGGCTTCGATACCTTCCTGGGGTTCGAGCAAGGTGCCAGGGCCCTGACGGAGTGGGCGACGATGACGGTGCCGGGATTGCTACAGACCCGTGCGTATGCGACTGCGGTGTTGGGTGGGCACCAGCAGGCGCTCAGGGAACGGGAGCTGCAGCGCCGAGTCGAACAGCGCATGCGCAGGCAGGCGGTGCTGCAGCGCTCCGATGATCCGCCGACCGTGACGGGGATCCTTGACGAGTCGGTGCTCGAACGGCAAGTCGGCGGCGTCGAAGTCCTGCGCGAACAGCTCGCGCACCTGGTCGTGGTCAGCAAGCTGCCCAACGTCTCGGTTCGTGTCGTGCCGAAGAACCGCGTGGTGCTCTCGGCCCTGCACGGCTCCTTCATTGCCATGGACCTGGGCATCCCCGGTGACGACGGGCTGATCTATCTCGAAGATCGCCGAGGTGGCACCGCGATCGAAGATCCGGATGCGATCGACGACTACCTTGAGGTCCTGGACGAACTGCTCGCCGCGGCGCTCGACGAGGACGAGTCACAGCAGCTGATCGAGCGGACGGGAGAGAACCTGCGATGACGACGAGGGACGTGTTCACCGGGTGTTGGCGTAAGAGCACCCGAAGCGCCTCTCAGGGAGCCTGCGTCGAGGTCGCGATCACGAAGTTCGCCGTGGGCGTCCGTGACTCGAAGGATCCGCGAACAACGCTGGTGTTCAGTCCACGCGCCTGGGAGCAATTTGCCGAGAGCCTGAAATGGACGAAGCCGACGGCACACGACACCTGATCTGGCTCGGGCCATGGCAGTTGGTTACAGCATGGCGCGGATGTCGGTGATGTTTTCGAGGTTCTCGACGACCGTGGTGGCTCCGGCCGCGTGCAGTTCCGCGGTCGTGTATTTGCCGGTGGCGACCGCCAGGATGTGGGCACCGGTCGTGAGTGCGGCGTCGACGTCGTTGGGGGTGTCTCCGATGAGCAGGATCTGGTCCGGGCTGATCGGGGTGTCGAGGTGGTGGGTGGCGCGTTTGCGGGCGATGGTGACGAGCTCTGCTCGGTCCCGATGGTCGTCGCCGTAGGCGCCGAGCGAGAGGTCGAGGTAGGAGTCGAGCCCGAAAGCTTCGACCTTGATCTTGGCCACGTCGGTCGTGTTGCCGGTGAGCACGCTCTGGTGAAGGCCAGGCTCGGCAGCGAGTTGTTCCAACATGGCAACGACACCGGGCAGGACACGGCCGCGTTCGGCGAGTTCGACTCGCGCGGCCTCGTATCCCTGGGTCAGCGCCGCGGCGACCGCGTTGACCGCGCGCTCGGTGGGCTCGATCCCGTGCAGGCGCAGGGTGTTGTGGATGATGTCGAGTTCGGTGCGGCCGTGGACCGTGGCGAGCTCGCGCAAGGAAAGGCCGGTGACTTCGGGAAAGATGCGCTGGTAGATCTTTCGACCGACACCGCGGGTTTCGATGAGCGTGTGGTCGATATCCCAGAGCACCAAGCAGGTCCGAGGCGCGGTCATGAGTGGCAGTGTGACACGTGATCATGCCAGTAGCATCAATCCGGTCGACCCATTCTTGCTGGGGGCAGCGCATGGCAGACCAGATGACCCAGGACGTGGGGCAACGGGCGCGCTTTCACCGGCTCGCGGGACGGAAGACGCAGACGGTCGTCGCCGGTCTGGCCGGAATCACGACCGACTACCTGTACCAGATCGAACGTGGGAAGAAGCTACCGACCGTTCCGGTGCTCGTGTCGTTGGCGCGAGCCCTCGAAGTGCCGGCTTCCGCGTTGCTGGGTGAGGAAGAAGTACACGGGCAGCGGTCGGCCCGGCCGCCCGATATGGGTGCCGACGTGCACCGGGCGATGACGCTGCCGGTCGCCGTTGAGGGCAGCCCCATGCCGATTCCGGACCTGCGTCGTCAGGTAGATGCAGCATGGCACATCTGGCAGACCTCGCCGAACCGGTACAGCGAGGTCCGCTCGTTGCTCGGGGACTTGATCCGGGAAACGGAGCTTGCGCTTCTGCACTTCTCAGGACAAGACGTCAACGAGATTGCTGCCGACCTGTACGGCTTGGCGCGCACGGTGACCAAGCGGATGGGGCGCGTCGATTTGGCCGTCCTGGCCGCTGACCGGTCGCACCGAGCAGCCGTTTCCTGCGGCGATGTCCTGCGTGTGGGCGTCGCGCAGTGGAACAGGGCGCACGTGGCGCTGGCAAGTCACCACCACGAGGTCGCTGAAGAGATCGCCATGACCGCCGCTGAGGAGCTCCGGGACTGCTCAGGCCCGGAAGCCGCAGCCGTGTACGGCTCGTTGGTGTTGGTGGGCGGAGTAGCCGCGGCTCGGCGCCGGGACCCGTGGACGGCGCGGGAACGGATCCGCTCGGTGACACCGGTGGCGTGGAAGACGGGGGAGCGCAACACACTCTGGACGGCGTTCGGTCCCGTGAACGTCGCGATGCACGCCGTCAGCGTCGAGGTCGAGGCCGGCGAGACCAGCCAGGCATGCCATTTGGGCGAGGAACTCGACTACGAGCAGTCGCCGTCCATCGAGCGACGCGTCGCCTTCCTTCTGGAACAGGCGCGCTCGCACCAGCAGCGTGGTGACCACGGCAGTGCTCTGGTTCTGCTGCACACCGCCGAGCGCGAAGCGCCGGAGGATGTCGCGTACCGGCCTGTCGCTCACGAGGTTCTGCGAGGTTTGATTCAGCGGGCGAGCAGGACCACGGCGAAGGAAGCCGCACGGATGGTGCAACGCCTCGATATGCCACTCGCGTAGCAAGCCGGACATCCGGACCTGCGAACAGCCCTGACTGGCAGTTCGGGTTACTCGCGAGTATGGCTCTTAGCGTGCCTCGCACGGCCCCAGGGCCAGGATGTGGCCGGCGGTCCGAGGACTTCCCCCGACAGTGCTCGGCCTTGCTGTCGTTTCCCTGGCCCTGGGCGTCTTTCCAACCCGCGACGAAGGGGAGTGCGATGGTCGAAGGTTCGGAGACGGCGGCGCAGGGCGGACATCGGGTGCGGACCCCTGTGGTGGATCAGCACGCCACCTGGATCGCGGTGAACCCGATTCAGGGCTGCCCGAAGGCGTGCGAGTACTGCTTCCTCAACGAGCGGGGCCAGACCGCCGTGCGTCCGGAACACCTCGCGACGCCGGCGCAGACCGTGGGGCTGCTGTTGACGTCGTCGTACTACGCCCCGTCCCGCCCGGTCGCTCTGTACACTTGGACAGACGTGATGGCGTTGCCGGATTCTCGCGCGCACCTGGCTGAACTGCTGGATGCCTTGGCCAGCCGGGGCGTGCCGAACCCGATCGTGCTGATCACCAAGTGTCACGTGCCTGACGAGACGATCGAGAACCTCGCTGCGGCGCGCGAGCGTGGTCTGGGGGTGGTGGTCTATGTCAGCTACTCCGGACTGGGCCGCGAGGTCGAGCGTGGCATCCGGCACGAGGCGACGGCGGCGAACTTCCCGCGCTTGGCCGAGGCTGGGATTCCGGTGGTGCACTACTGGAGACCGGCGTTCCCAGAATCGGCGACGCCCGAGATCATGCAGGGTGTACTCGACCACGTAGCCGCATATGCCCGCTGCACCGTCGCGGCTGGCTTGAAAGTAGAGACAGCCGCGGTGGGACGGATGTCGAAGTTCTGGCCACAGCTTGCCGATGCTCCGAAGGTCAGCGAGGCGGAGTGCGTGTATCCGCGGCCGTTCTGGGAGTTCATTCACAAGACATGGCGGTACTACCCGGACTACCCGGTGTTTCACACGAATTCCTGTGCGTTGTCCTATGTACTTGGCCAAGCCGACTCCTTTGGGGTGTTCGGGAGTCGGGTGTGCCGGGTGCGCAATCTGTGCCCGGTCGCGCAGCGAGAGGTTTGCACACGCGCGGAAGCCACGCGCACGCCGCCGAGCCCGGACAGGATTCGCGCCGCCTTGGTGGCGCGGGGAGCAGGCGAGGTTCCCTTCGCGCTCGTCGATGGCGGCCGGGAGCTCGTCGTCGATGCCGCGTTGGACACGCGGGTGGCGGCGGCGGTGACACAGGATCTTGGTGTGCGGCTGCGAGCACGTCGAAACAACGGCGACGCGTATTGGAGTAGCGGGACCGCTGGGGCTGAGCCCGTGATTCTGGGATGACACACCGACTGCTCAGCAACGCATTGCATGAGGTGTTCGGCGAGGTTCGGCGGCTCCGGCAGCGCTTTTCCTACACAGCGGATCGCGCGTGGGAACCCGTAACTGCCGCAGCCGAGCTCAACGTCCAATTGGGACACCTTGCTCTGTGCCTGCTGCGACGTCACGGGTACGACACCGCGGAATGGGAAGATTCGGAAAGGCCCCGCGCCTCGGTCGGCGACGAACTGGCGGATGTGGTGCTGGCCGCGCTGAGCATCGCGGTGTTGTCCGACACCGAACTCACCTCGACCATGAACACCGCGCCGCGGGTGTCCAGTGATCACGAGGCACTACTGCGACTTGTTGTCGCAGCAGGCACGTTGTCGGAATCGGCCATGGTCGCCAACCAGTATCGGCACCGGCCCACGGGCCGACTGCCCTCGTTAGCGGAGGCGGCTTCCAACGTGATCGCCGCCTGCGAGCTCCTCGCCGAGCAACTCGGCCTCGACCTATTGGCCGAGTTCCGCGCGATGGTCTCAGACGCCGATGCGTTCCTGGACGGCCGGGAGGAAGCGCCATGACCGGCTTGGGCGAGTTCAGCACGCATCATCGGGACGGCTCCATGGTCACGAAGAGGCTCACCGGGAACTATCCGGGTGGGCAGGCGTTCGTGTCCGCCGGAAGACTTGGCGAGCAAGGCATGCGGTCGTACCTGGCTGCGCTTCGGGCGGTCGGTGTGCGGTTGCCGGACGACCTGGACATCGTGGCCGATGATCCGTTGACTGTGCGGCATTCCTGGGTGCCGGGGCCGACGCTGGTCGAGATCGCGGACACGGACCCTCCCGTGTTCGCGGCAGCGGTTGAAGAAATCACAGCATGGGTACGCGGGCTCGACCTCGTCGATGCGCGCATCGACACCAACCTGGCGAACTTCTGCCTCGTCGACTCGCGGCCGGTGTTGGTGGATGTGCTGCCACCGTTGGTGCCGAGCCGACGTCCAAGGCCGGTGACGCTGTTCGACCGACTGTTTTGCGCATTGTGCTTCGACACCGCGGTCACGCTGGATGCGCTGTGCGGCTATGCCCTGCGGACCGCGCTGCGTACCGAACGTCGTGAGGCCGTCACTGCTGTGCACCGGGTCATGGAGTCAGCGGCCACGCCTGCGGGGCCAGCTCACGGCTTTCCGGCGCGATGGTTTCGCGGTCGCCTCCGATTGGCACTGCGCTGTGCGAGTGGCGAAGAGTCGTCCGAGACGATGCATGAGTTCTTCGCGTTGACGTCAGTTCTGACCTTCCGGCAGCTCGATGAGGCCGCACGGCGTCAGCGCCTCGGTCATGTCGCGGTTCGGATGCGCGAGTTGGGTTTGTGATGGCAGCACGGATCTACGAAGCCTGGACCAGCTACGCCGGGGATGTCGCCTTCACGATCACGGGACCAGAACGTGGCCAAATCCATCATGGACCTTCCTTCAGTAGGCGAAGGACAGGGCTTCGTCGTCGGAATCCTTCTTGTCCGGCGGCT
>NZ_AYJW01000048.1 GCF_000497205.1 Saccharopolyspora rectivirgula DSM 43747
CTGGACGACGAGCTCACCGAGCTGTGGGATGCGCCGGTGCGCACTCCCGCGCTGTGCTGGTGACCGCCTGGTTCTTAGCGGGCTGACCGGTGAGGACTTCGCCGTTCTTCGCGAAGGCCACGATGGACGGCGTGTACTCCTTGTCGTCGATCTTCTTCTTCCAGTCGGTGCCCATGTGGCGCTTGACCGACCGGATGGTGCGGTCGACGTTGGTGACCGCCTGGTTCTTAGCGGGCTGGCCGACCAGGAGTTCACCGTTCTTGGAGAAGGCGACCACCGACGGTGTGGTCCGAGAGCCCTCGGCGTTGGGGATGACAGTGGCGTCGCCACCTTCCAGGACGGCGACCACGGAGTTGGTGGTCCCCAGATCGATTCCCACGGCGCGCCCCATCACGCACTCCTCTCCACACCGCTTCGAGCGGCTCGGTGGCCGATGTCGCCCGTCCGTTCTCACGGGCCGGTGGCTTCAGTATGGGAAACCAGTGGAGCCACGTCCAACGAGCAAGCGCACCAACAACACGGGAATCACCAAGCGTGGCAAGGAAAAATCTTTTCCTCTACTGGGTTACCGCGTCCCGGCCTTGATCGCTACTTTGCGTTTTCCCAACCGGCGCGCCCATTCGTCCTCAACAGACGATCCGCACCGGAGGATCCGGCACCATTGGCGTGCGCCCTTCTCGTCGACGACCATCCCCGTAGCTCGGCGAGCACGGCACCGATCACCACCGCCCCCGGCCGCTTTCGACCCTGGGGCTTCAGCCCGACGAACGGACGAGAACGACATGACCCTGCAGCAGCTCTACGTCGCGCTGCTCGCCGGTGGTCTCGTCCTGCTGTGCTCCGTGATCGCTGCTCTCATCGCCTCCCGGGCCGGGCTGCCCAGCCTGCTGCTCTTCCTCGGACTCGGCCTGCTGCTCGGCGAGAACGGGCTCGGAGTGCGCTTCGACGACGCTCAACTGGCCCAGAACCTGGGCAGCAGTGCGCTGGCGGTGATCCTCGTCGAAGGCGGGCTGACCACTCAGTGGTCGGACGTCAAACGCGTGCTGGGACCAGCCGGCCTGCTGGCGACCTTGGGCGTCGGCATCAGCGTCGTGGCGACCGCGGCCGGCGCTCACCTCCTGCTGGGCCTGGACTGGCAGCTCGCCCTGCTGCTCGGCGCGATCGTCTCGTCGACCGATGCCGCTGCGGTCTTCTCCGTGCTCCGCAGGATCCCCCTGCCCAAACGCGTTTCCGGGCTGTTGGAAGCCGAATCCGGGTTCAACGACGCGCCCACCGTCATCCTGGTGACCCTGTTCAGCGCCACCCCGATGTCGATCGAACCGCTCGGCATCGCCCTGAACCTGGTCTACCAGCTGGTCGTCGGCGGCGTGATCGGACTCGTGGTGGGCTGGGGCGGCGCCGTCGCGCTGCCCCGGCTGGCCTTCCCCGCCTCGGGGCTGTACCCCCTGGCGACCTTCGGACTGGGCATCATCGCGTTCGCGGCCGCCGGGGCCGCCGGTGCCAGTGGGATCCTCGCCGCCTACCTCTCCGGAATGGTGCTGGCCAACGTCGGCCAAATACCCCACCGGGCCACCACCCGCTCCTTCGCCGAAGGGCTCGCCTGGCTCGCCCAGATCGGCCTGTTCATCCTGCTCGGCCTGCTGGTCACGCCCAGCGAACTCGGCGGCGAAGTCCTACCGGCCCTGGTGGTCGGGCTCGTGCTCCTGCTGATCGCCCGGCCGCTGTCGGTGGTGCCCTTCCTGACCGCGTACCGGGTGCCGTGGCGGCACCAGGTGTTCATCTCCTGGGCTGGGCTGCGCGGTGCCGTTCCGATCGTGCTGACCGCTTTTCCCATCGTGGCCGGAGTCCAGGACAGCCACCGGGTGCTGAACATCGTTTTCGTGCTGGTGTTCCTCCTCACCCTCATCCAGGGCCCCAGCCTGCCCCCGCTCGCCAGGCTCCTCGGACTGATCCCCCGGGAAGCCACCCGGGAGATCCAGGTGGACTCGGTACCGCTGAACGTCATCGCCGCCGTGCTGCTGACCATGAAGATCCCGCCGGGATCGCGCCTGCACCTGGTGACCATCGTCGAACTGCGACTGCCGGAGCCGTCGGTGATACCGCTGGTGATCAGGAAGGGCAAGGCGTTCGTGCCGCAACCGGACAGTCGCCTCGAGGTGGAGGACGAACTGCTGATCGTCACCACCGTCCAAGCTCGGGAAGCGACGGAGCGGCGCCTGCGCGCGGTCAGCCGGCGCGGGAAGCTCGCTCACTGGTTCGGCGAGTACGGCGCTCCCGAATGACCTCCGCACCGCCTGCGGAGTCCCGAGCCCCACGTCCACTGGGGACGAATGGCGAACAGCTCCGGACCGCCTCGACTGGACGCACCACCCAGCTCCAGCACCGGTGACCGATCGCCCGGCTCCTGGTAGAACGAGTTCCACCGGTGGGAGGAGCGGCGGGTAAGCTGACTCCGACGACTCACCGGAGCGAAGGAGGGCGCAGTGACGCAGGGATCGGCCACCGACCAGACGCACTACCCACCGATCCCGGCAGATCTGGCAGCAGCTGCTGAGCAAGCGACCGGCTTCATGCCCGCTGACGAGGGAGAAGCGCTGCACCGGGCGGCCCTGCGCTACCTCGGCACCGGTGTCGCCGTGGAAATCGGCACGTACTGCGGCAAATCGGCCATCTACCTCGGAGCCGCAGCCCGGCGCACTGGTGGCCACGTCGTCACCATCGACCACCACCGGGGCTCCGAGGAGCACCAGCCCGGGTGGGAGTACCACGACCCCACCCTGGTGGACCCGGAAGTCGGCAAGGTCGACACGCTCGGCAGGTTCCGCCGGACGATCGCCAAAGCGGGGCTGGAAGAAGAAGTGACCGCGGTGGTCGGCAGCTCAGCGACCGTGGCCACCTTCTGGAAGCAACCGATCCAGCTGCTGTTCATCGACGGCAGCCACACCGACGCCTCCGCTCGCGCGGACTACGAGGGCTGGGCCCCGTGGGTGGCCATCGGGGGTGCGCTGGTGATCCACGACGTCTTCCCGACCCCGGAAGACGGCGGGCAGGCTCCTTACCGGATCTACCGGCGCGCCCTGGACACCGGGCAGTTCCGGGAAACCCAGGTCACCGGGTCGCTGCGGGTGCTGGAGCGCACCGGTGGTGCGCTCGGATCGCTGCCGTAGCAGCGCGCAACGGCGCGGTTCCGGCTCGCTCGTCGACCGGGAACCGCGCCCGCTACACGCTTTCCAGTTGACAGCAGTCCGGGGCTTCCACCGGCACTCCCGTCGGCAGCTTCTCCCCGCGGAAGATGCCGTTGGCGGGCGTGGTGCGCGACAGCGCGTCAGCAGCCAGCACCACGACCCCGCTGGTCCAGCTGGTGCGTTCCTCCGGCCAGCGCTTCCCGTCGGCGAACACGAACCCGGTCCAGTAGGACCCGTCCGGGTCGCGCAAGTGCTGCATGGACGCGAACAGCTCCACGGCCTGCTGGTGCAGCCCCAACGCGTCCAGGCTCAGGACCAGTTCGCAGGTCTCCGCCCCCGTCACCCACGGGTGGTCGTCCACGCACCGCGCCCCGAGCCCGTCGACCACGAAATCGGACCAGCGGGAGGAAATCCGCTCGTGGCCAGCGGCTCCGCGCAGCACTCCGCCCAGCACCGGGTAGTACCAGTCCATCGAGTACCGGCTCTTCTCCAGGAACGCCTCCGGGTGCCAGCGGATGGCGTGACCGAGCTTGCCCAAGGCGACTTCCCAGTCCGGCCGGGGCTGCTGCACGTGCCTGGCCAGCGCGAGCGCGCAGCGCAGGCTGTGGTAGATGCTGGCGCAGCCGGACAGCAGGGCTTCCTCGGTGCGGTTGCCGGCCAGGTCCACCGCCCAGTCGATCTCGCCCCGGTCCCGCTGCGCGGTGAGGACGAAGTCGATCGCGCTCCGCACCATCGGCCACATCCGCGCGGCGAACTGCTCGTCGCCGGTGAGCACCAGGTGGTGCCACACCCCCACCGCGGGATAGGCGCAGAAGTTGGTGTCGGAGTTCGGGTCCTCGATCTTCCCCTCGCGCACCTGCAGCGGCCAGGAGCCGTCCGACCGCTGCGTCTCCAGCAACCAGGTGTAGGCGCGCTCGGCTTCGACCAGCATTCCCGCAGCAGCCATGGCCATCGCGGCCTCGACGTGGTCCCACGGGTCGGTGTGCCCACCGGGGTACCAGGGTATGGCGCCTGAGTCCTCTTGCGCGTCGGCGATCGAGCCGGCGGTCTGGACCACTTCCCGAGCGGAGATCACCCCGGGTACCGCGGGAACGTCAGGACGTGGCACGCGGCGCTCCCGGCTTGCCCAGGTAGACCACGAGGCTCTTGCCGATCAGCGGGTCGAGCAGCCGCTCGGCGGTGCGGGTGATCCAGGGCCGCTTCATCAGGTCCCACACCAGGAACCGGTGGTACAGCCGGGGCAGCGGGTGGTCGTCGTTGTTCGTTCCGACCGCGCACTTCAACCACCAGTACGGGGAGTGCAGTGCGTGCGCGTAGTGGTGGAACGCCGGGCGCAGCCCTGCTTTGCGCAGCTTGCTGATCAGTTCGACAGCGGTGTAGATCCGAACATGGCCGCCCTCCACCTCGTGGTACTCGTCGGAGAAGGCCCAGCAGATGCGTTCCGGCAGCCACCGCGGGACCGTCACCACCACGCGACCGCCCGGCTTGACGACCCGGACCATCTCCCGCATCGCCTTCTCGTCCTCGGAGATGTGCTCCATGATCTCCGAGGCGATGACGACGTCGAAGTGCTCGTCGGGGAATGGCAGGGCAAGGGCGTCCCCGGGCACCGTCTGGGCGTTCGCACCCTCGGGCACCTGGCCTTCGGCCTTCATCGCGGCGAACATCGCCGCCACGTTCTCCAGTTCCTCCACGTCCTGGTCGAAGGCCACCACGTCAGCGCCCCGGCGATACATCTCGAAGGCGTGCCGCCCCGCTCCGCAGCCCAGGTCCAACACCCTCTGGCCCGGCTGCAGACCGAGCTTGTCGAAGTCCACCGTCAGCAACGAGCTACTCCCTTCCCAGCGCGCGAGTTGCGCGCAATAGCTTCGGCGTAGCAGTCAACGGTCGCCGCTGCTACTGATCTCCAGCTGAACTTGGCCAGCACCCGACGCCGGCCGTTGTCCCCCAAGCGCTGCCGCCGTTCCGGCGAGTCGAGCAGTTCCGCCAATGCCTTGGCCAGCGCTTCCTTGTCACCGGGCGGGACCAGGTCAGCGCACTCCCCGTCCGGACCGGCGACCTCCGGGATCGCTCCGGCCCGACTGACCACCAGCGGTGTCCCGCAAGCCATGAATTCCACGGTCGGCAGCGAGAAGCCTTCGTACAGCGACGGCACGCAGGCGACTTCAGCCGATCCCATGAGCTCGGCCAGCTCCGCGTCGGTCAGGCCGCTGGTGGTGCGGACGACATCTCCGATCGCCAGTTCGTCGATCAGCCGCTCGGTCGGCCCACCCGGGGTCGGCTTGGCCACCAGCACCAGTTCGACCTCTCGCTCGGTGCGCAACTTGGCCACGGCCTCCAGCAGCGTCCCGATTCCCTTCATCGGCGAGTCGGCACTGGCCATGGCCACGATCCGGCCCGGCACGCGCGGCGCGGTCGGCGGCTTGAACACTTCGGTGTCCACTCCGAGCGGAACGGTCGTCAACTGCTCCGGGCGGACGCCGAAATCGCGGCAGATGTCCGCGGCCGAGGTCTCCGAAACGGTCAGCAGGTCGGGGATTCGCCGAGCCACTCGGGCCTGCATCCGGACGAACCCGTACCAGCGGCGCACCCCGAAGCGCTTGAAACCAGTTCTCGCCGCCTGCAGCTCCACTCGACGGTCGTGGGTGATCGGGTGGTGGATGGTCGCCACCAGCGGTATGCCCGCCTTCTGCAGCGCCAGCAAGCCGTAGCCCAGGCACTGGTTGTCGTGGACCACGTCGAATTCGTGCGAGCGGGCCCGCAGCAGTCGGGCGGCGCGCAAGCTGAACGTCAGCGGTTCCGGGAAGCCGGCGGTCCACATGGTGCAGACTTCCAGCAGGTCGATGTAATCCCGCAGTTCGCTCCAGTGAGGCGTGCGGAACGGGTCGGCGTCGTCGTAGAGGTTCAGGCTGGGGACCGGTGTCAGATCCACTCCGGAATCGAGCTCCGGATAGGGCTGCCCGGAGAACACCTCTACGTGGTGGCCCAATTCGGCCAGCCCTCGACTGAGGTGACGGACGTAGACCCCTTGCCCGCCGCAGTGCGGCTTACTCCGGTACGACAGGAGCGCAATTCGCACGTTCCACCTCACACAGCTCGTGGGCCAGGGGTCCGGCTAGACTGAAACATGTTCCGGCAGAGCTACGTCGATCACCTTAACCTGCCGGTAGCCTGAACCAGTGAGCTGCGTGGCAACGAACACGCTCGCAGCGCCCCCGAGGGGACCGATCGCATGGAACGCACCCCGAGCAACGTCCTGCAACGGCTGCAGTACGGCGATACCGGTTCCTCCGCGCAGCACGAGAGGCGGCAGCGCATCATCGACGCGACCATCGCGTTGGCCAGCAAGGGCGGCTACGACGCCGTCCAGATGCGGGCGGTGGCGGAGAAGGCGGATGTCGCCCTGGGAACTCTCTACCGCTACTTCCCCTCCAAGGTGCACCTGCTGGTCACCGGGCTTGCGCGGGAGTTCGAGCAGGCCCTGGAGAAGGCCGAGCGCACCAGGATCCCCGGCGACACCCCCTACGAGCGGGTCATGCACGTGTTGCGGCGCACCACCCGCTCGCTCCAGCACAACCCGCAGCTCACGGAGGCGATGACCCGCGCCTTCATGTTCGCCGACACCTCGGCGGCCAACGAGGTGGACGCGGTGGCGAAGCTGGTGGAGCGGTTCTTCACCCGGGCCATGACCGATGGTGAACCCACCGCGGAGGAGAAAGCGATAGCCCAGGTGATCGGTGACGTCTGGCTCTCCAACCTCGTCGCCTGGGTGACCCGCCGGGCTTCGGCGTCCGATGTGGCCAACCGCCTGGAACTGACGGTCCGCCTGCTGCTGAAGTGAAGCTCACACCGAGCAAACCGCGGTGTAGCGGACGACTCCATCCACTGTGGAGGTTTCTAGTTCTCCCCGCCGCACCAGCACGTCGAGGTGCGCTGCGGTTTCGGCGACCGCGAAGAACCGGTTGAGCAGCTCCAGCTCGGACAACGGGCTCCGCCGGCGCGTCCAGCGCAATCGCTGCGCCACCTCGTAAGCGGTACCGCCGGGTTCAGCGGCCCGCTTGATCTCCAGCAATCGCTGGGCGTGGTGGTCGAGCAGCTGCGCGACGCGATCGTGCAGGCTCGCGGTGACGGGCCCGTGCGCCGGCAACAGCCGCATGTCCGGGTAGGACTGCATCAACCGCAGCGATTCCAGGAATTCGCCCAGCGGCAGGTCGCTGCGCGCGGGTTCCAAGCCGATCGAAGGCGTGATGTGCGGGAGCACGTGGTCGCCGGAGAAGAGCAGTCGGGCGGCTGGATCGGCGAACACCAGATGTCCGCGGGTGTGCCCGGGCGTGGGCACCGCCAGCAGAGCGCGCTCCGCGAGGTCGATTTCGGTCCGTCCCGTTATCCACCGGTCCGGCAGCTCGTAGGAGGATTGCCGGGTGGCCGCGCGCAGCGAATCGCCCGAACCGAACTGGTTGGCCAGTTCCAGCAGCAGTTCGTCCGCTCCCCACTTCTGGAGCTGGCCGACTTGCTGGAACTCCTGGCGGGCGAGGATCGCCTCCAGCGACGGGCGCTCGGCGCTGCCCAGCACGATTTCGGTGCCGAAGGCGCGCCGCAGGCGCACAGCGAGCGTGTAGTGGTCGTAGTGGTGGTGGGTGACGTAGACCCGCTTGACGTCCGACAACCGGTGTCCGATGTCGCGGAGCGCGGATTCGAGCTGCTGCTGCGTCTTCTCGTGCGCCCATCCGGAATCGATCAACACCAGGTCGCCGGCGTCTTCGATGGCGTAGGCGTTCACCGCGCGGAGGTCGTCCCGCGGAAGCGGCAGCGGAATGCGGTGCACCCCGGGTGCGACTTCGAACGCTCCCGGCTCTGCCCACGCGTGCCGATTCCGCGCAGTCTGCCCAGTCACGGGACCTCCATCACCAACGGGGTACCGAAAGGGTAAGCAGGCCGCGCCGCGGCACATCGCCACGTCCGCCGGACACCGCCGAGGGCTGCGCCGTGAGCGCCGTATTGGCTGTTGGAAGCGATCAAGCGCCGAGTTCGGCGGGGCGCAGCGGGTCTCCTGCCCGCTCGGGCCCGCCGGAGGGGCAGGCCCGGGGTCCGATACTGTCCTCCGCAGCCCCTCGGAGCAGCGCGCCGGCCCTGGACTGCCGCCCAGCGCGAGGACAGCCCCGGGATCGAAGACGAGAAGAGCGGGCGGGCCGTCCGAAGACGACCCGCCCGCTCGAGTCCGGTTGGGGCTCAGCCGACCGTCAGCTGGCCAGCTGCTTGAGCCGCTCGATGCCGTACTGGTACTTGTTCAGGTCGGTGTAACCGCTGATGCCGGAAACACTGCCCTTGTCCGTGTACTGCCAGAAGTCCCAGTCGTCGAAGCCGCTCAGCACCGAGGGGCTGTTCACGCCGTAGGAAGCCATCCACAGCGGCTGGTCGCTGAACTCGGACGTGCCGCCCATGCACTGCCGCCAGAACGACGGGTTGGCGTAGATGATGGCGTCCTTGCCGGTCTTCTCCTGCACCGTCTCGTTGAACTCGCGGGTCCACTCCTGCATCTCCGAGACGGTCATCCCGTAGCAACCACCGGTGCTGGGGTCGACCTCGAGGTCCAGGACCGGGGGCAGGGTCTTGCCGTCCTTCTGGTAGTCGGCAACGGCCAGGAACCGCTCGGCCTGCTCACGACCCGAGGAGTCGTCCGGGCGGGCGAAGTGGTACGCCCCGGCCATCAGACCGGCTTCCTTGGCCCCGTGGTACTGCTTCGAGTAGCTGGGGCTGGTGAAGTTGTCACCGTCGGTGGCCAGGACGAAGGTGAACTTCTTCCCGTCCGCGGCGACCGCGTCCCAGTTGATGGAGCCGTTGTGGTTGGACACGTCGATGCCTTCGACCGGCGGGCCGATCGGGGCCGGGCGCTTCTGCTCAGCCGGCGCCGAGTTCTTCGGGGCCGGCGCAGGGGCTGCCTGCTCGCCACCGCCCTGCGGGGCCTGCATCGGCGCCGCCTGGGCGGCTTCCTCGACGTTGCTGGCCTGCTGCTGGGAGCCGGTGCTCATGGTGCCGACCACCAGGCTGACCACACCGACCGCGGCCAGCGCGGCCCCGGCCTGCATGGACCGCACCCGCACCGGGACCTGCTGACCGGATTGGGTCTGCGGCAGGTCGAGCTTCTCCTTGAGCGCGGCCAGCTGCGGGCCGACCCGCTCGCTGACGCGCTGCACGGCCGGGATCTCCCGCACCCGGGCGATCAGCGGGACCAGCGCCTGCCACATCCGCTCCAGCAGCGCCAGGACGCTGTCGAGCGAGCGCTGAGCGACTGGACGTACCCGGTTCGCAGCCGAGCGCACCTTGTGCTCGGCTGAAAACTTCGCCGAGTGCGTTTCGCTGTTCTGCGTCTCCTTCGGGGTGGAGACACCGTTCACGTTCTCTTCGGGGGTGTTTGGCTGATCGGGGGTTTCGGGTCTCACGTGTCCTCACACTCCAGCACGGAGCGTGTGCGTGCATCGCGGTTTGTACGTACCCGACTACCTAGATTCGCCCCCTCGGGGGCAATCGCCGGCCAATTAGTCACTCCCTGTATCTGACTAAGGGGGTCATTGGCCTGAACCTGCCCACAGCATACGGGATTGGCGTCCCCCACCCGGGGCACCCCTGTGGGCTGCTCATCGCCAGCCCCTGGACCCGACGACCGCGAGAAGACCGCAGGTGAACAACCGACCACGGAGCGTTCTGACACGCCCAGCGGACCAGTGCCTGCCGGTGAGGAGCCGCGGCTCCGGCAGAATGCACCCCTGAGCTCGCCAAGATCGCAGAGAAAGCAGAACAGCACCGTGCCAACATCTGTCCACCACAAGATCGCCGAAGAACTCGGGGTCCGCGAACACCAGGTGCGGGCCGCGGTTGAACTGCTCGACGGCGGCGCCACCGTGCCGTTCATCGCGCGTTACCGCAAGGAAGCGACCGGCGCCCTTGACGACGCACAGCTGCGCAAGCTCGAGGAGCGACTCCACTACCTGCGCGAACTCGAGGAGCGGCGCAACACGGTACTGGAGTCGATCCGCTCCCAGGGCAAGCTCACCGAGGAACTGGAAGCACAAATACGTGCCGCCGACTCCAAGGCGCGCCTGGAGGACATCTACCTCCCCTACAAACCCAAGCGCCGGACCAAAGCCCAGAAGGCGATCGAAGCGGGCCTCGAACCGCTGGCCGACCTGCTGCTCACCGATCCGACCAACGACCCGGAAACAACCGCCACCGGCTACGTCGCCCCGGACAAGGGCGTGGCCGACGTCGCCGCAGCGCTGGAAGGGGCCAGGGCGATCCTGGTCGAACGCTTCTCCGAAGACGCCGACCTGATCGGCGAGCTGCGGGAGCGGATGTGGACGCGAGGCCGCCTGGTGTCCCGGGTCCGGGAGGGCAAGGAAGAGGAAGGCGCCAAGTTCGCCGACTACTTCGAGTTCTCCGAACCGTTCACCGAACTCCCCTCGCACCGGGTCCTCGCGCTGTTCCGCGGCGAGAAGGAAGAGGTCCTCGAACTGGCCCTGGAGCCGGACGACGGCGACGACGAGGGCCCCAGCGAGTACGAACAGCGCATCGCCGAACGGTTCGAGATCACCGACCGGGGCAGGCCCGCCGACCGGTGGTTGCTCGGCGTCGTCCGATGGGCCTGGCGCACCCGCATCATCACCCGGCTGAGCATCGACCTGCGGCTGCGGCTGCGGCAGAACGCCGAGGACGAAGCGGTGCGGGTCTTCGCCGAGAACCTGCGCGACCTGCTGCTGGCCGCACCGGCCGGTTCCCGCCCGACCATCGGTCTGGACCCCGGCTACCGGACCGGTGTCAAGGTCGCCGTCGTCGACGGAACGGGCAAGCTCGTGGACACGGCGACGATCTACCCGCACCAACCGCACCGGAAGTGGGACGAGTCGCTCGCCGTGCTGGCCGAGCTGGCCCGCAAGCACGGAGCCGAGCTGATCGCGATCGGCAACGGCACCGCTTCCCGCGAGACGGACCGGCTCGCCGGTGAGCTGATCCGCAACCACCCGGAGCTGAAGCTGACCAAGATCTCGGTCTCCGAGGCGGGCGCGTCGGTGTACTCGGCGTCGGAATACGCTTCCCGGGAACTGCCCGACATCGACGTGTCGCTCCGCGGCGCCGTCTCCATCGCCCGCCGGCTGCAAGATCCGCTGGCGGAACTGGTCAAGATCGACCCGAAGTCGATCGGGGTGGGCCAGTACCAGCACGACGTTTCGGAGAGCAAGCTCTCCCGTTCCCTGGACGCGGTCGTGGAGGACTGCGTCAACGCCGTCGGGGTGGACGTCAACACCGCTTCGGTCCCGCTGCTGGCCCGGGTTTCCGGGATCAACTCCGGGTTGGCGGAGAACATCGTCGCCCACCGGAACTCCAACGGTCCTTTCCGGGCTCGGCAAGACCTCAAGAAAGTCCCCCGCCTCGGCCCGAAAGCGTTCGAGCAGTGCGCGGGCTTCCTGCGGATCCAGGGCGGGGACAACCCGCTCGACTCCTCCGCGGTGCACCCGGAGGCGTATCCCGTGGTGCACCGCATCCTGGATGCGACCAACTCGGACATCAGCACGCTGATCGGCAACACCAAGGTGCTGCGGAGCCTCCGACCGCAGGACTTCGTGGACGACGACTTCGGCCTGCCGACGGTCAGCGACATCCTCTCCGAGCTGGAGAAGCCCGGGCGCGACCCCCGACCGACGTTCAAAACCGCGGAATTCGCCGAAGGGGTCGAAACCCTGGAGGACCTCAAGGCCGGGATGGTCCTGGAAGGCGTGGTCACCAACGTCGCGGCGTTCGGCGCCTTCGTCGACATCGGGGTGCACCAGGACGGTCTGGTGCACGTGTCGGCCATGTCGAAGGAATTCGTCAGCAACCCGCGGGACGTGGTCAAACCCGGTGACATCGTGAAGGTCAAGGTGCTCGACGTCGACCTCGCCCGCAAGCGCATCTCCCTGTCGTTGCGGCTGGACGACGAGCCGGGGCCGGGTGGCAACGCGCACAACGGCGACAGCACCAGCGGCAAGCGGCGCAAGAGCGGGAAGAACAACGCTCAGCGCAACCGCCGGCCGGCCCCCAGCGGGGCGATGGCGGACGCCTTGCGGCGGGCGGGTTTCACGTCCTGACCCGGAGCGCGGGCCCGTCAGAACTGCTGGGCGGGCCCGCGGTTCTGCTCCAGCTGCTTGATCAGGCGGTCGCCCAGGATCTCCGGGATGACCCGTTCCGCGGAGCGGGCCGCCGCAGCGCTCAGCGCGGACATCACCAGGGGGCGGAGGCGCTGCACCACTTTGGCGTAGTAGGGGATTTCCTCCTCTTCCGGCATCTCTTCCGCCCGGGCCAGCACGTGCTTGCGGACGACTTCGACGAGCAGCCCGGCGACGTGGTCGACGTCGTGCTGCAACTGCTCGGCCAAGTCCAGGACTTCCCCGAGCGGGACCCCGAGCGAGACCAGCTCCGCTCCCGCTTCCAGCAGCTTGGGGCTCGGGGCGACGAACCGGCGGCCGCGGCGTTCCAACAGCCCCAACTTCACGGAACGGGTGATGTTGTCCGGGGTCAACTGCTTGCCGAACAATTCCCGCAGCTCGGAAAGGGTGATCGCCCTGGCGGCCTCCTCCGCCCACGGAGCCCCGACGGCTTCTTCCAAGCCGAGCACGTCTCCCAGGCTGCGCCCGTTCTCCCAAGCGGTGATCATTTCTTTGATCTGGGCGAACGCGTAGCCGCGTTCGAGCATGTTGATGATCACGCGGAGCCGGACCAGGTGCGCGTCCGAGTAGATGGCGGCACGGCCCTGCCTACGTGGCGGAGGCAACAGCCCCCTGTCCTGGTAGACGCGCACGTTGCGCACCGTCGTACCTGCAGCCCGAGCTAGATCGTCGATCCGGTATTCCGCCACTTGCGGAAGTCTAGCTTCCTGGCAGGAGGTCCATCGGCACACCGGAACAAGCTCTGCGGACGCACCGTTTCCGGTTCGGTCCACGCGGGTGGCCGACCGAACCGGAAACGGTTGGACCACCGGGTCAATCGCCGGTTTTCACCTCGGCATCACCTGCGGGACGTCGTCCGCGCAAGACTCGGGCGATCACCGGCCACAGCAGAATGACCACCACCACCGCGTAGATGCAGCCTGCGAACGGCGTGTTGACCAGTCCGGTGATGTCGCCATCGCTGATCTGCAGAGCGCGGCGCATCTGCTGCTCCGCGGTCGGCCCCAGGATCACCGCGATGATCGCGGGCAGCACCGGCAACCCGTAGCGGCGCATCGCGAACCCGATCAAGCCGATGATGAAGAGCAGCAGCAGGTCGATGGAGCTGCCGCCGACCGCGTAGGCACCGACGCTGGCGAAGAACAGGATGCCCGCGTAGAGGTATGGCCGCGGGATCTGCAGCAGCTTCGCCCACACCGGGGCCAGCGGCAGGTTGAGGACGAGCAGCAGCACCGAACCGATGAACATGCTGGCGATGAGCGCCCAAACGAGTTCGGCTTCCCGCTCGAACAACAACGGTCCGGGCTGGATGCCGTACTGCTGGAAAGCCGCGAGCATGACCGCGGCAACGGCTGTGGTCGGCAGCCCGAGGGTCAGCATGGAAACCATGGTTCCGGCTGCGGAAGCACTGGCCGCCGCTTCCGGTCCTGCCACGCCTTCGATCGCACCCTTGCCGAATTCACCGCGGTGCTTCGACAACCGGCGTTCCAGCACATAGGACAGGAAGGTCGGGATTTCCGCACCACCCGCCGGAATGGCGCCGAACGGGAATCCGATCGCCGGTCCGCGCAGCCACGCCTTCCACGAACGCTGCACGTCCTGCTTGCCCAGCCAGGGCCGTCCGACCGGGATGGCCCGGTTGCCGTTGCGGCGCAGGTGAGCCGCGACCCACAGGGATTCCCCGATCGCGAACAGCCCCACCGCGACCACGACGACATCGACTCCGTCGGCCAGGTGCAGCAGGCCGAAGGTGAGCCGCTGCTGGCCGGTCATCTCGTCCAGCCCGATCAGTCCGATGGTGAGCCCGATCATCAGGGAAGCGAAACCGCGCAGCCGGGATTTGCCGAGCACCGAGGTCACCGCGATGAAGGCCAACACCATCAAGGCCAGGTAATCGGGGGCTCCGATGTTGACCGCCAGCGAGGCGACGGTCGGCGCGAGCAGGGTGAGCAGCGAGATGCCCGCGAAAGCACCGATGAAGTGGCCGATCGCCGCGGTGGCCAGCGCTTGGGCTCCCCTGCCCTTGCGGGCCATCGGGTTGCCTTCGATGGCCGCGACCACGGAGAAGCTCTCCCCGGGGGTGTTCAGCAGGATCGACGTCGTGGACCCGCCGAACATGCCGCCGAAGTAGATGCCGGCGAACATGATGAACGCCCCCGTCGGTTCCAGGGCGTAGGTGACCGGCAGCAGCAGGGCGACCGCCATGGCCGGTCCGATGCCCGGCAGCACGCCGATGGCGGTGCCCAGCAGCACCCCGATCGCCGCCCACATCAGGTTCACCGGGGTCAGCGCGGTGGTGAAACCGTCGAGCAGCAGTGCCAGAGTGTCCATGTCACAGCACCCCCATCAGCGGTCCGCCTGGCAAGGGGACACCGAGCAGGTTGTTGAAGACGACGTAGGTGAGCACCGAGAGCACCGCTGCGATCAACGGATCCCGGACAGCGTTGCGGCTGCCCAGCGCGTACGCGCAACCCCAGAACAGGATCATTCCGGACAGCGGGAAGCCGACGACGTTGACCAGGGCGGCGTTGACCAGGAAAGCCGCTGACAGCAGCAGGATCGTGCGCCAGTCGCTGGGCTCGGACAGGTCCACGTCCTCACCGGTTTCGGATTCGCCTCGCCCACCGCGCAGCACGTCGCGCGCCAGCAGCACGGCGATGACCACCAGCAGCGTTCCCACCACGTACGGGAAGGTCTTCGGTCCGACCGGACCGCGTTGCGTGAAATCGGTGGCCATTCCGGCGGTGTCCACCAGCACCAATCCGCCGAGCAGTGCCAGCAGGACGCAGATGCCAAGCTCGGAGTGCTCGCGCAACCACTGGCGGGTGGACTGCTTGCCGAACTTCTGCGCAGTTTCCGCCCTGTTCATGCCAGTCCCAACTCCCTCAGCACGTTGGCGACCCTTTCGTTCTCCTGCTGGAGGAAGCGACCGAACTGCTCCCCCGGATGGAACGCCTCGGTCCAGCCGTTCCGCTCCAGCGCTTCTTTCCACTCCGGAGTGCTGTTGAGCTGGGTGAAGAGGGAAACGAGTTTCCGGCGGTCCTCTTCGTCCAGTCCGGGCGGAGCCACTACACCGCGCCAGTTGGTGAATTCGACGTCCACTCCTGCTTCTTGCAGGGTGGGAGCGTCGATGCCGGGTATCCGCTCCGCGCTGGTGACCGCGAGGACCCGCAGTTCTCCCGCTTCGATCTGGTCGCGGTACTCACCGATGCCCGACACGCCGAAAGCGACTTTCCCGCCGAGCACGGAGGCGAGCAGCTCACCTCCGCCGTCGAACGGCACGTAGTTGACGTCCCGAGGGTTCAGTCCGATCGCCTCGGCCATCAGCATCGGGGCCAGGTGGTCGGGCCCGCCTGGGGACGAACCGCCACCGACGGGCGTGTGGCCCGGCTTGGCCTTCCAATCGTCGATCAGCTGCTTCAGATCCCGGTACGGCGAGTCCTTCGCCACCACGACCACGTTGGGTTCTTCGACCAGCTTGGCGATCGGGGTGGTGTCCTGCAAGGACACCGGGGAGTGGTTGGTGTAGACGCTGCCGACGACCCCCAAGCCCATGGACATCGCCAGCTTGCCGTTGCCCTGCTCGCTCACCAGCCGGCCGAGTCCTACGGTGCCACCCGCGCCGGGCAGGTTGAACACTTCGACGTGGTGGTTGAGCCCGGTGTCCTCCATGACCTTCGCGGCGGTGCGGGCGGTGACGTCGTAGCCGCCGCCCGGGGAATTCGGCACCATCACGCGAAACCCGCGGATCTGCGTTTCCGTGCTGCCTCCGGAGTCGGTGGTGACCAGCGGGGGCACCAGTAACACCAGGAGCAATGCCCCGGCGACAGCCAGTGCACTTCGTATGCGCACAGCGAAATCCCGCCTCTCCGTTGTGGTGGGAAGGTGAGCTGGCTCATGCTGCACACAGCCGTGCCGGATTGTCTCGGTTAAGCAGTTATCGACACTTCCGTAAGTTCTGTAACTCGAGCGGTCCAGTTCCGGTGGTCTCCCGGCGAGGACGCGCTCACCTGCGCTGATGCCGCCCGGCCAGCAGAGGCGGGCGGCACCGGAGCTAACGTTTCGGAATCACGGCGCAGAGGAGCGGAAGGAGGAGGCGAGGTGTTCCGGAACAGAGGTTCGCTTTCCCGGCAGCTGCTCGGCGGTCAGTTGATCATCATCTTCCTGCTGCTGGCCTCGGTCGTCGTTTTCTCCGTGGCGCAGACGAACACCTCCTTCCGCAACACGCAGGGGCGCAAACTGCTCTCCGCCGCCGAGGACGTGGCCGCCACCACCGGAGTGCGGATCAGCCTCACCGATCCCTACAAGCAGGACGCCCTGGCCGTGTTCGCCGAGAGCGCCCGCAGCCTGTCGGGGGCCGACTACGTGCTCATCGCCGATGCCCACGGCACCGTGCTGGCGTCCCCGGACCCCGAGCAGCGCGGCCATCGGCTTCCGCTGGGCGACAGCACGGTGCTGGCCGGCCGCGCATGGGTCGGGGAGGTCACCACCGACCGGAAGGACACCCTGGTGGCGCACGTGCCGGTGTTCTCCGAAGACGCCAGGATGATCGGCGTCGTGGCCGTCGGCAGCGCCACGCCGGACTTGCTGCAGGCGCTGCGGCAGGCCCCGGAGTACCCGCTCGGCTTGCTGGCGTTCGGGGCGGTGCTGGGCGTGGCGGGCTCGGTGCTGCTCGCCCGACGGGTCAAGCGACAGACGCTGGGATTGGAGCCGGCCGAGATCACCGGGCTGGTCGAGCACCGGGAAGCCCTGCTGCACGGGATCCGCGAAGGCGTGCTGGGCGTGGACCAGCAGAACCGCGTCACCTTGGTCAACGAGCAGGCCCGGCAGTTGCTCAGCCTTCCGGACGACTGCGTGGGCCTCCCCGTGGATTCCCTGGTCGCCGACGAGAGGACCAAGGACGTGCTGACCGGGCGGACGGACGGCACGGACCAGATCGTGCTGCACGAGGACAAGATCGTGGTGATCAACCGGATGCCGATCTCCGGGATCGGAGCGGTGATAACCATGCGGGACCGCACGGAGCTGATGGACCTGCAGCAGGAGCTGGCGGTCCACCGCAACGTGACGGACACGCTCCGCGCGCAGGCGCACGAGTTCACCAACCGGCTGCACACCATCTCCGGGCTGCTGGAGCTCGGCGAGCACGAGGAACTCCAGCGATTCGTGCACCGGATCAGCCACACCCGGGAGCAGTGGCAGCACGAGGTGAGCTCCCGCATCCACGATCCGGCGACGGCCGCGCTGCTGATCGCCAAGGCCAGTTTGGCGGCCGAGCGCGGAGTGGGTCTGCGGCTGCGGGAGGACAGCTGCCTTCCCGCGCTGGACGAGGAGCTGTCCGCCGACCTGGTCACCGTGCTGGGCAACCTGGTCGACAACGCGCTGGACGCGGTGGAGACCGGAGGCACCGGTGATCGGTGGATCGAAGTGGGCTTGCAGTGCACCGACGAAGTGACCGTGGTGGTGCGCGACTCCGGCCCCGGGGTGACACCGGAAATCGTGGAGGAGGTCTTCCGGCACGGCTTCACCACCAAGGCCGCCGACAACGGTCCGCGCGGCTTGGGGCTGGCGCTGACGAGGCAGCTCTGCCACCGCCGTGGCGGGTCGGTGCACGTGCACAACGCCACCGGGGCCGTGTTCACCGCGCACCTGCCGCTCAAGCAGCTCGAGGGGCAGCCATGATCAGAGTTCTGGTGGTCGACGACGACTTCATGGTCGCCAGGATCCACAGCGGGTACGTCTCGCGGGTCGAGGGTTTCGAGGTGGTCGCGACCGCCCATTCCGGCGCCGAAGCGCTGCGCGCCGTTCAGCAGCACCAACCCGACCTGGTGCTGTTGGACATCTACCTGCCGGACATGGACGGGCTCAGCGTGCTGCGCCAGCTGCGAGCCGAGTCGGCGTCCCCGACCGCCGGTCCCGACGTCATCGTGATCAGCGCCGCTCGCGATTTGGACTCGGTGCGGGGCGCGGTGCGCAGCGGCGCACTGCACTACTTGATCAAACCGTTCAGCTACGAGGCGCTGCGCGACCAGCTGGAGCACTACCGCTTCCTGCACCGGAAGTTCAGTTCGCTGGCCGGTAGCACGGAGGCCGCTCAACAGGACGTGGACCAGATGTTCGGTGTCCGCGCCCGTCCGTCCGCCGCCGCCCCCAAGGGGTTGGCTTCGGAGACCGCTGCGGTCGTCGAACGGATCCTGCGCCGGGCCACGGAAGGCGGCGGGGACATCTCCGCCAGCGAGTGCGCGGACGTCGCGGAGCTCTCCCGGGTCAGCGCTCGCAAGTACCTCGAGCACTTCGTCGCAACGGGGCGGGCCGAGGTTCGACTGCGCTACGGGGGGACAGGACGACCGGAGCGCCGATACCGTTGGTCATCGTAACTGCACCGAACGTGGCACTCTCCCTCCCTCGAGGGGGCTACCAGAAGTTTTCGGGCTCGCGCCAGGAAATTTTTGGTGAATTAGCCAACACTTCAGCGATCCGTCCCCGCTCGAAACAACGTTTTCCCTGATGGAAACGAGGAATCTGGGAGCTCCTCCGAGCTACCCCTTGGTAACGTGGTCGGGTGCCCGGGACGAGTACTATGAGCAAAATCCCCGCCTCGGGAAAGAGTAAACGCAAGATCAGTTGGGACCTGGTGCGCTCGGCTTGCGTGGTACTGGTGATGCTCTATCACGCGACAGCGCTCAGCGTCGAACTGCACCCCGAGCTGATCCCGCGGAATTACGTCTTCCCGTTCCAAGTCGGCGCAAGCATGTTGTTGGTCATCTCCTCGTACTTCGCTTGCGTCACGGTCGGACGCAGTTCTGCACTGCGCTACTTATGGGGACGCTTCGCGAGATTGCTGCCACCGTTCTTCAGCGCCGTGGTAGTGATCTTCTTGGTGATGCGTTGGGCCGCGATCGACGGCTGGTTCTACCCCACGTTCGGGGATCTGGTGTCGAATCTGCTGATGCTGTGGCACTGGAAACCGGACGACTACTTCTTCATCGACGGCTCGCACTGGACGATTCCCCTGCAACTGATGGGATTCGTCGCGGCCGCCGTGCTGTATCGAACGAAGTTCGGGCACGGGGATCGGATCAAGATCGTCCTGTGGCTGGCGGTGCTGCTGCCCATCGCCCAGTGGCCGTACCGCGTTTCCCACCCGCCGGAGACCTACCGCTTGATCGTTGACGGCCTGGGAGCCCACCGCTGGCACCTGTTCGTCGCCGGCGTGGCCATCTGGATGTGGTCCACCCGACGTCTCAGCCACACCCACTTCGGTGCCCTGCTGCTGAGCTGCATGGTGGCCCAGGCCCTGCACAACCACGCGGAAACCCCTGAAGGCCTGGTGGCCGACTGGGGCTCCACCACAGCGGTCTGCATCGGCCTGGTCGTGATCGCCGCCACCGCCAAGGGGCCGGACTGGAACGCGGTGATCCCCGACTGGCTGGCCGGCCGGATCAAGTGGTTCGCCGGCATCTCCTACGGCGTGTTCCTGATGCACCAGACCATCGGCTACATCGTGTGCCGGGAGCTGCAGGACCTCGGGTTCGGCCCGACCGTGCAGACGGCTGGAATGGTGCTCACCGGCGTGCTGAGCGGGTGGGCGTTGACCCGCGTGGTCGAGCGCCCGGCGCACAAGTTCCTGATGCAAACCTACGAGCGGTTGGCCGCACGGCGGAGCGCGCAGCAGACGATGTCGGTCCAGGCCTAGTCCTCCTGCGGACCGGCCGCCGCACCAGCGAGCTCGCCGCCCGCTGGGCCGGTGCACCGGCAAGCCTCCCGGGGCACCGGCCCAGCGGCGCAGCGGCCCTGTGGCAGCACGAGCCCTCGGTCCCGGCACCGGGCAGCTGCAGACCTCCCGGCTGCCTCTCCTACTTCGAACGGTTGTGCGCTCCAGGACCGTCCTGCTCCGTTGACGAACCAATTCGCTTCGCGCGATGCGCACCCGCTCGCCCCCTGGGGCGCTGCTCCCCTGGACCTCCCCCGGGAGGCGCCGAGGTGGCGGATTGCGCGAGCGGACCGAGCGCGGAGGCCGCAGCAGGTCCAGCGCCTCACCGGACGCGCTGACCCGGTTGAGCGGCCTGGTCCGGTGGCGAGATCGCACGCTCCGACGCCCCGATCAGCGCAGAAGTCGAACCCGAGCACCTGGCGAAGACCATGGCGAGCCGGACCAGGGCCCCGGCACCGACCAGCGCCTCGTCGCGCCGCGGCAGCGCTTCCCACCGCACCGCGGTCAGAGCCGATCCGCACGCGGGACGACCGCGGCAGGGGACTCGTCGTGGCGGTCGACGTCGGCGAGGCGTTGCACGGGCAGAAGCGCCGGTGGTGAACCGCGATCAGGCCATCGCCACCCGCCCCGGCGGTGCCCCGCTTGGCCGAGCGGACGCCGCCGCGGCGCCTGGTCCGCCCGGGCCGGTCGATGACCACCTGCCAGATGCGCAGGCCTGTTCAACCAGCAGGCCGCGGTCGGGCGGTGAGGAGGAGCTGCGCCCCGGAGTGAGCCGGTTGCCGTCCACCAGCCGCACGGGTTCCGTTCGCCGCGTCCCGCGCGAAGGCCAACACCCCGCGGTGCGCAGCACCCCGGACGGGGAGGTGGCGCGGCGCTGCTCGTCATTCGCCGGGAACCCCGCAACGCATTCCGGCGAATATTCCATTCCGGACCATTCCACCGAACAACGCGGGCCCTCTGCCGAAGCGTCACCGAGCTGAGTGGTCAGTCCTGGACCGCCAGTGCGACCACCCGGCAACGCTCCGGCCGCCCGCAGCTCACCCGCGCACCCGCTCCGAGCTGTTGGCCTGCTGGTTCTCCGGAGCCAGCTCCTCAGCGCGCTGCTTGGGCAGGGTGAAGTTCTCCGTCGGCAGCTGTCCGGTTCGGACGGCGGTGTCCACGTAGACGTCCGAACCGCTGGTCGCCGCACCGGTTTCAGCCGAGAACAGGAACGGTTCCGCCGCCGCCAACACCTGCTGGGCACCACGAACCCGCTCGGCGAGGTCCCGACGCAGGCGCAGCATGGTTTCGGCGTACTCGTCGGCCCGCTTGATCCGCCGCTCGGCCTCCGCAGTGGCTTCCCGCACGCGCCGCTCGGCCTCGGCCCGGCTGGTCCGCTCGCGCTCGGCGAGGATCCGCATCGCCTCTTCGCGGCGCGCGGCCATCGAGATCTCGAAGTCCCGTTCCACCTGGGTGCGGCGCTGTTCCGCCTCCTCGTCCAGCTTCCGGCGGTGCTGTTCGGCCTCTTGCGCCATCCGCTGCACTTCTTCGCGAGTGCGTGCCAGCATCTCGTTGCGCTGGCGTTCGGACTGCCGACGCCACTCGTCAGCTTCGGCGACCAAACGTTCGTACCGTTCGCGCAGCTCAGCAGCGGCCTGTTCGGAGCGAGCCCACTCGTGCTCGGCGGCCGCCCGCGCGGAAGCGATCACCTCGTTGGCCTCGTCCCGGGCAAGTCGGACCATTCTCCGCAGGCGGTCGGACAAAGCGGACTCGTCGATCGGCGTCCGAGCCTGCTCGTCGAGCTGCCTCTTGAGCTCCTTGATCTCCGCACGCGCCTGTTCCAGCTGCGCGGATAAGTCCTCGACCTGGCTCAGTGCAGCATCGCGGTCTGCTGTGAGCATTCGGATTTCCGCTTCGGCCTGCTGCACGTAGTACTTGACCTGAGAACGACGGAACCCGTACCAGACAGTGTCGAAGTCCGCTTTCAACGGCACCAGCTCGCGATCTTCGTTCTGCCCCACGGTCTCACCCCACTCGGTAGTCAGTGTGTTCTGGAGCGAACCGCGCCCCGACGCGGCATGTCCGTTGTGCACCTGAACGACGTCCGTGAATTTGCTCCGCTGGACTCCTCGGATGACCCGATCGGACGCTGGACTGCGCTGCAACGGACCGCTATCGCCATTCTTCACGGCAGTTGCGACATAGATCAACATAGTCGCGCTTGCAGCAACACAACGGACGTGCAACGTTGCTGGTTCCCGACGAGGACGAGAACCGATCACCCGAATCAGTTCAGCGCGGCGGATTCCAGCACCCGGCGGAAGATCGTTTCGATCTCGTCTCGACTCGGCACCGATTCCCGGACGATGTGCTGGAACAGCAGGCCGCAGAACAACGCGGCGAGCACCTGCCCGGTGGTCTGGTCGGTGCAGGACGCGAACAGCTCCGCCAGGGCGGCGTCCCACTCCTGGCTGAGGTGCCGCAGCGCGGGGCGGTGCAGGGCGGCTATGTAGAGCTGGTGCCCGACCAGGGTCTGGGGGCGGGCTGGCCCCAGGTAGTGCAGGACGAGGTCGGTCAACGCGGCCGCCAGGTCGTCCTGCCCCTGCAGCTCCCGCGCCCACGCCTGGATGTGCGCGACGTCGTCTTCAGCTGCTTGTTTCAACGCGCTCGCCAGCAGGTCGTCCAGGGTGGCGAAGTAGTACGTCGTCGATCCCAGCGGAACACCGGCCGCAGCGGCAACGGCACGGTGAGTCAGCTTGTCCACCCCGCGTTCGGCGACCACCTGGATGGCTGCCCGTGCGATTCGCTCCCGGCGGCCGGGGTCCTTGCGGCGCACCCCGGTGGTAGTGGTCGCTGTTTCCGTGGTTGACATCCGGTTCGGTGTTCCTCCTGTACCACTCGAGGCACGCGTGACGCATCAGCTCGTCCCCACCCTGCCACGTCACCGGCCCAGTTCGATGCAGCCCAAGTCACCCGATTTGCGTTTGACCAGTTCAGCGCGCATTTTTTGCTGCCAAATTCATGTAACACCGGGCGGTGATGTACAGATGTACATGATTTGGTGCTAGGGTCTTGCGCGACGCCAGCCCGAGCAGGGCCGACGAGAACGTCGCGGAATTAGCAACGGAGCCCCACCGAATGGACAACCAGGAGGTGAGAAGGCAGCTGCACAGTTCTGGCGCCTTCGGCGAATTTTGTGATCGCCAGAACTCGCTCCGCTAGCTCGAGCAGTCCGACGCAGCAAAGCACGCATTCGCGCGACTGCGTTCAGTCCCCGACGCAAGAAACGCAAAGACCACAAAGAGGATTTCGTTTTATGCCGCAAGCAGAGGAAAACTCGCGGAGCAACAGCCGCACCGGCGCTTCCGCACCAACGCTGTACATCAACGGCCAGTGGGTGCACGCAGCGGCCGGCGGCGTCCGCGAGATCCACTGCCCCGCTGACGGCACGCACGTGGCCACCGTGGACGAAGCCGACCGCAGCGATGTCGAACGCGCCATCGCCGCGGCCCGCCGCACCTTCGACGAAGGCAGCTGGGCCAATTCCTCCCCTTGGGAACGCGGCGACCTGCTGCTGCGGGTGAGCGACATCCTGGTGCGGGACCGGGAGAAGTTCGCCCGCGCCGAGTCCCTCGACACCGGAAAACGGCTGGTCGAGAGCGGCTACGACATGGACGACATCGCCGCCTGCTTCCGCTACTACGGGAAGATCGCCGGCACCGACGCCGGTCGGGTGGTGGACACCGGCAGTCCCGACGCCATCAGCCGGGTGCAGTACGAACCGGTGGGCGTGTGCGGCCTGATCACCCCGTGGAACTACCCGCTGCTCCAGGTCGCCTGGAAGGTCGCCCCGGCTCTGGCCGCGGGCAACACGTTCGTGCTCAAGCCCAGCGAGCTCACGCCGAGCACCGCCATCCTGCTGATGCAAGCGCTCGCCGAAGCCGGCCTGCCCGCCGGGGTGGGCAACCTCGTGCTGGGCAGCGGCGCTGAAGTCGGCGCGGTGCTCTCCGAACACCCGGACGTGGACCTGGTCTCCTTCACCGGCGGGTTGCACACCGGGCGCAAGATCGCCGCCAGCGCGGCCGCCACCGTGAAGAAGGTCGCCCTGGAACTCGGCGGGAAGAACCCGAACATCGTGTTCGCCGACGCCGACTTCGACACCGCGGTGGACTACGCGCTCACCGCTGTGTTCCTGCACTCCGGGCAGGTGTGCTCGGCTGGCGCCCGGTTGATCGTGCAGGACGAGCTGCACGACGACTTCGTGGCCGAGGTCGTGCGTCGAGCGGAGAAGATCCGCATCGGTGGCCCGTTCGACGAGGACGCCGAGACCGGTCCGCTGATCTCCGAGGAGCACCTGCGGAAGGTCGAGGACTACGTCTCCCGGGCCGTCGCCGAAGGAGCGGTGCTGCGCACCGGCGGCCGCCGTCCGGAAGGTGAGCGCTACGCGAACGGCTACTACTACTTGCCGACCGTGCTCGACGAGGTCGAACAGGGTTCCTTCGCGGTGACCGAGGAGTCCTTCGGACCGGTGCTCACCGTCGAGCGGTTCACCGACGAGGACGACGCCGTGCGGATCGCCAACGACACGCACTACGGCCTGGCCAGCGCGGTCTTCACCGGTGACCCGGCGAAGGCCCAGCGAGTGGCCAACCGGTTGCGGCACGGCACCGTGTGGATCAACGACTTCCACCCCTACCTGCCGCAGGCGGAATGGGGCGGCTTCAAGCAATCCGGCATGGGACGCGAGCTCGGCCCGTCCGGCCTGCGCGAGTACCAGGAAGCCAAGCACGTCTACCAGAATTTGCGCCCGGCTCCTCAGCACTGGTTCTCCGGGCGGTGAAGGAGGATTTGTTCGCTGTCGCGATCATTTCCCCGGATTCTTTGACCAGATCAATTGCTCATCGAATTTGCCTGTCAGCGCGGACAGGTTGACGAACGCGCACGAACCACCCGATTCGGCCGCTTCCGAAATATCGGGAGCGGCGATTCGGGAAAGGAGTTCAGGGCATGAGCGTGCCCAATTACGACGCTGAACTGAACGAATTCGGTTATCAGAACAAGCTGAAAAGAACACTCGGCGGTTTCCACACGTTCGCCGCCGGCATCAGTTACATCTCGGTGCTCACCGGCACCTTCCAACTGTCCTACTTCGGCATTTCCTTCGGCGGGCCCGCCTACTGGTGGTCGTGGCCGATGGTGTTCCTCGGGCAGTTGTGCGTGGCGTTGAGTTTCGCCGAGCTGGCTTCGCAGTACCCAATCGCCGGATCGGTGTACAACTGGGCCAAGAAGCTGGGCGGCCAGCACATCGGCTGGCTGGCCGGCTGGATGATGCTGGTGGCCTCGATCGTCTCCATCGCGGCGACCGCCCTGGCCTACCAGAACACCCTCCCCCAGATCTGGGAGGGCTTCCAGCTGGTCGGTGACGGCAGCACCTCCACCGACCAGGCGGTGAACGGCATCGTCCTGGCTTCGGCCCTGGTCCTGTTCACCACCCTGGTCAACGCCTTCGGCGTGCGGCTGATGGCCCGGATCAACAGCTTCGGGGTCTTCCTGGAACTGGTGGCGGCCGTGCTGCTGATCGTGGCGCTCGCCCTGGCCTCCAACCACAGCCCGGACGTCGTGCTGGACACCCAGGGCACCGAAGCGGCCTACGGCGGCAACTACTTCTACGCCTTCCTGGTGGCGGCCATCGCCTCCTCCTACGTGATGTACGGGTTCGACACCGCCTCTTCGCTGGGCGAGGAGTCCATCGACCCGCACCGCAACGCCCCGAAGGCGATCCTGCGAGCACTGATCGCCTCCTTCGTGCTGGGTGGCCTGATCCTGCTGTTCGGGCTCATGGCGGCCCGCGACCTGGCTGCGCCCGAACTGCGGTCGAACGGTCTGCAGTTCGTGCTCAACGACTCGCTCGGCCCGGTGGTCGGTCGCCTGTTCCTGTTGGCGATCTTCATCGCCATCACGGTCTGCGTGCTGGCCGTGCACACCGCGGCGATCCGAATCGCCTTCGCCATGGCCCGCGACAACGCGCTTCCGGCCGGGAACAAGCTGGCCCGGGTCAGCCCCCGCTTCCAAACCCCGGTGGTGCCCGCGGTGCTGATCGGTGTGCTGGCCATCGCGCTGCTGGCGGTGAACATCAACCAGCCGCAGATCTTCACCGCCATCACCAGCCTGGCGATCATCCTGATCTACATCTCCTACCTGCTGGTGACGGTGCCCATGCTGATCGCCCGCATCCGCGGCAAGTGGTCTTCCAAGCCCCAGGAAGGACGGTTCCGCCTCGGCAAGTTCGGCCTGCCGATCAACGTCCTGGCCGTGCTGTGGGGCGCCGGCATGGCGATCAACCTCGCCTGGCCGCGGCGCGAGGTCTACAACGCCGAGCCGCCCTTCCACTGGTACCTGCAGTACAGCTCAGTGCTCTTCGTCGGCATCGCTGCGCTGGGTGGATTCGCCTACTACTGGTTCGTGCAGCGGCACCGCATCGGTGTCCTGCAGGAACACGCCTCCCAGCCGGTGAGCCCGGAAGGGGACGCTGAAGCGGTCGCTGTCAACGAGGGAGTCGCAAAGAAATGACTGATCAATTCGACTACGTCGTCGTCGGTGGCGGAAGCGCGGGGGCAGCTGTTGCCGCCCGGCTTTCCGAAGACCCGGACGTCACCGTGTGCCTGCTGGAAGCAGGCCCCTCCGACGTGGGGGACAAAGCCATCCTCGAGCTGAAGCGCTGGATGGCCCTGCTGGAGTCCGGTTACGACTGGGACTACCTCATCGAACCGCAGGAGAACGGCAACTCGTTCATGCGGCACGCCCGTGCCCGGGTGCTCGGCGGCTGCTCCTCGCACAACTCCTGCATCGCCTTCTGGGCTCCCGCCGAGGACCTCGACGAGTGGGAGTCGATGGGTTGCACCGGCTGGGGAGCCAAGGACATCTTCCCGCTGTACAAGCGCCTGGAGACCAACGACGCCCCCGGTGACCACCACGGTCGCAGCGGTCCGGTGAACATCCGCACCGTTCCCCCGAAGGACCCGTGCGGTGTGGCGCTGCTGCAGGCCTGCGAGCAGGCCGGCATCCCGACCACCCCGTTCAACACGGGCAAGACGGTGACCAACGGGGCCAACTGGTTCCAGATCAACGCGCACGAGGACGGCACCCGCTCCTCGTCCTCGGTCTCCTACCTGCACCCGATCATGGGCAAGCGGCCGAACCTGGAGATCCGCACCGAGGCCCGGGTCAAGAAGGTGACCTTCGACGGCAAGCGGGCGACCGGCGTGCAGTACCTGGACCCGGACCTCATCCACACCCGCACCGTGCTGGCGCGGCGCGAGGTCGTGCTGTCGACCGGGGCCATCGACACCCCGAAGCTGCTGATGCTGTCCGGCATCGGTCCGGCCGAGCACCTGCGGGAAATGGGCATCGACGTGCTGGTCGACTCGCCCGGCGTCGGGTCGAACCTGCAGGACCACCCGGAGGGCGTCATCGGCTGGGAGGCCAAGCAGCCGATGGTCACCGACTCCACGCAGTGGTGGGAGATCGGCATCTTCCACACCACCCAGCCGGGCCTGGACCGACCGGACCTGATGATGCACTACGGCTCGGTGCCGTTCGACATGCACACGGTCCGCCAGGGCTACCCGACCACGGAGAACGGGTTCACCCTGACCCCGAACGTCACCCACGCCCGTTCCACCGGGACCGTGCGGCTGCGCAGCCGCGACTTCCGGGACAAGCCCAAGGTGGACCCGCGCTACTTCACCGACCCGCACGACATGCGGGTGATGACGGAGGGCATCAAGCTGGCTCGCAAGATCGTCTCCCAGCCAGCGATGCAGGAGTGGGCCGGCGCCGAGCTGTACCCGGGGCCGGACGTGCAGAGCGACGACGAGATCGCCGACTACATCAAGCGCACCCACAACACCGTCTACCACCCGGCGTGCACCGTCGCGATGGGTGCTGACGACGACCGGAGCAAACCGCTGGACGCCCGCCTGCGGGTCAAGGGCGTGCAGGGGCTGCGGGTCGCGGACGCGTCGGTGATGCCGTTCCTGGTGACCGTCAACCCGAACATCACCACGATGGCGATCGGCGAGAAGTGCTCCGACATGCTCAAGGAGGACAACCGCTGATCACCCCGGGTGGCGGGCGCGACGCCCGCCACCTCCTCCCACGAGGACCCCTCCTCCCCCGTCCCGGAGGGGTCCTCGTTCACGTCCGCCGGAAAACGCGGGCGGCTCCCGCTGGTGGTGCAATCGTGGTCGGGGTGGCAGGACGATCGGTGCACTTCGCCACGATCGCTCCCTCCCACCGGCCACCGGCCGCATACCATGATCAAGGTCAAGCGGTTCTCGACCACCGGAGTTGAACATGTCGAAGAAGGCCAAGTCCGCCGGGGTGTCCGCGCTCATCGCGGTGGTCGCGTTCGTGGTGTGGTTCTTCTTCGACGTGGACCTGCTGGAAGATCCGGCGTCCCCGCCCCCGTCACCGCCGGCGACCCGAGCTGAAGAGCAGCTCGCGCAGCTCCGGGTCGCTCCGGCCGGATCGATGGAGGGCTACTCCCGGGAGCGGTTCGAGCACTGGGTGGCCCAGCCCGATGCCGGCAAGAACTGCAACACCCGGGAGGCCGTGCTGCGCCGCGACGGGGAGAACGTCCAGGTCAACAACGCTTGCGAGGCGGTTTCCGGAACTTGGGTGAGCGCCTACACCGGGGAACGGCTCACCGATCCGTCCGACGTGGACATCGATCACCTGGTCCCGCTGGCCAACGCCTGGCGCAGCGGCGCGAACACCTGGGACGACCAGCGCCGGGAGCAGTTCGCCAACGACCTGGAATCCCCGCAGTTGTTGGCCGTGGACTCCAGTTCCAACCGCAGCAAGGGCGACCAGGACCCGTCCCAGTGGAAGCCGATGCGGGAAGCCTGGTGCGACTACGCCAAGGACTGGATCGCCGTCAAGCACACCTACCAGTTGTCGGTGACCGCCGAGGAGAAGTCAGCGCTGCAGGAAATGCTGGCCACCTGCGGTTGAGCACCGCTCGCCCCGACGGCGCTCGGTGCGCGTTCAGCCCGCAGGACCGCTTCGTCCCGCGGGTGTGGGAAACCCCGGAGGAACCCGAGGCTTCCCACCGCGCTCTCAGGACAGGTCCCGGGTCAGCTGATCGTGGTCGTGGTCAGCACCGGGTTCGGGTTCGGGTAGCAGCTCGACGGCACCTCGACGTCACCGATGATGGTCGAGACGACCGCGTTGAACGTCAGCCCCGGGTCGTCGTAGCTGGTGCCGTACAGCTTGGTTTCGATGGTGCCGGACTCCCCCGCCTTCAGGTGGGCGGTGACGGTGGGCAGCTCGAACTCGGCACCTCCGGCGAGCGGCCCGTCCAGGTGCAGCGTGGCGATTCCGCCGTCCACGGTCAGCGTTGGCGGGTTGGGGCCGAGGTTGAAACCGCCGGACAGTTCGGCGGAGACGAACTCGGAGTTCTCCGGGATCGGGATCTTCAACTCGAACCCTTCGACCTGCTCGACCTGGAAGCCGTTCACCTCGGCCGGCACGGTGTTGGGCGCCGGGTCGATGACGATTTCCAGGTCACCGCCCGGGGCCACCGTTTCCGGTGCGGTGACCTCGGTGCTCTGCTGCAGGCTGAATTCCTGCTGCCCCAGCGGGGAGTCGCCCGCGCAATCGAAGTTGACCTCGAACGATGCCGCCAGCGCCTGCGGAGCGAGCGCGAGCGCGGTCGCGGCCGTGATCGCTGCCGCAGCAGCTGCACGCTTCCCTTGGAAAACGGACATGGTGTCCTCTCTTCGCACAACGAACAAAGGGGGAGGAATGCCGCGCGGCACCGCCATGCTTACCGGCTGGTAAACATGGGGTCAACGTTCGCGAAAACCAGTCGGATTACCGTTTTTGCCCGAAAAATGACCGGAGGTGCCCGAGCGGTGGGAACAACCGCCGAAACGGCGAAAACCTCGGAGCTCGGCCGGTCGTCCCACCTCGCGGGTTCCCGTCGCGCGCAACGACGAGTAGTCGGTGAGGGCTGAACGCGGGACAAGCACCCCTGCTCGCGATTCACCCGCTCCACCGGACCTAGTCGGCCAGCGACACCCCCGTGCGGCGTTCCACGACCTGCACCGCGGCGCTGTGGTCCAGTTCGCTGCCGCCGGACTCGACCAGTTCCTGCATGATGCGGGCAGCCGCTTCGAAGACCTGGTTGTCGGCCACCCCGTCGGTCAGCTCCCGAATGATGCCGATGTCCTTGAACTGGGTGCGCGCCGCCGCGCCGAGGCTGAAGTCGCGGTTGAGCATGCGTTCCCCGTGCAGCTCCAGGATCCGGCTCGCCGCGTAGCCGCCGAGCAGCGCTTCCCGGACCGCCGCCGGATCCGCTCCGAGCGCCTTGGCGGTGACCAGGGCTTCGGCGACGACCGCGATGTTGGCGGTGACCACCAGTTGGTTGCAGGCCTTGGCCACCTGGCCAGCACCCGGTCCCCCGCACACCACCAGGCGCGCCGCGACGGCCTGCAGCACTTCTTCTGCTGCGGACAGGTCTTCGGCGTCGCCACCGGCCATCACGGACAGGGTCCCGGCGCGCGCTGCGGTCGGTCCGCCGGAAACCGGGGCGTCCACCGCCGGACAACCGCGGGCCCGCAGCTCGGCGGCCAGGGCGCGGGAGTCCGCCGGGGCGCAGGTGCTGGTGTCCACGACCACGAAGTGGTCCCCGTCGGTGATCGCCCCGTGCTCGCCGAGCAGTGCTTGGCGGACCACGGGCCCGCCGGGGAGGGAGGTCAGCAGCACCGATTTCCCGCCGCGTTCGCGCAGCCACCGGGACACTTCGGCGGGTGATTCGGCGGTGCGCACGCCTTGAGCTCGCGCTTCTCGGCGGGTCTGTTCCCGACGCGAAGTGGCGACCACGTCGAACCCGGTCTCCTGCAACCGCTGGGCCAGGCTCAGGCCCATCGGCCCCAAGCCGATCACGCCCACCGAAACGGTCATTGCCCTTGCTCCTTCCACAGCCGGAGTTACCCCATCGGTGTAACAGCCTGCCCTGTTCGGAGCGGCACCGGTCTGCCAACTGCGCCGATGGAATTCCCCACCGGTGCCCGCGCCGCTGATCGGCGCAAAGGGGCTAGCCACCATACCGTCTAGTCGGTATGGTTCGCTCATGGGCTCCAGCGAGGTTGCCGCATCCGCCGCGATCGACGCGGTGATCTTCGACTACGGCGGGG
>NZ_AYJW01000049.1 GCF_000497205.1 Saccharopolyspora rectivirgula DSM 43747
AAGCTGCACTTCTGGCTGACCTTCATCGGGTTCCACACCACGTTCCTGGTGCAGCACTGGCTGGGCAACGAGGGCATGCCGCGCCGCTACGCCGACTACCTGCCGACCGACGGGTTCACCACGCTGAACATGGTGTCCTCCGTTGGCGCGTTCATCCTCGGCATCTCGATGCTCCCGTTCCTGTACAACGTGTTCAAGAGCTACCGGTACGGGGAAGTCGTCACCAAGGACGACCCGTGGGGCTTCGGCAACTCGCTGGAGTGGGCCACCTCCTGCCCGCCGCCGCGGCACAACTTCACCGAGCTGCCGCGGATCCGCTCCGAGCGCCCGGCCTTCGAGCTGCACTACCCGCACCTGGTGGAGCGGCTGCGCAAGGAAGCCCACACCGGCGGCAAGCACAAGAAGGCTGCCGTTGCCTCGGTGCAGGGGAAGGCCGACCAGATCGAGAAGTCCGGCGACGCGGAGAAGTGATCTGAGAGCTAGCCCCGCACGGCATGTCTGTGCCAGGGTGGGACTGCTCGACGAAGAGCCCCGGTGGCGCGTGCCACCGGGGCTCTTGCATCTCGTGCCGGGGCAGAAAGGAATAGCGTCAGTCGTGAACACCTCGACCACCGTGCTGATCACCGTGACCGGGAAGGACAAGCCGGGCGTCACCTCTGTGCTGTTCGCCGTCCTCAACCGGCACGGAGTGGACATCGTCGACGTGGAGCAGGTGGTGATCCGAGGACGACTCGTGCTCGGTGTGCTGGTCTCCACCCAAGGCGACCCGGAAGAGCTGCAAGAAGCCGTGGAACAGGCGATGGCCACCGTCGACATGTCGGTGGAAGTGGCCATCGGCGTGGAAGACGGCGACGCGGCCAAGCTCTCCGCCACGCACGTGGTGGTCGTGATGGGGCAACCGGTGACGGCCCGCAACTTCACCGACGTGGCCCAACGGCTGGCCGACCTCAACATCAACATCGACTCCATCCGCCGCGTGGCCGACTACCCGGTCACCGGGCTCGAACTGCAGGTCAGCGTTCCGCAGGAGCAGCCCGACATCGACGAGGCGCTGACCAAGGCGATGGCCGACATCGCCGCGCGCACCAAGGTGGACATCGCGGTGCAGCGCACCGGCCTGTCGCGGCGGGCCAAGCGGCTCGTGGTGTTCGACGTCGACTCCACCCTCATCCAGGGCGAAGTCATCGAAATGCTCGCCGCCCGAGCGGGCCGGGAGGAAGAGGTCCGGCAGGTGACCGAGCGGGCCATGCGCGGCGAACTGGACTTCGCCGAATCCCTGCGGGAGCGGGTGGCGGTGCTCGAAGGCCTGCCCGCATCGGTGTTGGACGAGGTGGCCGCGGAGATCCAGCTGACCCCGGGGGCTCGGACCACCATCCGCACCCTGCGCCGGCTCGGTTTCCACACCGGGGTGGTATCCGGCGGCTTCACCCAGATCATTGACCAATTGGTGGACGATCTCGGCCTGGACTTCTCGGCCGCCAACGAGCTGGAGATCGTGGACGGCAAGTTGACCGGCCGGGTCATCGGGGAGATCGTCGACCGCCCGGGCAAGGCCAAGGCCCTGCTGCGGTTCGCCGAGTCCTACGGGGTGCCGCCGGCCCAGTGCGTGGCGGTCGGGGACGGCGCCAACGACATCGACATGCTCTCGGCAGCCGGACTGGGGGTGGCGTTCAACGCGAAACCCGCGCTCCGGGAGGTCGCCGACACCGCGCTGTCCTACCCCTTCCTGGACACCGTGCTGTTCGTCCTCGGGGTCACCCGCGCGGAGATCGAAGCCGCCGACGCGGAGGACGGCGTGCTGCGACGGGTGCCACTGGACCTGTGAGCGTCCCCACGGTGCACCCGGAGGGATAATCGCGGGCGTGCTCGAAGCCGCAGCAGTGCTCGATCCGCTGATCCCGCGCTACGCCTCCTGGCTGGCCATGCCGGGGGAGGCGATGGCCGACACCTCGGACGAGGACCCGGAGCGGGTCGTGCTGATGCCGATGGTGCTGCGCCTGGAACGCCAGCACCCGCCGCAGCGCACCCACCTGCTGGAGGCCGCCGCGGCCGCCGCCCTGGCGGTGTGCCTGGACCCGCGCTGCAAGCCCGGCGGGGAATGGCACGACGCCGTGCGCACCTGGGTTTCCGGGCGCATCCGGAAAGTCGCCCGGCGGGCCCGAGGTGCGCACTGGCGGGCGGTCCAATCCCTGCCCGGGCGCACCGTCCAGGTGGGCGACGCGGAAGTGCGCGCGTTCGTGCCGATGCGGATGAACGAACAGCCGAAGGAGATCCAGCGGCTGCAGATCTCCGGCAGCGACCTGGAACCGGACCGGCCGGGGCCGCCTCCGGAGGGCGAACCGGTGCTGTGGCTCAACCCGCAGGTGCCGATGAGCGCCGGCAAGAGCGCCGCTCAGGTCGGGCACGCCACGATGCTGCTGGCGGCGCTGCTGCGCGGCTCCGGCATGACGGAGGAGCTGCAGCGCTGGGCCGACGACGAGTACCGCTGCTCGGTGCGCATCGCGGACCCGCAGCAGTGGGAGGAGCTGCACCCCAAGGACGACCCGCAAACCGCCTGGCAGCAGCGCCGGGTGGTCGCGGTGCGCGATGCGGGGTTCACCGAAGTGGAGCCGGGCACGGTGACGGTGCTGGCGGAATGGCGGTGAACGACCCCGGACACAGGCCGAGCCCGGGGGCGCTGTTGCAGTTCTCGCGACTGCTAGGTCTGGGCGGCCTCGTGGTCGTCTAGGCCTCTTCGCGTCCTCCCGGGCCGGTCACCAGGTTTCCCTGGTAGTTCCCACGGTGCCGCGGTTCAGCAGGTGGCGGTAGAGACGAAAGTCCCTACTTCTCGTCGTCCCCCACACCGCGCGCGGCCAGCGCCTCGCCGAGCTCGTCGGCGTGCCGCAGCGTGCGCACCAGGAACGGGAGGGCGAACGCGCTCAAGGAGCGTTCCGCGCTGCGCGCCTTCTGCGCCTCCCGGGTGTCGGCCGCGATGGTCGACAGGGCGGCGATCGCCTGCAAGGACAGCCCGACCAGCAGCCCGATCCGCTCCGGGCGCACGCCGAAGCGGCGGGTCGGCCGCAACCCGCGTTCCACCGCGCTCACCAGGTCGTCGACCCGGGTGGTCAGCGTGAACAGGTTCGCCGCGCTGATGGCGGCCAACAGCCGCAGCCCCACCACTGCCGCGCTGTCCAGGGACAGCATCCACCACTGCAGCAGGAACACCACCACGGCCACCGGCACCACCAACCGCGCGGCCTGCCAGCAGCGCCGCGGCGGGATCCGCGCCACCAGGTAACCGGCCGCGACCCCGACCACCAGCGCGCCCAGCGGCAGCGGCGCGGAGAAGACGAACGCCAGCACCGCGAACACCAGCAACCCGGCGAACTTCCACCCGGCGCCCAGCCGGTGCAGGGCGCTGCTGCCCGGTTCGTACAGTCCCAGCGGATTCATTCGACGAGCTTCCGGTAGTAGGTGAGCGCTTCCGCCGGCTCGTCGTCGGCGACGACCCGGCCGCGGTCCAGCACGACGACCCGGTCGAAGTCGTGCAGCAGCTCCAAGTCGTGGGTGACCAGCACCACTTGCTGGCGCAGCTGCCGCAGCACCTCGGCGAAGTGCCGCTTGTTGCGCAGGTCGAGCAGCGTGGTCGGCTCGTCGCACACCAGCACGTCGGGCTCCAGCACCAGCATGGAGCACAGCGCGAGCAGCTGCTTCTGCCCGCCGGAGAGCTGGTGCGCCGGGTGGTCGAGGTAATCGCCCAAACCGTGCTCGGCCAGGATCTCCGCGGCCCTCTCCCGGCGCTGCTGCTTGGAAAGGCCGTGCCGGCGCAGGGAGAAGGCCACGTCCTCGCCCGCGGTGGGCATGACGATCTGGCTGTCCGGGTTGGTGAAGATGAACCCGACCCGGCGGCGCACCTGGCGCCCGTCCCGCACCGCGTCCAGCCCGTCCACCAGCACCCGCCCCCGGGTGGGGTGCACCAGGCCGTTGATGGTGCGGGCCAGAGTGGACTTGCCGGACCCGTTGGCGCCCACGAACCCGATGCGCTGCTGCGGCAACCGCAGGTCGATGCCGTCGAGCACGGTCCGCTCGCCGTAGGTGTGCCCGACACCGCAGAACTCGATCAACCTACCCGCTCCCACACTGTTGCCACTCCCAGCCCGCCGCCCGAGGACAGCGCGGCCATCCCGGTGCGGGGACCGTTCTCCCGCACCAGTTGACTGAACAGGCGGACCACCAGCACCGCGCCCGAGGCGCCCCACGGGTGCCCCAGGGCGATCGCCCCGCCGTCGGGGCTGACCACGCGCTCGTCGATCCCGGCCGCGTCCAGGCAGGCCAGCGCCTGACCGGCGAAGGCCTCGTTGAACTCCACCACCTCCGGCCGGTGTTCGCGGAGCAGCTCCTGCATCGCCGGCACCGCGCCGAGCCCCAACCGCTCCGGGTGGACCGCGCTGGTCCGCCAATCCAAAAGTCGCATACCCGGGACTCCGAACTCGCGGCGGCGCTGCTCGGTGGTGAGCAACACCGCTGCGGCCCCGTCGCTGATGCCGCACGAGTTGGCCGCGGTCGCGGTGCCGTCCGGGGTGAACGCGGGGCGGAACCGGGCCAGGCGCTGCGGGGTGAAGTTCTTCCGCGGTCGCTCGTCGGTGCTCACCCCGCCGACCGGGACGATCTCCGCGGTGAACTTGCCCTGCTCTTGCGCGGCGACGGCCCGGGCGTGGCTGCGGGCGGCGAAGGCGTCCTGCCGCTCCCGCGAGATGCCGGCCTCAGCGGCCACCGCATCGGCGGCCGCGCCCATCTCCGGGTCGCCGAACTCGGCGGGGGCGAACGGGGCCCGGGAGTAGAACCGCGGCGGTTCGTTGGCCGAACGGGGACGCCAGGCCCGCCACGGGGCGGTGGAGACGCTCTCGGCCCCGCCGGCCAGGTAGCACTCGCCCACGCCGCCCCGGATCATGGCCGCCGCGGTGGTGATCGCGGCGAGCCCGCTCGCGCACTGCCGGTCGATCGTCATGCCCGGGGTGGTGGTCCCGAGCCCGGCCTGCAGCGCGGCGACCCGGGCCGGGTTGCCGCCGGGTCCGAAGACGTTGCCCAGCACGACCTCGTCCACCCGATCCGTGCCGGCGTCGGCGAGCACCGCGCGCAGCACCGCCGCGGCCAGGCCGTAGACGTCGGTGTGCCGCAGCGCACCGCCGCTTTCCCCGATGGGGGTGCGGCGGGCGGCGATGACTACCGGAGTGGTCATAGCGCTGTTGCTTCCAAGGTCCCGTTCTGCAGCTGGTCCGTGATGCTCCCGCGGGCGGGTTTGCCGGAGGAGGTGCGGGGAAGGGCCTCGGTGACCAGCCAGCGCCTCGGTCGTGCCGCCGGCTGCAGGGCCTGCTTGGCGCGCCGGCGCAGCTCCCGCACGTCCGGCGGTCCGTGCGGGGCGGCTTCGATCACCGCGGTCACCAGGTCCCCGAACCGGGGGTGCGGGGTGGCGGTGACCACCACGTCACACACCCCCGGAACCGCGCGCAGCGCCGCTTCGACCTCTTCGGCGCTGACCAGCTGCCCACCCGGGTTGAGCACGGATTCCCGGCGTCCGAGGACGCGCAGTCGACCGTCGTCGAGCAGCGCAGCGCGGTCACCCGCGGTGGACCAGCCGTCCCGCCAGCCGTGCGGTGGCACGATCCGCCCGCGGACCAGGTACCCGTCGGCGGTCAGGTCGGAGCGAGCCCACAGCTGCCCGTCCTGGTCCACCGCCACTTCCACGACGGGACGCAGACCGCTGCCGCGGTCCACCGCCACCAGCGACTGCTCGGCGGAGCCGTAGTACTCGACCAGCGAAGCCTGCGGCAGCACCCGGGCCAACCGCTCCGCCAACTCCGCCGGCACCGCGGCACCTCCGCACACCACCGTGCGGAGCCGGCAGTCCGCCCGCAGCTGCGGGTCGCGCTCCAACTCGACCAGCAGTGCGGCCAGCATCGCCGGCACCAGGTGCACCGCGGTGCAGCGGCGCAGCGCCTGCGCGGCCCGCGCCGGTGCCCACGAATCCAGCAGCTCCAGCCCCGCCTGGAAGTGCAGGGCGTGCAGCGCCCCGAAGAGGAACAGGGAGGAGCTGAGCGGTCCGGGGACCAGCACGCGGTCGTGCGGGCCGATGCCGATGTCGAGGGCGTCGAAGCTGCGCAGCCAGGAGCCGCGGGAGCGGACGAGCACCTTCGGGGTGCCGCTGCTGCCGGAGGTCGTCGGCAGGTAGAAGTGGGCGCTCGGCCCGTCGACCGGGGGGTGTCCCGGGCCGAAGGCGCTGATCCGACCGGTGACCGGGTCGACCGTGGCCTGCGGGCGCGCGTCGTCCAGCACCGCCCGCAGCTGCTCGGCGGACCAGTTCGGGTCGGTCAGCAAGGCCGCGCACCCGGCGGTGTCGGCCGCCAAGAACCAGCACAGCCGGGAGAGCGCGTCCCCGTCCAGCACCGCGACCCGGCAGCCGGTGGGCAAGCGGCGGGCCGCCCGGTCGATGCGCCGCGCCAGCTGCTGAGCTTCGGTCGCGGTGCCGTTGTGCTGCACCGCGGACACCAGGTCGGCACCCAGGACCGGAGGCATCGTCACCTCCCCGCCGGATCGCGCCTGGTTCCCGAGGCGGTCGGGAGAGCGCGGTGCACCGCGGCCGCGATGAACGCGGAGGCCACCAGTTTCAGGGCGTCACCGGGGACGAAGGCCAGGGACTGCACCGCGGCGGTGGGCAGGTCGCCGATCATCAAACCCCAGTACGGGATGCCGACCAGGTAGTCCACGAGCACCCCTGCGAAGTTGGCCACCAGCAGCACGGCGATCCCGGGGCGGGGCAGCCGGCGCTGCACGATCAGCCCGACGACGACCGCGGAGAGCAGCCAGCCCAGCAGGAAACCGCCGCTCGGGCCGGCGAAGGCGGCTATTCCGCCGCGGCCACCGGACAGCAGCGGCAGCCCCAGGGCGACCAGGCCGAGGAACAGCAGGACGGCGGCCCCGGCCCGGCGGGCACCGAGGATGCTGCCCGCCAGCAGCGGCCCCATGTTCTGCAAGATCACCGGGACCGCTGCGCCACCGAGGTAGAACCCGGGGAAGATCCCCAACACCGCGATGAAAGCGGCGAATACGACGGTTCGCGCCAAACCGGCGGCAGGTCCACCTTGGTGCAGACCGGACACAATCTCCCCTTCGCGTCAGTGCGTTCTGCAGGCGCTGCGATCGAACTGGATTCCGCAGCGTTGTGAGGTTGCGCTGCGCGCAGCACCGCAGCTGGAAGGCGTGCACAACCTACCTGGTGCCTCCGCTGGAACAGAAACACCAACCGCTCGTTGTGGAGGACCTGCAAAACCCTTCAGCTGCCGGCTTCCCTGGCAGCGGTGTCCAGCCGGCGCAGCGCCCCGCTGACCACCTCCAGGTCGTAGGTGGTCCAGAACGGGGGGAGCGAAGCCCGCAGGAACCCGGCGTAGCGCGCGGTGGCCAACCGCGGGTCCAGCACCGCGACCACTCCGCGGTCGTTCGGCGAGCGCAGCAGCCGCCCCGCTCCCTGGGCGAGCAGCAGTGCCGCGTGCGTGCCGGCCACCGAGAGGAAGCCGTTGCCGCCGCGTTCGGACACCGCTGCCTGTCGGGCGGAAGCGAGCGGGTCGTCGGGCCGGGGGAAGGGGATCCGGTCCATCACCACCAGCTGCAGCGACGGCCCGGGCACGTCCACGCCCTGCCACAGCGACAGGGTGCCGAACAGGGACGTCTCCGGGGATGCGGCGAACTCCCCGACCAGCTGGGCGGTGGAGTCGTCCCCCTGGCACAGCACCGGGGTGTCCAGCTCGGTCCGCAGGGTCTCGGCCGCCTGCCGGGCGGCCCGCATCGAGGAGAACAGGCCGAGCGTGCGGCCACCGGCCGCCCGCACCAGCTCGCGCAGTTCCGCCAGGTAGGCGTCCGGCAGGCCGTCCCGACCGGGCGGGGGCAGGTGGCGGGCGATGTAGAGGATCCCGCTGCGCCGGTGGTCGAACGGGGACCCCACGTCCAAGCCGGTCCACTTCGGGGCGCTGTGGTCGTGCGGGGGCTCCTTCTCGGTGGCCACCTCGGGCACCGGCTGGGCCTTCTGCTGCGGCGGCAGCCCCCACTGCCGGGCCAGGGTGTCGAACGAACCGCCCAGCGCCAGGGTCGCCGAGGCGAGCACCACCGTGCGCTTGCCGAACAGCCGTTCCCGGAGCAGACCGCCCACCCACAGCGGGGCGATCCGCACCGCGGGCGGCCGGTTCGGTTCGGACGCGATCCACACCACGTCGCGCCGCCCGGCGTCCTCGTCGAACGCCTCCAACAACCGGACCGCGGTGTCGTGCAGCTCTTCGGTCACCGCCAGCGCCAGCTTGCGGGCACTGGACTCCTCGACGTCCTCCTTGCGCTCCTGCCCGAGCAAGCTCAGGCAGGACCACGCCGCGTCCCGGAGCGCGGCCACCGCCCCGCCCAAGGACTCGGGCAGCGCGTCCAACCGCCCCGGTGGGGCGTCTTCGAGCACCAGCTCCAGCCCGTCGGCGGCCTCGTCCAGCCGATCGGCGACCTTGTCGGGCACCACGCGCCCGCAGCGGCGGGCGGCCAACCGCGCCGCCCGCGCGGTGAGCTCCCCGGTGGCCGCCGAGGTCACCCGGTCCACCAGGTCGTGCGCCTCGTCGATCACCACCACCTCGTGCTCGGGCAGCACCGGGCGCTCGTCGAGGGCGTCGATGGCCAGCAGGGAGTGGTTGGTCACCACGATGTCGGCCTGGGCGGCCGATGCCCGGGCCAGTTCGGCGAAGCACTCGTCACCGGCCGGGCAGCGGTGCGCGCCCAGGCACTCCCGCGCGGTGACCGAAACCTGCCGCCACGCCCGCTCGGACACTCCGGGGACCAGCTCGTCCCGGTCCCCGGTGTCGGTGTCCTGCGCCCACTCCCGCAGCCGTTTGACCTGCCGCTCCAGCGAGGAGGCGGCGGACGGGTCGAACAGGGCGGCTTCGTCCGGTTCCTGCGGCGCGTTGCCGTACAACCGGTTCAAGCACAGGTAGTTGCGGCGGCCCTTGAGGATCGCGAACGTCGGCCGGCGACCCAGTTCACTGGCGAGCGCATCGGCCAACCGCGGCAGGTCGCGGTCCACCAGCTGCCGCTGCAGCGCGATCGTCGAAGTGGAGATCACCACGGTCGCGTTCTTGCGCACCGCGTGCCGCACCGCGGGGACCAGGTAGGCCAGCGATTTGCCGGTGCCCGTTCCCGCCTGCACCGCCAGGTGCTCGCCGGTGGTGATGGAGCGCTCCACCGCTTCGGCCATCCGGAGCTGGCCTGCGCGCTCCACCCCGCCCACCGCTTCCACCGCGGCTTTCAGCAGCGTCGGAACGTCCGGGACCTCCCGCGCGGGGGTGCCGGTGGCGGGCAGGTCGGCGGCGATCTCCGGCGGGAGCTGGTCGTCCTCGTCCGGGGCGAACGCGTTCGGGTCGGACCACTGCGGGACAGATCTGGGCACGGACCAAACGCTACCGCGCACCGGCGTCAGCCCCGCCGGACGTGCCGCTCACGCGGCCACCACGGGCTCGCCCACCAGCTCCACGCCGGCTTCCCGCATCTCCTCCAGGGCGCGCTCCACCGTCTGCTTGGACACGCCCGCGGTCAACTCCAGCCGGACCTTGGTGTCGAACCCGGCCCGGGCCGCGTCGAGCGCGGTGGCCCGCACGCAGTGGTCGGTGGCGATCCCGACCACCTCGACCTCGTCCACCCCGTGGCGGCGCAGCCACTCCGGGAGCTCCCCGTGCTCGTCGTGCACTCCTTCGAAACCCGAGTAGCCGTGGCTGTACTGCCCCTTGGAGAAGACCGCGGCCACCCGGGAGACGTCCAGCTCCGGGTGGAACGACGCACCGGCGGTCCCCGCGACGCAGTGCCTGGGCCAGGACGTCACGAAGTCCGGTTGGTCGCTGAAGTGCTCGCCCGGGTCGATGTGGTAGTCGCGGGTGGCGACCACGTGGTCGTGGTCTCCGGTGGAGACGTACCGGGAGATCTGCCGCGCGACCTCGGCGCCGCCGGGGACGGCCAGCGCGCCGCCCTCGCAGAAGTCGTTCTGCACGTCCACGATGATCAGCGCTTTCGACATGGCGACACCTCCGCCGGACGGATCCCCTTGCCGTGATTCTGCCGCGCTGTCAGGGTTCGAGGAAGACGGTCGGGATCGCCGGCTCCCCCTGGGACAGCTTCAGCCCTTCCCAGGGCAGCGTGACCAGGGTGTGCCGCAGGTGCTCCCGGCTCTCCTCCAAGGTCGGCAGGTCGGGCACGCGGTTGCCGTCCCGGACCAGCGGGATCTGCATGAACCGGTCGTGCGGGCCGAGCACCGGTTCGGCCGCTCCGGGCGCCACCCGGTAGATCACCTCTTCCACGGCGGTGCCGGTCGGCTTGTGCCGGCGGATCGCCGCTTTCCGGCCGCCCCGCGACGACTTGTGCGTGCTGCGCTTGGCCACCGGGCGACCGTCCACTTCGACCAGTTTGTAGACCATCCCCGCGGTGGGCGCGCCGGAGCCGGTGACCAGCGAGGTGCCGACCCCGTAGCCGTCGACGGGTTCGGCCCGCAGCGCCGCGATCGCGTACTCGTCCAGGTCACCGGAAACCACGATCTTGGTTTCGGTGGCCCCCAGCGCGTCCAGCTGCTCCCGGGCCTGCCGGGCCAGCACCCCCACGTCCCCGGAGTCGATGCGGATCGCGCCCAGCCCGGTCCCGGCCACTTCGATGGCGGTCTGGATGCCGCGGGTGATGTCGAAGGTGTCCACCAGCAGCGTGGTGTTCTTGCCGAGCGTGTTCACCTGGGACTGGAAGGCTTCCCGCTCGGAGTCGTGCACCAGGGTGAAGGCGTGGGCCGCGGTGCCGGCGGTCGGGATGCCGTAGCGGCGGCCCGCCTCCAGGTTGGAGGTGGCGGTGAACCCGGCCAGGTACGCGCTGCGGGCGGCGGCGATGGCCGATTCCTCGTGGGTGCGGCGGGACCCCATCTCGATGATGTTGCGCCCGTTGGCGGCGGAAACCATCCGGGCAGCTGCCGAGGCGATCGCGCTGTCGTGGTTGATGATCGACAGCACCAGCGTCTCCAGCAGGACGGCTTCGGCGAACGTGCCGCGCACGGTGAGCACCGGAGAACCGGGGAAGAACAGCTCGCCTTCCTGGTAGCCGTCGATCTGGCCGCGGAACCGGTAGTCGCGCAGCCAGTCCAGCGTCTGGTCGTCGACCACTCGCGCAGCGGCCAGCTGTTCCAGTTCCGCTTCCCCGAAGCGGAACTGCTCGATCGCGTCCAGCAGCCGGCCGATGCCGCCGACCACCCCGTAGCGGCGGCCGTTGGGCAGCCGGCGGGTGAAGACCTCGAAGGTGCATTGGCGCTCCGCGGTCCCGTCGCGCAGGGCGCTGGCCAGCATGGTCAGCTCGTAGCGGTCGGTGAGCAGTGCGGAGCTTCGCGCTGGAGTGGTTACCGCCGTCATGTCGCAGAGACTACGTGGTCGGCTTCGCCGCCCGGAAAGCGAACGCGAATTGCACTGCGGCGGGACGACGAGATGACCGAGCGTGCGAACATATAGGTATGACCTCGCCCGCTGAACTCGAGCGCGCGCACATCGAACCGGGAGAAATCGGCAGTGAAGACCGTCCGTGGGTGACCGTGGTGTGGAACGACCCGGTCAACCTGATGTCGTACGTGACGTACGTCTTCCAGAAGATCTTCGGGTACACCCGGGAGCACGCCACCAAGTTGATGCTGGACGTGCACCACAAGGGCCGGGCGGTGGTCTCCTCGGGTTCGAAGGAGAAGGTGGAGGCGGACGTGGCCAAGCTCCACGCCGCCGGCCTGTGGGCGACGATGCAGAAGGACAGCTGACTTGGAAGGTTGGACCCGCCGCAACGGCCATCTGCTGGCCGACTTCTCCCCACAGGAGGCAGCGGTCCTCCGCGGGCTCGTCGGCCAGGTCAAGGACATGCTCGGCGCTCGTGCCGAGGAGGCGCCGCAGGACGAGCTGGCCGAGCTGACCGGCATCCGAACCGGGCCCACCACCCCGCCGGAGGACCGGGTGCTGGCCCGCTTGCTGCCCGACTTCGTCTCCGGTGAGGAAGCGGAGCAGGGGGACGCCGCGGGGGCGCTCCGCTCCCTGCACGAGCCGCAGCTGCTGGAGGCCAAGATCGGGGTGGCGCGGACGGTGCTGGAGACCTGCCCGCCGCTGGGCGGTCGGGTGAAGCTCACCGGGGAGCAGGCCGACAGCTGGCTCGCCGCGCTCAACGACGTGCGGTTGGCGCTGGGCACGGCGCTGGACGTCGAGGAGGACATGCCCGAGGAGCTGCCCGAGGGCGATCCCCGCCAGGAGCACCTCGGGGTGTACCACTGGCTGACCTACGTGCAGGACAGCCTGGTCCAGGCGCTGATGAGCTGAGCGGAGGCGGCTGTGGAGGCCGGGGAGCTGGACGCGATCGTCGACGTGCCGGGGGTCCAGGTGGGGCACTGGCAGCGGCTCGACGACCACTGGGCCACCGGTGTCAGCGTGGTGCTGGTGCCCGAAGGCGCGGTCGCAGCGGTGGACGTCCGCGGTGGCGGCCCCGGCACTCGGGAGACCGACGTGCTCGCCCCGGACCACCTGGTGCAGCGCGCGCACGCGGTGCTGCTGGCCGGTGGGAGCGCCTACGGGCTGGCCGCGGCCGACGGGGTGATGCGCTGGCTGGCGGAGCGGGGCTGCGGTTTCCCGGTCGGCACCGACCCCGCGCAGGTGGTGCCGATCGTTCCCGGCGCGGTGCTGTTCGACCTGCCGATGAACGACTGGGGCAATTGGCCGGACGCGGAGTTCGGCTACCGGGCGTGCCAGGAGGCCAGCCGCACCGAAACCCGGCAGGGCAACGTCGGCGCCGGTACCGGCGCGGTCGCCGGGAGCCTCAAGGGCGGGATCGGGACCGCCAGCGCGGTGCTGGACGGCGGGGCGGTGGTCGGTGCGCTGGTCGCGGTGAACTCCTCGGGTTCGGTGATCGACCCGGAAACCGGGTTGCCCTGGGTCCCGGTGCCGGGGTTGCCCGAACCGGACCCCGCCGCCGTGCGGGCCGCCCGCGACCTGCCCCGCCCCGGGCGGCACGGTCCGGTGGGGCGGCCGCTCAACACCACCATCGGGGTGGTGGCGACGAGCCCCGGGTTGAACAAGGCCGAGTGCCAGCGGGTCGCGGTCGCCGCCCACGACGGGCTGGCCAGGGCCATCCGCCCGGCGCACGCCCTGACCGACGGGGACACCGTGTTCGCGCTGGCCACCGGCGAGCGCCAGCTGCAGGAACCGGGAGCGCCGGGCTGGTCGCAGGCGCTGGACGAGGTCTGCGCCGCGGCGGCGGACGTGTTCGCTCGAGCGGTGGTGCGCGCGGTGCTGGCGGCGCAACCGGTCGGAGAGGTGACGTCGTACACGGTGACCTACCCCTCTGCGCGGGAATGAATCATCGTTGGTCTACGTTGCGCCCTACGAAACCGCACCGGTGGGAAGTAAGGGACTCCCACATCATGGGAGGCCGGTGCCTCACCCCTTAGGATGGTGTCTGTGCTGGTGATCCGTCGCGACCTCGTGGAGTCGATGGTCGCGCATGCCCGTCGGGACCACCCGGATGAGGCGTGCGGTGTCATTGCCGGCCCGGAGGGGTCGGACCGCCCGGAGCGCCTGATCGAGATGACCAACGCGGAGCGCTCGCCGACCTTCTACCGCTTCGACTCGGCCGAGCAGCTCAAGGTGTGGCGGGAGATGGACGCCAACGACGAGGAACCAGTGGTCATCTACCACTCGCACACCTCGACCGAGGCGTACCCGTCGCGCACCGATGTCTCCTACGCCTCGGAACCGAACGCGCACTACGTCCTGATCTCCACCCGGAACCCGGACACCGAGGAAGTGCGCTCCTATCGGATCCTTGACGGCGAGGTGACCGAGGAGCCGGTCGAGGTTGTGGAGTCGTACATGTTCGCCCACACCGGTACCGACGAGGTGCCCGACCGCGACTGAAGCCACGGCCGGTCGGCCTTTCGTCCCGTTGTCCGTCAAGTCTCCGTGAACACAGGAGGTTCCTCATGGCAGTGAAGGTTTCCATCCCCACCATCCTCCGGCAGCACACCGGCGGCCAGAAGTCGGTGGAGGCCAAGGGCAGCACCCTCGGCGAGGTGATCAACGACCTCGACAGCAACTACAGCGGTCTGAAGGACCGGCTGGTCAAGGAGGGCAACCTGCACCGCTTCGTCAACGTCTACGTCAACGACGAGGATGTCCGGTTCGCCGGTGGCCTGGAAGCGCCCATCAACGACGGTGACAACGTGACGATCCTGCCGGCCGTCGCCGGCGGCATGCGCTGAGCGGGGGTTTGCTGTGGCCCGCTACGACTCGTTGCTGGACGCCCTCGGTGACACACCGCTGGTCGGGCTGCCGCGTCTGTCACCTGCCCCCGACGTCCGGCTGTGGGCGAAGTTGGAAGACCGCAATCCGACCGGTTCGATCAAGGACCGCGCGGCGCTGGCAATGATCGAAGCGGCCGAGAAGGAAGGTCGCCTGACGGCCGGTTGCACCATTCTGGAGCCGACCTCGGGCAACACCGGCATCTCGCTGGCCATGGCCGCCAAGCTGAAGGGCTACGGCCTGGTATGCGTGATGCCGGAGAACACCTCGGAGGAGCGTCGTCAGCTGCTCCAGGCGTTCGGGGCGCGGATCATCTCGTCCCCGGCCGCCGGTGGCTCCAACCAGGCGGTCGCCATGGCCAAGGAGCTGGCCGAGCAGAACCCGGACTGGGTGATGCTCTACCAGTACGGCAACCCGGCGAACGCCGACGCGCACTTCCGCACCACCGGTCCGGAGATCCTGCGGGACCTGCCCAGCGTGACGCACTTCGTGGCGGGCCTGGGCACCACCGGCACCCTGGTCGGGGTCGGGCGCTACCTCAAGCAGAACAAGCCCGATGTGCAGATCGTGGCCGCCGAGCCCCGCTACGGTGAGCTGGTGTACGGGCTGCGCAACCTGGACGAGGGTTTCGTGCCCGAGCTGTACGACGAGCAGGTGCTCAACCGCCGGTTCTCGGTCGGTTCCTACGACGCGCTCCGCAGGACCCGCCAGCTGCTGGAAGTCGAAGGCATCTTCGCCGGCATCTCCACCGGCGCGGTCGCCCACGCGGCGTTGACGATCGCGGAGAAGGCCGCCGCCAACGGGGACACCGCCGACATCGTCTTCACCGTGGCGGACGCCGGGTGGAAGTACCTGTCGACCGGAGCCTACAGCGGCACGCTGGACGAAGCGGCGCAGCGCCTGGAAGGGCAGCTGTGGGCGTGATGCCCGTGTCGACCAACCCCGCCTCGGCCGAGGCGGGGTTTTTTCATGCCGGGCGGAGGTCAGCGGGGTGCGGTTCGAACCGAGGACCGGTTCGTCGGTGGGAAGCCCGGGCACCGGTCGCGTAGCCTGGGTCGGGTGAACCGGTTGCCCGAGCGTCGCCCGGCGCGGGTGTTGCCGCAGCACCCGTTGCGCGCCGCCGTGGCCATGTTCGCCTTCCTCGGCCTGCTCTACGGGATCGAGCTGTACGACGCGAGCACCCCGGTCAACCTGGACGCCAACGGGATCGTGCCGCGCCAGCTCGACGGTCTGGACGGCATCGGCTGGGCTCCGCTGCTGCACGCCGGGTGGGGGCACCTCGTGGCCAACACCGTGCCGCTGCTGGTGCTCGGCTGGTTGGCGATGTCCGGCGGGTTCAAGCAGTTCCTCGCGGTGACCGCGACCGTGTGGGTGGTCGGTGGTCTGGGCACCTGGTTGTTCGGGTCCCCGGGGCTGCACCTGGGGGCTTCCGGGCTCGTCTTCGGCTGGATGGTCTTCCTGCTGGTGCGGGGTTTCTTCGTGCGCAGCCTCGGCCAGATCCTGGTCGCGGCGGCGCTGTTCCTCTACTGGGGCGGGATGCTGTGGGGCGTGCTCCCCGGCCAACCCGGGGTCTCCTGGGAGGGGCACCTGTTCGGGGCGCTCGGCGGGTTGTTGGCGGCGTGGCTTGTGGCGCGGGTTAATTCTCGCCGATATTCCACCGGGGCGGCTGGCACACTGGCGGAGTGAACGATGCGCCGATCGGGATCTTCGATTCCGGGGTTGGCGGTCTCACCGTAGCGCGGGCGATCATGGACCAGTTGCCGAACGAGAGTCTGCGCTACGTGGGGGACACGGCCAACGCCCCGTACGGTCCCAAACCGCTGGCGGAAGTCCGCGCCCGCACGCTCGCCTTCACCGATTCGCTGGTGGAGGAGGGGGTGAAGATGCTGGTGATCGCGTGCAACACCGCCTCGTCCGCCTGCTTGCGGGACGCGCGCGAGCGCTACTCGATCCCGGTGGTGGAAGTGATCCTGCCGGCTGTGCGGCGCGCGGTGGCCACCACCCGCAACCGCCGGATCGGGGTGATCGGCACCAAGGGCACGATCAACTCCCGGGCCTACGACGACGCGTTCACCGCCGCCCCGGACATCGAGCTGACGACGGTGGCCTGCCCCCGGTTCGCCGAGTTCGTCGAGCGGGGAGTGACCAGCGGGCGCCAGGTGCTGGGGTTGGCGCAGAGCTACTTGGACCCGCTGCAGCAGGCGGGGGTGGACACCCTGGTGCTGGGCTGCACCCACTACCCGATGCTCACCGGGGTGATCCAGTTGGTGATGGGGGACCACGTGACGCTGGTCTCCAGTGCTGAAGAGTCCGCCAAGGACGTGGTGCGGCAGCTGACCGAGAAAGAGCTGCTCAGTTCGGGGACGCAGGAACCGGTGTACGAATTCCGCCCCACCGGGCCACCGGAGCGGTTCGCCAAAACGGCCCAGCGGTTCCTCGGCCCTTCGGTGGCCGCCGGTGCCGTTCGTCCGTTCGTCGTGTCAAGCTCAACCGCGTGAAACTATCGATCCTCGGCTGTTCCGGTAGCATCCCGAGCCCAGCGTCCCCGAGCTCGGGATACCTGGTGGAGTCCGGTGGCACGCGCATCGTGCTCGACCTCGGGAACGGGGCTCTCGGGAATCTGCAGCGGTTCACCGACCCGTTCCACGTGAGCGCGTTGCTGCTGACGCACCTGCATCCAGACCACTGCGCGGATTTCGCGCCGCTGACGGTGCTCCGCCGCTACCGCCCGGATCCACCGGGCGACCCGACCAGCCAGCGGCTGCCGGTGATCGCCCCCGCTGAAGCGCCGGAACGGCTCGCCGCCCTGTACGCCCCGAACGAGGCCGAACGGGCGGAGACCGACCTGTCGGACGTGTTCGAATTCGTGCCGATCTCCGAGGAGCCGGTGAGCATCGGCGGCGTGAAGGTGCAGGCGGTTCCGGTGGCGCACGTCTGCCCGACGTGGGGTTTCCGGATCGAGGCCGAGGGCAAGGTGCTCGCCTACACCGGTGACACCGGCCCGTGTCCGCAGCTGCACGAGCTGGCCGCCGACGCCGATGTGCTGTTGTCGGAGGCCTCTTGGCCGGACTTCCCGGACGCTCCGCCGAACCTGCACCTGTCCGGCAAGCAGGCGGCCCAGGTGGCCCGGGAGGCCGGGGTGCGGCGACTGCTGCTGACGCACCTGCAGCCGTGGGTGGATCGGCGCGCGATCTTGGCGGAGGCCGCTGCTGAGTTCACCGGTCAGGTGGAGCTCGTCGAAGCCGGTCGCACCTACGAGATCTGATCCGGCTGCGCGGGTGCCCCGCGGCAGCCGGGCGGGCCGGCGGGCTTAGGGTGTGGGACGTGGTACGAGCGGATGGGCGGAGCGACGACGAGCTCCGAGAGGTACGGATCACGCGCGGATACCAGGACTGGCCGCCTGGGTCGGTGCTGGTGGAGTTCGGTCGGACCCGGGTGCTGTGCGCGGCCACGGTGCAGGAGGGCGTGCCGCGCTGGCGCGCCGGTTCCGGGGCCGGGTGGGTCACCGCCGAGTACGCCATGCTCCCGTCGTCCACCAACACCCGCACCGCACGGGAGTCGGTCAAGGGCCGCATCGGTGGCCGCACGCACGAGATCAGCCGGTTGATCGGCCGGTCGCTGCGGGCTTGCATCGACCTGGCGGCCCTGGGGGAGAACACCATCACCCTGGACTGCGATGTCATCCAGGCCGACGGCGGGACTCGTACTGCTGCGATCACCGGCGCCTACGTCGCGCTGGCCGACGCGGTGACCTGGCTGGGGGCGGCCGGGAGGTTGAACGACCCCAAGCCGCTGTCCTGCTCGGTGGCCGCGGTGAGCGTCGGCGTGGTGGACGGTCGGGTCCGCCTGGACCTGCCGTACGAGGAGGACTCCCGCGCCGAGGTGGACATGAACGTGGTGGCCACCGACCACGGGACGCTGGTCGAGGTGCAGGGCACCGGTGAAGGGGCCACCTTCACCCGTTCCACCATGGACAAGATGATCGACTTCGCGCTGGCCGGGTGCGCCCAGCTGTCCCAGCTGCAGGCCGAGGCGCTGGCCCTGCCGTACCCGGGCGAGCTGCCGGGGAGCGGATCGTGACGCGGGTCGTGCTGGCCACCCGGAACAGCAAGAAGCTCACCGAGCTCCGCCGCATCCTCGCCGAGGCGAGCGTGGCCGGGGTGGAGATCATCGGCCTTGACGACGTGCCCCCGTTCCCGGAGGAGCCGGAAACCGGCGCCACCTTCGAGGAGAACGCGGTGGCCAAGGCCGCTGCCGCGGCGAAGGCCACCGGGCTTCCGTCGATCGCCGACGACTCCGGGATCGCGGTGGAAGCGCTGAACGGCATGCCCGGTGTGCTCTCCGCCCGGTGGGCGGGCAAGCACGGTGACGACCAGGCCAACCTGGAGCTGCTGCTCGGCCAGTTGGCGGACGTGCCGGACCACCGCCGCGGGGCGGCTTTCGTCGCCGCGGCCGCTCTGGTGCTGCCGGACGGCACCCAGACCGTGGTGCGCGCCGAATGGCCCGGCACCATCACCCGGGAGCCGCGCGGCACCAACGGTTTCGGCTACGACCCGATCTTCGTTCCGGAGGGGGAGACGCGCACCAGCGCCGAACTCTCCCCGGAGGAGAAGGACGCGCACTCGCACCGGGGCAAAGCGCTGCGGCTGCTGCTGCCCGGCCTCCGCGAGCTGGCCGACTGAGTCCGTCCAGTCTGGAAAGTTCGCGAATCGTGCGGGAACCGGTGTTGCTGGTGTGACAGAACTCGCCCCGAGGGGATTCCGCGGCGTTTAGCAGATAGCTTCGGTGGCCGTGTTAACCGATTGGCTCGAACTGGCCATGCTGGTCGTGGTCGGCTTCCTGTCCGGGGCGATCAACGCGGTGGCCGGTGGAGGTTCCCTGCTGGTCTTCCCGGCGTTGCTGGCCACCGGGATGACGCCGCTGGTGGCGAACGTGACGAACTCGGTGGCGCAAGGACCGGGTTTCGTCGGGGCCGCTGTCAGCCAGCGCGCCGACCTGCGCGGCAACCCGAAACGGCTGTGGTGGACCTCGGCGGCGGCCGCGGTCGGGTCCGCGCTGGGCTGCGTGCTGCTGCTGACGCTGCCCGGGTCGGTTTTCGACGCGGTGGTCCCCGTCCTGGTGGCGCTGTCGGCCTTGCTCATGGCGCTGCAGAACCCGATCCGCAGGTGGTTGGGCACTCCGGAGGCGGACGGTGCGGACCGGCTCGTCCTGCTGACCCTCGGGGTGTTCGCCGTGTCCATCTACGGCGGCTACTTCGGCGGCGCGCGGAGCGTCATCCTGATCGCCGTGCTGATGCTGGCCGCCACCGACACGATGCGCCGGCTCAACGCGTTGAAGAGCTGGCTCGGGCTGATCGGCAGCGCGATCACGCTGTTGGTGTACGCGCTGGTGGCCCCGGTGGACTGGGTGGCGGTGCTGCTGCTGATGCCCACCACCGTGCTGGGCGGTTTCTTCGGCGGCAAGGTGGCGCAGAAGTTGCCGTCCAACCTGCTGCGCTACCTGGTCGTGGTGATCTCGGCCGCGGTCGCGGTGTACTTGTTCCTGGATTGATCGATGGGCACCGCCGCAGCGGTGCCCATCGGGGGTCACACTCCCAGTTCCCTGCGCAGCCGCTCCACGTGGCCGGTCGCCTTGACGTTGTACATCGCCTTGGCGATCTTTCCCTCGGGATCGACCACGAACGTGGAGCGGATGACGCCCTGCACGATCCGCCCGTAGTTCTTCTTCTCCCCGAAGGCCCCCCACCGGGTCATCACGGACTTGTCGACGTCCGACAGCAGCGGGAAGGTCAACTTCTCGGCGTCCCGGAACTTGGCGAGCTTCTCCGGCTTGTCCGGGGAGATGCCGAGCACGTGGAAACCGGCGTCGTTGAGCGCTGCCAGGTTGTCCCGGAAGTCGCAGGCCTCCTTGGTGCAGCCCGGGGTGCTGGCGGCCGGGTAGAAGTAGACCACCACGGAACGACCGCGGTAGTCGCTCAGCGAAACCGCATTGCCGTCCGCGTCCGGCAGCGAGAACTCCGGGGCTTCGTCCCCCGGGGCGAGGCGTTGCTGGTCACTCATGCCCCCGACGCTAGCCGAACGGGTCTGCGACCCGGCCGCCACCGGTGCTCAGCGCGTTGCGTCAGAAGTGATGATCGAACTGATCTGGGAAACCGGGTCGACCGGTCGCAGCTCGGCTCGTTCTGCGGCGAGGAATCCGCCCGTGATGAGACCGGCCACCGCCGAGGCGGTCACAGCTACCGCGCACAAGGTGTACCGGCGGACGCTCACTTTTCCGTCCCTGCCTTCCTGACCTGAACGAATTCGGGCTCTACGAGCTGGATGAATTCGAGAAGAAGATCTTTTCGCCGAAGTGATCGGATTCTCCCGGGAAGTCGTTACCGCCCGGGTCAGCGGTTCTCGAGTTGCGCCCGACCGGTCCCCCGCGTAGACGGAGGGTGGCGCTGCCACCGATTCCACCGGAGGACGACATGCCCACGGTTGCCGACCAGTTCATCGAGATCCTCAAACAAGCCGGGGTGCAACGCGTCTACGGCATCGTGGGGGACAGCCTCAACCCGGTTGTCGATGCGGTGCGGCGCACCGAGGGGATGGAGTGGGTGTACGTCCGCCACGAGGAAGCGGGCGCGTTCGCGGCCGGCGCCGAAGCGCAGCTGACCGGGAGGTTGGCGGCGTGCGCGGGCAGCAGCGGGCCGGGGAACCTGCACTTGATCAACGGGTTGTTCGACGCGCACCGCAGCGGCGCGCCGGTGCTGGCCCTCGCCTCGCACATCCCCTCCGAGCAGATCGGCACCGAGTTCTTCCAGGAAACCCATCCGGAGGAGCTGTTCAACGAGTGCAGCCACTTCTGCGAGCTGCTGTCCCAGCCGGAGCAGATGCCCCGGCTGCTGCGGCACGCGGTGCAGACCGCGCGGAGCAAGCGCGGGGTGTCCGTGCTCGTCTTCCCGGGGGACCTCGCGCACCGGCAGGCCGTCAACCCGACCGGGGAGCAGAGCCCCGTGGGGGAGGAGCCTGCGGCCGTGGTGCCCGCCAAGTCCGAGGTGCAGGCGTTGGCGGAGACGCTCAACAGGGCCGAGAAGGTGATGCTGTTCTGCGGGGCCGGGGTGCGCGGGGCGCACGACGAGGTCATGGAGCTGGCCGGTCGGCTCAACGCCCCGGTCGGGCACGCACTGGGCGGCAAGGAGTGGATCCAGTACGACAACCCGTTCGACGTCGGGATGAGCGGTCTGCTCGGGTACGGCGCCTGCTACGAGGCGATGCACAGCGCGGACCTGGTGGTGCTGCTGGGCACGGATTTCCCCTACGACAACTTCCTCCCGCAGCGGAACACCGTGCAGATCGACATCGAACCGGCGCACCTGGGGCGGCGCACCAAGCTGGACTTGGCGGTGCACGGGGACGTCCGGGAAACGATCCGCGCGGTGCTGCCGCTGGTGGAGCAGAAGACGGATCGGCAGTTCTTGGACCGGATGCTGCAGACCCACGCGCAGCAGTTGGAGCGGGTGGTCGAGGCCTACACCACCAACGTGGAGAACCGGGTGCCGATCCACCCGGAGTACGTCGCTGACGTGTTGGACGAAGTGGCAGCCGACGACGCTGTGTTCACAGTGGACACCGGGATGTGCAATGTGTGGGCTGCCCGCTACATCACCCCGAACGGCCGCCGGCGAGTTCTCGGCTCGTACAAGCACGGTTCGATGGCCAACGCGTTGCCCCAAGCGATCGGGGCGCAGTTCGCCTACCCGGATCGGCAGGTCATCGCGATGGCAGGGGACGGCGGCCTGGCCATGCTGATGGGCGAGCTGCTCACGCTGCGGACGTACCAGCTCCCGGTCAAAGTGGTGACCTTCAACAACGCTTCCCTGGGCATGGTGAAGCTGGAAATGCTGGTGGACGGATTGCCCGACCACGGGACTGATTACGACAGCGTCGATTTCGCGGCGATCGCGGCAGCGGCCGGGATCCATTCGACCAGGGTCACTGATCCAGGGGATGTGCGCGAAGCCCTGATGACCGCTTTCCAACACCCGGGGCCGGCGCTGGTGGACGTCGTCACCGACCGGAACGCGCTTTCCATTCCGCCGAAGCTCACCGGGAGCCAGGTGAAGGGATTCGCCCTGGCGGTGAGCCGAACGGTGCTTTCCGGTGGCGTCGGCAGAATGGTCCAACTCGCTCGGAGCAATTTGCGGAATATTCCGCGCCCATGACCGAATTCGCGAGCTGTTCACCCCGATTGCGGCGAAGAGGAATTCGCGGCCAACGCTCCGCGGAAAATGGTTGCCCGCTCAGCAGCAATACCGTAAGGGTAATGGGGTAATGACGGGACGTATTCATTGGTGGAGACTGGGCGCATGACTATGAGTCCCACCGTACGTCGTCGCCGCTTGGCTGCGGAGCTGCGGCGGCTGCGGACAGCAGCGGGGGTGACACAGCAACAAGCGGCCGCGCATTTGGGCTGCACACAAGCGAAAATCGGTAGATTCGAAACAGCGAAGAGATCTCCATCGGTCGGTGATGTGTCGGCACTGCTGGATTTTTACGGAGTGGACGGTGCCGAACGGGAACAACTGATCAACCTAGCCCGGGATGCCCGCAAGCGCGGCTGGTGGCACTCCTACAGCGATGTTCTGCCGGATTGGTACGAAACCTACGTGGGATTGGAGGCAGCAGCGGCCTCGATCCACACCTACGAATCCGAGGCCATTCCCGGCCTGCTGCAAACACCCGAGTACGCGTACGCCATCACCAAAGCCACGCTCATCCACGCCGACGAAGCTGAGATCAACCGGCGCGTCGAATTGCGCATCCAGCGGCAGCGGCGGATCACCGGGGAAGATCCGCTGCAGTTGTGGGCGGTCATCGGAGAACCCGCCCTGCGGCGCTGCGTCGGTGGCCCGGACGTGCTCCGGGAGCAGTTGGAGTACCTGCTGAAGGTCATCGAGCTGCCCCACGTCACGGTGCAGGTGATGCCGCTGGACGCCGGAGCGCACCCGGCGCAAGCGGGGCCGTTCGTGATCATGCGGTTCGACACCGGGGTCGATCCGGACCTGGTCTACCTGGAAACGCACGTGGGCGGGCTGTACCTGGAGCGGGAAATCGAACTGGCCAATTACGTGCTGATGATGGACCATCTGCGCGCTCATGCGGCTGATCCGGAGGGGTCGGTCCAGATGATCCAGAACCGGATTGAGGAGCTGTAGATGGAACAGCGGGTCGCCTGGCGGACCAGCAGCCGGACTCAGGGGCAGGGGCAGTGCGTCGAGATCGGTTTCGGGACCGGGTGCGTCGTCGTGCGCGACACCAAGGACCGCGGTGGCGGACAGCTGACCTTGAGTTGGCAGCGTTGGCACGACTTCCTCTCCTGGGTCAAAAGAACGGGTGCCGACTGACCTCGACCACCTCGCGAGCCGAAATCTGGCCCTATTCCTGTTCCAGGAAAGGAGTCAGCAAGCCCGGAGTGGCTTCGTCAGCCAGCCGCACGCCGTCGCCCACCTCCACGTCGCGCACGTGGTAAATGCCCGCGCCGGCAGCAGTGGTGGCGCTGACCGTCGCCACTCCCGCGCGCCGCTGGAAGAACGACTGGCGGATGCGCCATCCGATGATTCCGCGGCGCTGCAGTGCCGCGGTCCGCCGAACCGCGGTGCCGCTGCGGACCAGCAGGTAGTGCTCTGCCAACCGGTGCCCGAGATTGCGGTAGGCGTCGACGGCGAAGGCCACCGCGCTGGCCAGCACCACCACGGTGAGCACGGCGGTCCAGGTCGAGGGGAGCCAACCCCGCCACCAGAGCGCGGCCAGCGCCGCGTCGATCACGAGCGCGGGGACGAGCGCCCAGGTGAGCCGGCGCCGCAAGGCGACCCGCGGGTGGCGGGCGAACTCGGCGCGCAGCGGGGAACCGGGCTCGCGCAACACCACCGCAGCGACCCGGTGCGCTTCGTCCCGCGGTGCCGGCGGGAGCAGGGCGTTGCTCTCCGGCTGCTTCTTGTTGTGCTGTTCGCTCAACCCGGTGGTGATCGCTTTCAACCGGGCACCACCGAACCAGCGCAGCAGCAGCGGTTCGGCGATCTCCACCCCGCGCATCCGGCGCTGTTCGAGCGAAATCGAGCGGCTGGTCAGCAAACCCCGCAGGACGCGCAGCGCGCTGGCCTCCCGGTGGAGCCGGAAATCCCACCACATCTCCACATTCACCAGCAGCGAACCGATCAGCCCGGTGGCCAGGAACAGCCCCGTGACCGCCGCGGCGAGCAACACCGGCGCGAGGCGGGCTTCCTCCAGCAACCACCGCCACACGCCGTACCTGGTGAACAGGTCCGAGAACGAGCCGATGGCCGAAGCGATCGCACCCCACACGATGAGCATCGAGGAGAACGTCAGCGGCGAGTAGCCGAACCAGGCCGGTCGCATTCGCGCGAGCAGTTCCTCATCGGGGGTTCCGGTGCCGGGCGCGGTGGTCCTCGGCAGCAGTTCGGTCCGCATTTCCTCCGCGTGCTGCCGGTCGACCGCGGTCAGCCTCAGCTCCGTTGCGCCCGATCCCTGTTCCCCGGTGCCGATGCGCAGCACGGTCAGTCCGAACAGGCGGAAGTGCACCGCGGCGGTGAGGTCGACGCTGCGGATGCGGTCGCGCGGAATGGACCGGTGGCTGCGCAGCAGGATGCCCTGGCGCAGTTCGAAGCGCTCCTCGGTCACCCGGTACTTGGTGAAGTACCAGCCGACCGCGACCGCCGCGGCCAGCAGCAGGGCGCCGAGCACCCACAGCAGGGTGGTGAGCGCCAGGACGGCGGGGCGGGCGCCGGCCAAGGCCATCACCAGGATCGTCACCGGGTACGGCGCGAGGGCCGGCATGGTCAGCGCCACGATGCTCTTGGGGGAGAGCCGGTTCCACTGCGCGTTCACGTGGCGTCCCCCGGATTGGCTTGCGTCACCGCGGTCAACTGCTCGACCAGGTCCGCGGCCAGTTGCCGGTCCAAGCCGTCGATCTTCAGCGGGCCGGCGGCGGACGCCGTGGTCACCGTGACGGTGGCCAATCCGAAGAGCTGCTGCAGCGGCCCGCGCGTGGTGTCCACCGTCTGGATCCGGGACATCGGGGCGATCCGCCGCTCCTGCCACAGCCACCCCGACAAGGTGTACACCGCGTGTTCGGCGACTTCCCAGCGGTGCACCCGGTACCGCCAGATCGGCATCACCAGCAGGTAGCCCACCGCCAGCACGGCTATGACGACGGCCGCGAGGACGAGCCAGAACTCCCAGCCGGGCAGCAGGTTCGGCAGCACGGTGACCAGCACCACCGAGATCGCTACCGCCGGGACGGCGAGCGCCAGGGCGTGGGTGGTCCACCATCCGATGGCGCGGCGCTCCACCCGGTTGCGGGGTGGCCGGAGCTGGAGGCCGGTTTCAGTCGAGTCGTTCGGCACTGCGGTTTCTTCCTTCCGCTCAGCCTCGGTGAGCAGCGCTCGGGCGGTGCCCGGCTCGTGGTGCAGGACTGCTGGCTGAGCAGGTCAGTGCTGCGCGAAGCCGGGGCCTGCCTCACGTTACCGAAGCGGGGAATGTCCAGTTTGCCAAGGCGCGGTGTGTCGGGGGGCGGTTTTCTCCCGATTGTGCTGAGCGGGTGCTCCACCCGTTGCGTGCTGGATGGACGCGTTCGGTGGAACGTAGGATCGTGCGTCCGTGCTGGGGCGACGCGGATCGCCGTCTGGGCTGGTTCGCACCCGTTCGGATCGCGCTCGTCGCCCCGGGATCGGGATGCCAGCTTGCCGAGCGCGAACGGCGGGTGCGGTACCGGCGAGAGCATTAGGCCAACCAGATGAATCCGCCGGGGGGCGACTGCCCCGAAAAGACCTGGAAAATCCAGTTGAACCTCCGGTAAACATGGGATGGACACGCCGTACGGGATTTCCGGGGTGGTTGGCGTGTTCTGTCCGCCGGTGCGGGGCCGGCGGTGGATGGCTGGTCATCCGGTCGCGGGAGAAGTCCCTGGGACTGTCGGGGTGTCCCGGGGACTCCGCGATTTCTTTTCCGTCCCAGATGGGAAAACGGGGAAACATACGTGGTTTTCCCCGGGGTGGAACCACGTTATCGTGCGAGGCATCCAGGTCGTGGGTGACTGATCGCAAAAGTGCCCACATTGGACGCCCACAAGGAGAGAACGATGGCCGATGTCTCAACCCTCGCCCGGCTCACCGGTGTGGCCGCGCTCGCGCTGGCTTCGTTGACGGGAGCGTCGGCGGCCTACGCGGCGTCCGGGGAGGCTGGGGCGACCCCGCTGGTCGTCGGTGGTCAGGACGCGGACATCGCCGATCACCCGTTCGCCGTGGCACTGGTCACCCCGGATGGTCAGCAGTTCTGCGGCGGTTCGCTGGTCGCTCCGAACAAAGTGCTGACCGCGGCGCACTGCACGGATGGTTCCCAGCCCGAGGAGATCAACGTGGTCAGCGGGCGCACCGAGCTGAGCTCGCAGGAAGGTGCGGTCACCGCGGTGACCGACATCTGGGTGCACCCGCAGTACCAGACCCCCACCGCTGGGTACGACGTCTCGGTGCTGACTCTGGAGTCCTCAGTGGAGCAATCTCCGATCGAGCTGGCCGGTCCGGACGACCCCGGTTACCAGCCGGGTGGTGAAGCGACCGTGCTCGGTTGGGGGTTGACCAGTGAGGGCGGTTCCCCTTCGGACCACCTGCAGCGGGCGACGGTTCCGGTGGTCTCGGACTCGGACTGCTCCGACGCCTACCAGGAGTACTCGCCGGATTCGATGGTGTGCGCCGGGTATCCGGAAGGCGGAGTGGACGCTTGCCAGGGCGACTCCGGTGGCCCGCTGGTGGTGGACGGCAAGCTGGTCGGCGTGACTTCGTGGGGGAACGGTTGCGCTCGGCCGGGCTACCCGGGTGTCTACGCCCGTGTCGGGGCCTACTACGACGACCTGGTGGAGCAGATCAACGCCACCGGTGGTGGTCTTTCCAGCTGAATGAGCGGATGGACCGGCCGCGGGCAGTCGCTGTCCGCGGCCGGTCCTCGTTCCGGGGTCAGCCGAACTGCACCGAGCGCTTGGCCAGGTTCCACCAGAAACCTTCGATGGGGACGTGGTTCTCGTGCACGTCGTCCCCGGCGGCGCCGAGCGCCACGAACAGCGGCGCGAAGTGGTCGGTGCGGGGGTGGGCCAGTCGGCTGGCCGGGGCCTTGTTCTCGAAGTCGAGGAGCGCGTCCACGTCGCAGGCGGCCAGCACTTCTCCGCCCCAGGCGTCGAATTCCACCGACCAGCTCGGAACGGTGGGTTCCTGCAGCGCCTTCAGGTTGTGGGTGAAGAAGCCGCTGGCCACGATGAGCACCCCTTCGTCGCGCAGCGGTGCCAGTTTGCGGCCCATTTCCACCAGCTGCTGCGGGTCCAGGGTGGGCATGGACACCTGGAGCACGGGGATGTCGGCGTCCGGGTACATCTGGGTCAGCGGCACGTAGGCGCCGTGGTCGAGGCCCCGGTCCGGGAAGTCCTGCACCGGGGTTCGAGGGGTGCGCAGCAGGGCGCGCACGCGGTCGGCGAGCTCCGGGGCTCCGGGAGCGGGGTACTGCACCTGGTAGTAGCGCTCCGGGAAGCCCCAGAAGTCGTGGACCATCGGGACCGTGGTGGTGGCCCCGATGGCCAGCGGTGCCTCCTCCCAGTGCGCTGAGACGACCAGGACGGCTTTCGGGCGGGGGAGCTCGGCCGCCCAGGAGGCCAGCTGCTCGGTCCAGAGCGGGTCGTCGACCAGGGGTGGGGCGCCGTGGCTGAGGTAGATGGTCGGCATCCGGCTGGTGGTTCCGGTGGGCATGGTGCTCGCTCCAAGTAGTTCGAATTTGAACTACTTCCCACGGTAGCCGTTTGGTTCAAATTTGAACAGTAGGCTGGGGGCATGAGCGAACCGCGCTGGCTGGACGAGGAGGAGAAGGCCGCCTGGACGGCCTTCCTGGAAGCCAGCCATCTGGTGATCCGGCGCGTCGAGCAGCAGCTGCGCGAGCAGGCCGGGTTGTCCCACCCGCAGTACGAGGTCCTGGTCCGGCTGTCCGCCGAGCCGTCCGGGGAGCTGCGCATGACCGAGCTCGCCCGCAGGCTGGTCACCTCCAAGAGCGGGCTGACCTACCAGGTGGCGCAGCTGGAGAAGGCCGGATTGGTCCAGCGGCGGACCAGTCCCGCTGACGACCGCGGGGTCTGCGCGGTGCTCACCGAAGCCGGCTGGGCGAAGCTGCGCGAAGTCGCCCCTGGGCACGTGGAGCTGGTCCGGGAGCACCTGATCGACGTGCTGAGCCGGGAGCAGCTGCGCGCGCTGGCCAGCGGCCTGGGCGAGGTGTCCCGGCGATTGCAGCGCTGACCGGAGGCCGGTCGCGGGTTGTGGCTAGGCCGTTCGGAGCAACTCAAATGTGAAGGTATTTCTCTTTCCTTTTTGGATGGATAGCGTTCGCGCTGGCGACCAACGAGAGGAACTGGCATGTTTCGACGTCAGCGCACCTTAGCGGCTCTCGGCGCAGCAATCGTCGTCAGCTCCGTGCTGTTCGCGCCAGCATCAGCGGCCGAACGAACCGAAGGAACCCCAGCACCACCCGATGATTACTGCGGTGACCAGTGCCACCACATATTGCCCCCGGGGCAGAACGGCAACGCCACGTTCGCCGAACTCGTCGCGCACCAGCTGACCGGTGCTCGACCGCGGCACTCCGACGACCAGATCCACGAGTACGACGCCCTGGCCGGCCAGTACCAGCACCTGACCACCGACACCATCCAGGAGTTCTTCAACGACAACTCCTTCGGAGTCCCGGCCGAAGAAGTCGAACGCAGCTACAAACCCCGCGCTGATGTGACCATCCTCCGGGACAAGACCGCCGGTGTGCCGCACATCTACGGCGCCACCCGATCCGGAACCATGTTCGGCGCCGGCTACGCGGTCGCGGAGGACAAGCTGTTCCTGATGGACGCCATGCGGCGGGCCGGGCGCGGCGAACTCACCTCGTTCGCCGGGGGAGCGCCCGCCAACCGGGAACTGGAGCAGCAGTTCTTCGCCGTCTCGCCGTACACGGAAGAAGAACTGCAGCAGCAGATCGAGGCGGTGGCGGCCCGAGGGGAACGCGGAAAGCAAGCCCTGGCCGATGCCAAGTCCTATGTAGAGGGAATCAACGCCTACATCCGGGAAGCGCACGAAGGACGCTTCTTCCCGGGCGAGTACGTCGCCACCGGCCACGTCAACCCGATCACCAACGAAGGGACCATCGAGCCGTTCGAGCTCACCGACCTGGTGGTGCTGGCCTCCCTGGTCGGTGCCCAGTTCGGCGGCGGTGGCGGCCACGAGGTCGAGAACGCCATCGCCCGCATGGCCCTGCACGAGCGCTTCGGTCCCGAGCGCGGCGAGCAGGTCTGGCAGGCCTTCCGCGGCGCCAACGACCCCGAAGCGATCACCACCATCCACGACGGCTCCACCTTCCCGTACGCGGTGGCCCCGGAGAACCCCGAAGGAGTCGCCCTGCCCGACCCCGGCTCGGTGGAGGAGCAGCAACTCGTCTTCGACCCCACCGGATCAGCGGCCGAACCGGTGCAGAAGACCAGCCAACCGGAAACCGGCACCACGGCCCGAACCGACGACCCGGTGGAAAGCCTCCGCGGCATCTTCAACGACGGGGTCGTCCCCGAAGGCATGGGAGAGCCCCGCGGCATGTCCAACGCGCTGGTCGTCTCCGGTGCGCACACCGAAAGCGGCAACCCGGTGGCCGTGTTCGGTCCGCAGACCGGGTACTTCTCCCCCCAGCTGCTCACCCTCCAGGAGCTGCAAGGCCCGGGCATCTCCGCGAAAGGCGCCTCGTTCGCGGGACTGAGCTTCTACGTGCTGCTCGGCCGCGGCCAGGACTACGCCTGGAGCGCCACCACCGCCTCCCAGGACATCATCGACACCTACGCCGTCGAACTGTGCGAACCGGACGGCAGCCCGGCCACCAAGGAGTCGAACTTCTACGAGTTCCACGGCGAGTGCGTGCCGTTCCGCACCGTCGAGCGGTACAACGCCTGGGAACCCAACCTGGGCGACGACACCCCCAGCGGCTCCTACCGGCTGGTCTCCTACCGCACCCACTACGGGCCGGTGACCCACCGCGCCACCATCGACGGCAAGCCCGTCGCCTACACCACCGCGCGCTCCACCTTCCTGCACGAAGTGGACTCCATCATCGGGTTCCAGAAGTTCAACGACCCCGACGCGATCCGCTCGGCGGAGGACTTCCAGCGCGCCGCGCACGACATCAACTACACCTTCAACTGGTTCTACGTCGACGCCCACGACACCGCCTACTTCAACTCCGGTGCCAACGTGGTGCGCAGCCCGCTCGTGGACCCGGGAATGCCGATCGAGCGGCAGGGCGGTTACACCGCGCTGCGGAAGGCCTTGCGGGCGCACCCGGACCAACTGGTCGAACTGGTCAAGGCAGCCGGGTTGCGGGGGCGCGGCCCAGTCCGCGGCGGTGC
>NZ_AYJW01000050.1 GCF_000497205.1 Saccharopolyspora rectivirgula DSM 43747
GGAAGTTCGCCGAGCGGAGGATCGCCGAGCTGGTGGAGAACTACCGCGACGTGCTGGCTGCAGCCAGCAGCACAGCTGAGCGCACAACGGCCCTGGCCGATGTGCTGACAAGAGAGGGCTACGCGGCGTCCACGCGCAGCGTTGCCAGTGGTGAACAGCTCTGCCAGCACCACTGTCCGGTCGCTCACGTGGCTGCGGACTTCCCGCAGCTGTGTGAAGCCGAGACAGCGGCGTTCGCCGAGGTGCTCGGCACCCATGTGCAGCGGTTGGCCACCATCGCCAATGGTGACCCAGCTTGCACCACGCATGTCCCGTATGCGTGGCTCGCCCGCCAGAAGCGGGACGACAACACCGAGAACGACCGGAACTCCGCTGGTTCACTCCCGAAGAGCCAGCGGAAAAGCCCCGAGTCCTGACGGAGGGGAGCCCTCATGACTGCCGCTGCGGAGCAGCGCACACCCACTACGGAGCAGCTGAGCCAGGAAGAGACCCTGGCCAAGCTGGGCAACTACAAGTACGGCTGGGCCGACCCGGATGTCGCCGGTGCCAGCGCGCGCCGCGGCCTGGACGAGGAAGTCGTCCGGGACATCTCCGCGAAGAAGAACGAGCCGGAGTGGATGCTGGAGAACCGGCTGAAGGCGCTCAAGCTGTTCGAGCGCAAGCCGATGCCCAACTGGGGCGCGGACCTCTCCGGTATCGACTTCGACAGCATCAAGTACTTCGTGCGCTCCACCGAGAAGCAGGCCCAAACCTGGGACGACCTGCCGGAAGACATCAAGCGCACCTACGACAAGCTGGGCATTCCGGAGGCGGAGAAGCAGCGCCTGGTCGCCGGTGTCGCCGCCCAGTACGAGTCCGAGGTCGTCTACCACAAGATCCGCGAGGACCTCGAGTCGCAGGGCGTCATCTTCGTGGACACCGACACCGGTCTGCGCGAGCACCCGGAGCTGTTCAAGGAGTACTTCGGATCGGTCATCCCGGCCGGTGACAACAAGTTCTCCGCGCTCAACACCGCGGTCTGGTCGGGCGGTTCCTTCATCTACGTTCCGCCGGGCGTCCACGTCGAGATCCCGCTCCAGGCCTACTTCCGGATCAACACCGAGAACATGGGCCAGTTCGAGCGGACGCTGATCGTCGTCGACGAGGGTGCCTACGTGCACTACGTCGAAGGCTGCACCGCGCCGATCTACTCCAGCGACTCGCTGCACGCGGCGGTCGTGGAGATCGTCGTCAAGAAGAACGCCCGGTGCCGGTACACGACCATCCAGAACTGGTCGAACAACGTCTACAACCTGGTCACCAAGCGCGCCAAGGCCGAAGAGGGCGCGACCATGGAGTGGGTCGACGGCAACCTCGGCTCCAAGGTGACCATGAAGTACCCGTCGGTGTTCCTGATGGGCGAGCACGCCAAGGGCGAGGTCCTGTCGGTGGCTTTCGCCGGCGAGGGCCAGCACCAGGACGCCGGCGCGAAGATGGAGCACATGGCTCCGCACACGTCGTCGACGATCGTCTCCAAGTCGATCGCCCGCGGCGGTGGCCGGACCTCCTACCGGGGGCTGGTCAAGGTCGCCAAGCGCGCCAAGCACTCCTCGTCCAACGTCAAGTGCGATGCGCTGCTGGTGGACACGATCAGCCGTTCGGACACCTACCCCTACGTCGACGTCCGGGTCGACGACGTCTCGATGGGGCACGAGGCCACGGTGTCCAAGGTCAGCGAGGACCAGCTGTTCTACCTGATGCAGCGCGGTCTGACCGAGGACGAGGCGATGGCCATGATCGTGCGCGGTTTCGTCGAGCCGATCGCGCGTGAGCTGCCGATGGAATACGCACTGGAATTGAACCGTTTGATCGAGCTGCAGATGGAAGGGGCCGTCGGCTGAGATGACGAGCACCACCAAGACCGACGGCGCACAGCACGGGCTGAGCGAGCACTCGCACGGGGGGCCTGTCGTTCCGCAGGCCTCCCGCGGTGAGCGCTTCACCTCCTACGACGTGGAGGCCTTCGAGGTTCCGTCGGGTCGTGAGGAAGACTGGCGTTTCACCCCGCTGAAGCGGTTGAACGGCCTGCACGACGGTTCGGCGCAGGCCACCGGCAACATCCAGGTCGAGGTGAGCGGTTCCGGCGCCACGGTGGAAACCGTGGGGCGGGACGACTCCCGGCTCGGCGCCGGTGGTGTCCCGGCGGACCGGGTGGCCGCCCAGGCGTGGAGCTCCTTCACCGAGGCCACCGTGGTGACCGTGCCCAAGGACACCCAGCTGCAGGAGCCGGTCACCATCACCGTGCACGGCCCGGGCGAGGGCAAGACCGCCTTCGGCCACCTGCAGGTGCGGGCCGAGCAGTTCGCCGAAGCGGTGTTCGTGCTGGACTTCCGCGGTTCCGGCACGGTTGGCGACAACGTGGAGTTCGTCGTCGGCGAGTCCGCTCGGATGTCCGTGGTCACCATCCACGACTGGGCTGACGACGCCATCCAGGTCAGCGCCGAGCACGCCCACCTCGGCCGGGACGCGTCCTTCCGGCACCTCGCCGTCACCCTCGGCGGCGACCTGGTGCGGGTCAACACCACCGTCAACTACGGGGACCGGGGCGGCGACGCCGAGCTGCTCGGCCTGTACTTCGCCGACTCCGGCCAGCACCTGGAGCACCGGATGCTGGTGGACCACTCGGTGCCGAACTGCCGCAGCAACGTGCTCTACAAGGGCGCGCTGCAGGGCTCCTCGGCGCACACCGTGTGGATCGGTGACGTGCTGATCCGGGCCAAGGCCGAGGGCACCGACACCTACGAGCTGAACCGGAACCTCGTGCTGACCGAGGGTGCGCGCGCCGACTCGGTGCCGAACCTGGAGATCGAAACCGGGGAGATCGAGGGCGCCGGGCACGCGAGCGCCACCGGCCGGTTCGACGACGAGCAGCTGTTCTACCTGCAGGCTCGCGGTATTCCGGAGGAGCAGGCGCGGCGGCTGGTCGTGCGCGGTTTCTTCGGCGAGATCCTGCAGAAGGTCACCGTGCCGGAGGTCCGGGAGCGGCTGGAAGCCGCGATCGAGGAAGAGCTCGCGGTGGTCGGAGCCTGACCAGCCGAGCAGCATTCAAGTCTTTTCGCACACACCCAGGAGAAACGAAGAACAAATGGCCACCCTGGAGATCAAGGACCTGCACGGCTCGGTCATCACCGATGAAGGGGCCAAGCCGATCCTCAATGGCGTCAACCTGACGATCCCGTCGGGGGAGATCCACGCCATCATGGGGCCGAACGGCTCCGGTAAGTCCACTTTGGCGTACGCCATCGCCGGGCACCCGAAGTACCAGATCGACTCGGGTGAGGTCCTGCTGGACGGCGAGAACGTGCTCGAGATGAGCGTCGACGAGCGGGCCCGCGCTGGCCTGTTCCTGGCCATGCAGTACCCGGTCGAGGTGCCCGGGGTCTCCATGTCCAACTTCCTGCGGACCGCTGCGACCGCGGTGCGCGGGGAAGCCCCCCAGATCCGCCACTGGGTCAAGGAAGTCAAGGAAGCGATGGGCCGGCTGGACATCGACCCGTCGTTCGCCGAGCGCAGCGTCAACGAGGGTTTCTCGGGCGGTGAGAAGAAGCGCCACGAGATCCTGCAGCTCGACCTGCTGGACCCCGCGTTCGCCATCCTGGACGAGACCGACTCCGGTCTGGACGTCGACGCCCTCCGCGTGGTGTCCGAAGGGGTCAACCGGTACGCGGCCAAGGGTGACAAGGGCATCTTGCTGATCACCCACTACACGCGGATCCTCAAGCACATCAGCCCGGACGTGGTGCACGTCTTCGCCGACGGCAAGGTCGTCGAATCCGGCGGGGCCGAACTGGCCGACGAGCTGGAGGAGCACGGCTACGTCCGCTTCACTGGCAAGAAGGAGGCTGCTGCCCAGTCATGACCACGACGCCTCCTCGTACAACTGGTGCGAGTTCCGACCTGTCGCAAGTCCCCGCTCCTCTGGACGTGGGGGCCATCCGCGCTGACTTCCCGCTGTTGGGGAGAACAGTCCGGGACGGCCGCCCCTTGGTCTACCTGGACTCGGGGGCGACTTCGCAGCGTCCTCGCCAGGTGCTCGATGCGGAGCGCTCTTTCTTGGAGACCTCGAACGCAGCGGTGCACCGCGGCGCGCACCAGCTCGCCGAGGAGGCCACGGACGCTTACGAAGAGGCCCGCGCGAAAATCGCACGGTTCGTCGGGGTTGACGCCGGCGAAGTGGTGTTCACCAAGAACGCCACCGAAGGCGTCAACCTCGTCGCCTACGCCATGAGCAACGCGGCGACGTCGGGCGCGGAAGCCGAGCGGTTCCGGATCGGCCCGGGCGACGAGGTCGTGGTCACCGAAATGGAGCACCACGCCAACCTGGTGCCGTGGCAGCAGCTGTGCCAGCGCACCGGTGCCACCCTGCGCTGGTTCGGCGTGACCGACGAGGGACGTCTGGACCTGTCGGACATCGACAGCGTGATCAACGAGCGGACCCGGGTGGTGGCGTTCGCGCACCAGTCCAACGTGCTGGGCACCGTCAACCCGGTGGAGAAGCTGGTGGCGCGGGCGCAGCAGGTCGGGGCGCTGGTGGTGCTGGACGCCTGCCAGTCCGTGCCGCACGCGCCGGTCGATTTCAGGGAGCTCGACGTCGACTTCGCGGTGTTCTCCGGGCACAAGATGCTCGGCCCCTCCGGCATCGGCGTCCTCTACGGTCGCCGCGAGCTGCTGGAGGCGATGCCGCCCTTCCTCACCGGCGGTTCGATGATCGAGCTGGTCCACATCGACCACTCCACCTTCGCCGAGCCGCCGCAGCGGTTCGAAGCCGGGGTGCCGATGACTTCCCAGGCGGTGGGACTCGGTGCCGCGGTGGACTACCTCTCGGCCATCGGCATGGACCGGGTCGCTGAGCACGAGCGCAAGCTCACCGAGGCGGCCCTCCGCGAGTTGTCGGCTGTCGACGGAGTGCGCATCATCGGCCCAACCAGCACTGAGCACCGTGGTGGGGCGGTGTCGTTCGTGATCGACGGCGTGCACCCGCACGATGCCGGGCAGGTGTTGGACAGCAAGGGCGTGGCGGTTCGCGTCGGCCACCACTGCGCGTGGCCGTTGCACCGCCGGATGGAAGTTCCGGCGACCGTGCGCGCGTCCTTCTACCTGTACAACGAGCTGGACGAGGTCAAGTCGTTGGTCGAGGCGGTCCGTGAGGCGCAGCGCTTCTTCGGGGTCGCGTGATCCGAAGAGCCGGGGAGTTAGATGCAGCTGGAACAGATGTACCAGGAGATCATCCTGGACCACTACCGCAATCCGCACCGCAGAGGACTGCGGGAACCTTTCGACGCCGAGTCATTCCAGGTGAATCCGGTCTGCGGTGATGAGATCAAACTGCGGGTCCGGCTGACCGGCAGCGGCGTGGACGCGGTCGTCGACGACGTCTCGTACGAAGGCCAGGGTTGTTCCATCAGCCAGGCGTCCACCTCGGTGCTGACCGATCTGGTGGTGGGCAAGCCGCTGAAGGAAGCCATGGCCGTGGAGGCCGCGTTCAGCGAGTTGATGCACGGCCGTGGCAAGGTGGAGCCTGACGAGGACGTATTGGAAGACGGCATCGCGTTCGCGGGAGTGGCGAAGTATCCGGCCCGGGTGAAGTGCGCTTTGCTGGGTTGGATGGCTTTCAAGGACGCCGTTTCGCGGGTCGTCGACGACGAGGTGGGAACGCCATGAGCGACGAGACCCCGGTACAGCAGGCCGACAGCGCCGAGGTGCAGCGAGGAGCGGAAGGCATGCCGCAGCCGCCGGAGCAGGCGGCGGAGGTCGCCTCCCCGGAAGACGTCGCTGAAGCACTGCGGGACGTGGTGGACCCGGAGCTCGGCATCAACGTGGTGGACCTCGGTCTGGTCTACGACATCCGGGTGGACCCGGACAACACGGCCACCGTGGACATGACGTTGACTTCGGCTGCGTGCCCGCTCACCGATGTGATCGAGGACCAGGCCCGGTCGGTGCTGCTCGGCGGTTCCGGCGGTGGAATCGTCAAGGACTTCCGCATCAACTGGGTGTGGATGCCGCCGTGGGGCCCGGAGCGCATCACGGAGGAGGGGCGGGAGCAGCTGCGTGCTCTCGGCTTCACCATGTGATCTGGTTCGATCCTGGAAAAGGGGCGCCCGGTTCTTCCGGGCGCCCCTTTTCCACGTCCGGTTCAGCCGTCGTGCGGTGGCGGGGGAGTGCTGTCGGTCGGGGGCAGCAGGCCTCCCGGGGTTGGGGGCTGTGGTGGCCCAGCGGGTCGTCCGCGCAGCACTTCGATCTTGTCGTTGCCGGCCCACGCCATCACCCAGCTCGCTCCGGTGAGGTCCTTGGCCTGCTTCTTCAGCGGCGCGAGGCGGCGGGAGGCCTCGTCGTAGCTGCTGATGGCGTTCTGCGCGCACACCAGGGTGGCCAGGGAGAGGCTGACCGGGATGTCCGCCACCGAGCGGGGCTGGTCCAAGACCATTTCCACCAGTCGGTCCAATTCCTCCGGCGCGGCGACGACCAGGAAGTCGTCGCCGCCGACGTGGCCGACCTGCACCGAGCGCAGCTTCGCCGCCGCGTCGGTGAGGCTGCGGCCGACGCTGCGGATCAGGTCGTCCCCGGCGGAGAACCCGGCGGTGTCGTTGACCTTCTTGAACTTGTCCACGTCCAGCCAGCTGACGGCGAACACGTCCCCGGCGGAGATCCGGCGGGTGACGTCCCTGGCGATGGCGTCGCTGCCGGGAAGTCGGGTGAGCGGGTTGAGCGCGGCTGCTTCCTCGACCTTCAGCTCCGCCATCCCGCGGATCAGATCACCGGCTCGCACTGCGCCGAGGCAGCGGCCGGTTTCGTCGACCACCACGGCGTCGTCGTACATCCGGCTCTGGTCGGAGCTGGTGATCAGGCTCAGCGCTTCCATCGCGGTGGTCGCGGTGGTGACCACCCGCGGCTCGTCGGCCAGGCGGGAGGCGGGCCGGTGCGCGTGCAGGGCGTGCCCGTAGGGTCCGGTCACCGCGAGCAGGAACCGATTCCGGTCAATGGTCCATTGTGGCCTGTTCCGGGAGTCGACCAGCACCACGCCGTTGACCTCGGGGTGGTCGGCCAGCACTTCGCGGACCTTCTCCGCGGTCACGTCGTGCGGCAAGGTGGTTGCGGGGGAGAGGAACTCGGTCACCCGCGGGCCGGTGGCCAACGTGCTCACCGGGGCGGCCTGGGGTTCGGTGATCTCCGCGGCCACTCCCGGGATCACCAGCTTCTTCGGTGGCCTGCGGTTGGCCGGGGCCAGCAAGTTGCCCTGCACCAGCCGGACGCCGTTGCGGCGCAAGGCGTTCAACTGCCGCTCGTTCTCCACCCCTTCGGCCACCAGTTGGCTCTCGGTGGACTCGCAGATGTGCCGCACCGCTTCCACCAAGGCCATCCGCCCACCATCTTCGGGCAGGCCGCTCACCACGGTGCGGTCCAATTTGATCATGTTTGCCTGCAGGTTCGAGACCAAGGTCAGCGGCACGTCGCCATCGCCGACTCCGTCCAGGGCGATGCGGAAACCGGTGCCGCGCAGCTTCTCGGTGCCGGCGATCAGCTGGGCGGGGTCGAGCCGGGCGAACGGGGGGCCGATTTCCAAGGTGATGTCGTGCTCTTGCCGACCGGTCTCCTGGAGCTTCTCCCGGAGCAGGTCGAACCGCCCCAGATCGTGGGTGATCGTGCCACCGAACACGTTGAGGTGCAGCGGGAGGATCGTTTCGTGCTCGGCGGCGGAGTCCAGTGCTGCGATGGCCAGTTCGATGTCGAGTTCGGTCAATCGGCGCTGTCGAGCGGCTTGCCGGAAGAGGTCTTGGACGTGCGATCCGGCTGGCCGGGCCAGGGCCTCGACCGCGACCACCGCGCCGGTCTTGATGTTGACCACCGGCTGGAAGGCGAAGCGCACTTCCGCGACTAGCGCGAACACAGAGTCGATGTCTCGCCCGCTCATGTCGCCCCATCGACCCTGCTGCTGGTATTGACCGACATCAATTTCCTCCTCCAGTTGGCGGAGGACCGCCTCCCCATCGACCAAACTAGCGTGCACTGGCCATCTCAAGCACCAACAGAGTGCTGTGCGTGTGTTGACCAACACAACATCTCAGATCTGTTCAGCTACTCTCGGTCATCGAATTTGATCTTCACGCACGCGGTTGTGTGCAGCAAGTGACCAGCAGGTGAATGAATGACCGCGTGCCCTCATGCTTTGCCGAACCCGCGCTGCGCGATCGGAACGCCTCCGGGCAGCCCCGCCAGCAGCAGCCGACGGCGGAGCCTCCACGGGGCGCGGCGGAACAGCTCGGACATCGCCGCCGAAGTTTCCGCTGCGTCGCCTTCCACGGCCAGGAACGCTTTCTGGTGCCGGTGGGGCAAGCTCAGGAACTGCTCGAAGAACTCCGGCACGCCGTCCGGGGGGACGTGCAGCAGCGCTCGCAGCGCTTGGCGGTGCAGCAGGTGGGCGGCCGCCACGCGCGGCGGCCACAGGACTGCCCAGGCGGCGCGGGCCGCCGCGGCCGGACTGCTGGTCAGCCCCGCGCTGATGGCCGCCGCCACCCAGGGGGCCTGCCGCAGTGCGCGGGCGACGCTGAACCCGCTGGTCGGATGCACGAACCCGGCTGCCGCGCCGAACGGGACGACCCGGCCAGGACGTGGCAGTGGATCGTCGAGGGGGAACTTGACCCGCTCCTCGGCGATGCTGCTGTCGGGGTCGATGCCGAGCGCTTCCAGCCGCGCGGCCAACCGGCGGCGCAGCAGGGCCAGCGGCAACCCGGGGCGGCGGGCCAACGCGGTTTCCTCCAGCAGCACCCGGTCGTCGTCCAGGTGCACCGCGTACAGGAAGGTCGGCCAACCGCCCCTGGTGCGCGGAGCCGGGTGCCAGTCCATGAACACCCCGGTGCGGGCGTTGTCGAGCACTCCGCGGACGTCGGAGGCGTGGAACACGGCCCCCACCGCCGTCTGCTCGGTGGGGGTCCGGGGCGGGCGGCCGCCGAGCAGGACGCGGGCGGATCCGGAGGCGTCGATCACCACCGCGGTGGCCACGCGCCGGCCGTCTTGCAGGACCACGGTCGATCCGGTGGCGCCGTGCTCGGCGGCCACCACGCGGCCGGCGACCTCGGTGACCTCCGGCCGCCACAGGTGCTTCCACAGCTGCGTGTTGTCCAGCACCGCGTACGCCCGCGACCACTCGTGCCAGGTGGTGCCGAAAGAACGCATCCGGGGCATCACGGCGGCCAGGGTGGAGTCCGGCAGCGCCGCTGGCAGCTCGTCCAGCCACGACGAGTAGGTGTTCCCCCAGCCCTGGCGGGGCGCCATCGCCACCAGGGCGACCTGCAGACCGATGTCCGAGCACGCGGCGGCGACCGCGCGACCGGCCACCCCACCGCCGACGACAACGACATCCACCACGACAGCATCGAAACACGTCAGGTACTGCTCGTGCTGCCGGGCCCACTACCGTGTGGGGCATGGTGCAGGACGAGGTAGCTGGTGCGGAGCGGAGCAGTCGGCGTTCCGGTCAGGCAGTGGTCCCGGGTGACCTCGCGGCCAGTCCTTTTCGAGCCGACCGGGACCGGATAGCCAGTTCCCCGTTCTTCTCCCGCCTCGGCGGGGTCACCCAGGTGGTCAGTCCCAGCGGTTCGGGGCTGCTGCTGCACAACCGGCTCACCCACAGCCTGAAGGTCGCCCAGGTGGGACGCGCCATAGCCGAGCGGCTGCTGCGGGACCCCGTGGCCAAGCAGCGCATCGACCGGCTCGGCGGTCTCAACCCCGATGTCGTCGAGGCCGCTGGACTGGGGCACGACCTGGGGCACCCGCCGTTCGGGCACCTCGGCGAAGGGGTGCTGGACCGCATCGCGCGGGAGAAGTACGCGCTGCCGGACGGCTTCGAGGGCAACGCGCAGACCTATCGAGTGGTGACCCGGCTGGACGTGCGGGGGTCGGACGGCGCTGGGCTGGACTTGACCGCCGCGGTCCGCGCCGCCCTGTTGAAGTACCCGTGGACCCGTCTGCACCACCCGCAGCCGCACCCCCGGCACCGGCCAGTGCCGCCGCGGGGTGCCGGGGAGCCCGCGGAAGCGCCCGGGACCGGGTCCGCGAAGTTCTCCTGCTACCTCACCGAAGTCGACGACATGGAGCAGGCCCGGGCTCCGTTCGCGGATCTGCTGCCGGAGTGGCAGCAGACGGTGGAAGCGTCGATCATGGACACCGCGGACGACATCGCCTACGCGATCCACGACCTGGAGGACTTCCACCGGGTGGGCGTCCTGCAGCACACGAGCGTGTCGCACGAGCTGACCGAGTGGCTCGGCCACGCGGTGCAGTTCGCGGGGATGTCGGACCAGGAGCTGGCCGGGGGCGGGCAGCGGCCCGGCTGGTCGCTGGAACGGCTGCGGCGCCGGCTGCACGCCAAGGACAGCTGGATCACCGATGACGGCGCTTTCGTCAGCGCCGTCAAGAAGGTGCTGGCCAAGCTGGTCAACAACCTGTTGGAAGTGCCGTTCGACCGGTCCGAGCAGGCCGAGCAGGCCATCGCGGCGTTCTCCGGGGAGTGGACGCAGCGGTTGGTGGAGGGGATCGGGGTTTCCGAACGACCGTCCACCAGGTCCGGGTACGTCACCTTGGCGACCGAGCAGTGGCACGAGGTCCAGGTGCTCAAGTTCGTGCACCGGCGGTTCGTGCTGCAGCGGCCTGATCTGGCCCTGCACCAGCGCGGTCAGGACCGGTTGCTGACCAAGCTCGTGGACGCGCTGGACTCGTGGTTGATCGACCGCCGGGAAGCGGCCCGCTTGCCCTACCGGCTGCGCGACCTGTTCGACCGCTCGCTGGAGGAGCTCGAGCAGCTGCGCAAGCAGGATCCGCGGTTGCTGCAGATCCCCGGGCACGAGCTGGTGGTGACCGACGAGCACGTGGAGCGGATGGCCCGCGGACGGGCGGTGATCGACTTCGTGGCTTCCCTGACCGATGACCAGGCGGCCGCTTTGCTGGAAGCGCTGTCGGGCCGCACCACTCAGCTGTGGAGCGACCAGTTCGTGCTGTGAGCCCGGGCAGGAAGATCGCGGCCGCAGCGGGCGGTCGGGGTGGTCGGCGGACGACCCGGGTACGGTGCCGGTGGTCCGGCCCCGGTGCCGAGTGCTGGACCACCGGCGTCGTCACCGAGCTGCGGTGGACGGAGAGATGAGCAAGGTCAGACAACTGCCCGGTGGGGGCAAAGCGGTTGAGCTGGCCCCGGACCGGCTGAGCGGGTGGTTCGAGCGGTTCGGCCAGCGGCACGGCGGGATCCAGCGGACCGAGCTGGCCGAGCGCCGCGTCGAGGTGCTGGCGGCTGATGGCGCGGTGGCGGCGGTCACCGTGCCGTTCGAGCCGCTGCCGCCCCCGCACGGGGTCCGCCCCGGCCTGGTGGTGCAGCCGCTGGTGGAGCACCTGGGCAAACCGCGTTCGATCGGTCTGGTGCTGGTGCGCCGGGGCGCCCACAGCGTGGGCATCGCCCGCAACGGCGAGGTCGAGAAGTCCACCACCGAGCGGCACCTGGTGCAGGGGCGCAGCAAGGCCGGCGGGTGGTCGCAGCAGCGCTTCGCGCGGCGGCGGCAGGGCCAGTCCCGGCGGGCTTTCGAGTCCGCGGCGGACGCGGTGGCCCGGGTGCTGCTGCCGGCCCGGCTCGACGCGGTGGTGGTGGGCGGCGACCGGAAAGCGCTCGCTTCCTTGCGCGACGATCCGCGCATCCGCGAGCTGCTCGACCGGGCGGAGCCCCGGGTGCTGGACGTGCCGGAACCGCGCCGAGCGGTGCTCGACGAGGCCGCTCGACGGGCGATCGCGGTCGAGGTGGAGGTCCACGAACCGGCTGGCCGGGTGGACGCGCCGTGAAATTCGGTGGACGGGGACCGATACACTTGAGCGCGTGGTCAGCTCGCATTCTCCGGTTCGGCAAGCCCGCGTGCGCCGTGTCGTTTAGCGCACGCGCGTTCTCAGCTGTCATCACGGACCTGCTGGACCACCGACTTCTTCGGAGATTCACTTGATTTCTGCCACAGGCCTGGAACTGCGCGCCGGTTCGCGGATCTTGCTCTCCGATGCCACGTTGCGCGTGCAGCCGGGAGACCGCATCGGCCTGGTGGGGCGCAACGGAGCAGGCAAGACCACGACTCTGCGGGTGCTGGCCGGAGAAGGGGACCCCTACGCCGGTGAGATCGTGCGCCGCGGGGAGTTCGGCTACCTCCCGCAGGACCCGCGGGAGGGCGACCTCTCCGTCACCGCCAAGGACCGCGTGCTGTCGGCCCGCAACCTGGACCAGATCTTCCGGGACATGGAAAAGGCGCAGACCGAGATGGCGGAGCTGGTCGACGAGCGCCGCCGGGAACGCGCCATCGCCCGCTACGGCCGGTTGGAAGAGCGGTTCGCCGCCCGCGGCGGCTATGCCGCGGAGAGCGAGGCCGGGCGCATCTGCAGCAATCTCGGACTGCCGGAGAGGGTGCTCAACCAGCCGTTGCGCACCTTGTCCGGTGGGCAGCGGCGCCGCGTGGAGTTGGCCCGGATCTTGTTCGCCGCTTCCGAAGCCGGTCCGGGCGGTCGTTCGGCGACCACGCTCCTGCTGGACGAGCCGACCAACCACCTGGACGCGGATTCGATCAACTGGTTGCGCGACTTCCTCAAGCTCCACGACGGCGGGCTGGTGGTGATCAGCCACGACGTCGATCTGCTCGCCGCGGTGGTGAACAAGGTGTGGTTCCTCGACGCCGTGCGCGGCGAAGTGGACGTCTACAACATGGACTGGAACCGCTACCTGGAGGCCCGCGCCGCGGACGAGAAGCGGCGCCGCCGGGAACGGGCCAACGCCGAGAAGAAGGCGTCGGCCTTGCTGGCCCAGGCGGACAAGATGCGCGCCAAGGCGACCAAGGCAGTGGCCGCCAAGAACATGGCCCGCCGCGCGGAGAAGCTGCTGGAGGAAACCGAGACCGAGCAGCCGCGGGAGAAGGTCGCCAACATCCGGTTCCCGGATCCGGCGCCCTGCGGCCGGACTCCGTTGACCGCCAAGGGGCTGTCCAAGTCCTACGGGTCGCTGGAGATCTTCAGCGGTGTCGATCTGGCGGTGGACCGGGGGGCCCGCGTGGTCGTGCTCGGCTTGAACGGTGCCGGGAAGACCACGCTGCTGCGGCTGTTGTGCGGTCTGGAGAAACCCGATGCCGGGGAGGTCGTCGCCGGGCACGGGCTGCGGATCGGTTACTACGCCCAGGAGCACGAAACCCTCGATCACCAGGCGACGGTGTGGGAGAACGTCCGCAGCGCCGCGCCGGACGCGCCGGAGCAGCAGCTGCGCACCTTGCTCGGTGCTTTCCTGTTCAGCGGTGAGCAGCTGGAGCAGCCGGCTGGCACGCTCTCCGGTGGGGAGAAGACCCGGCTGGCCCTGGCCGGCCTGGTCTCCAGCGCGGCCAACGTGCTGCTGCTGGACGAGCCGACCAACAACCTGGATCCGGCCAGTCGGGAGCAGGTGTTGCAGGCGCTGCGCAGTTTCACCGGTGCTGTTGTGCTGGTGACGCACGATCCCGGGGCAGTTCAAGCACTCCAACCGGAGCGGGTCATTTTGCTGCCTGATGGGACTGAAGACCACTGGTCTGACGATTACCTGGAGTTGGTGCAGCTGGCATAAACAGCCTCGTCCGCGCAACACCGCATACAGCGGATGGAGTAGCACATTTCGGTGATCGCCACGCGCGTGTCGCAACCTTCGGCCAACCTTTTTTCATGATCGCCTGGCGTTCCTGCTTGTCCTGGTCGATCATTGCGCTTGACAGGGGTCGCGAGGCCCGACCTGCTCAGAGGGAAGGCGGGGACACCGTGGCTGAGCTGAAGAAAGGTGCGCGTATCACAGGAAGCGCGCGAGACAAGCTGGCCAGTGACCTTAGGAAGAAGTACGAGAAGGGGGCGAGCATCCGAGCGCTTGCAGAAGCGACCGGCCGTTCCTACGGCTTCGTGCACCGCGTTCTGAGTGAATCGGGTGTACAGCTGCGTGGGCGCGGAGGCGCGACGCGCTCGAAGAAGCAGAAGTGACCGACGAAGTCGGTCGGCCAGATCAAATAAGACACATTGCGGCTCCAGCTGGGACAGCGGGCGATACGGTATTGCCAATCGGTTCACTGCGATCAACATCGGAGGCCCGCTTGGCGGAGTCGATAGTGGACGCCGACCTGCTGAATCGTGGGGGGGTGGAACTCACGATTCAGGGTCGGCGTGCCACGATCAGCCTTAATCGTCCGGAGAAGCTGAATGCGCAGACGCCTGCGACTTGGGAGGCGTTGCGCGCCATCGGCCAAGGACTCGACCCGGACATCCGGGTGGTCGTGGTCCGTGGTGCCGGTCGCGCGTTCTCCGCTGGTCTAGACCGCCGGCTGTTCGAACAAGCCGAGGTGGACGGTCTGCCTGGATTGGCGGCTCTTGCCGGCCGTCCCACCGAGCAGGCCGATGCGGAGATCGCTTCGTTCCAGCAGGCGTTCAGCTGGCTGCGCGAGCCGGACCGGGTGACCATCGCGGCCGTGCACGGGCACGCGATCGGTGCCGGGTTCCAGCTGGCGCTGGCCTGCGACATGCGGGTGCTCGCCCAGGACGCGCGGTTCCGCATGGCCGAGACCAGTCTCGGTTTGGTGCCCGACTTGGGTGGCACCCTGCCGCTGGTTCGCGCGGTCGGGTACGCCAAGGCGGTGGAGATCTGCGTGACCGGCCGGGAGGTTCCCGCGGACGAGGCGCTGCAGCTGGGATTGGCGAACGCGGTGGTTCCGGTGGAAGGGCTGGACGCCGCTGTGGACCAGCTGGTGGAGTCCGTGCTCAAGCCTCCTGCCGGCGCGGTGCGGGAGACCTTGGCCCTCCTGGTGCAGGCGGACGAGCAAGTCGATCCGGAGCAGCAGCTGGCCGAGGAGCGTTCGGCGCAGCTGCGCCGCATCGCTGAACTGCTCAAATCGCAGTAGGCGGCTGGGTGTTCCGGTTCCGGAGAACTCGCTTCCCGGCAGCGGGAGGAGCTGCCGGGAAGCCCGCCACCGGCCACTGCGCCCGGGCTTGGACACAGTGGAAGCAGTTGGCCCTGCCGCCGGTCGAGCGGTGGGCGGCGCAGCTGGCGGGTCGTGCCGTGCTCAGCGGTTCCGGCGGATTTCCCGGGGCGGCACCGGGGTTCGTCCGCGCGGCGCGCTGTTCGTGCGGTGTGCGGTCCTTGGGCGCCAGGTGAATCAAGACACTCCGGGGTGGATTGGACCACGTTGGTGTGATTCACCGGCTACTCTGGTGATCAAGGAATCGCAGCTCGACTTCATGGGGATGCATGCCGCAACGACGCAACCGTCGAGAAGTTCTCGCGCTCGCCGGAATTGAGGTGCTCGCCCGGGAGGGCGGCCGCGGGTTGACCCACCGTGCCGTGGACCGCGAGGCCGGTGTTCCGGAGGGCACGACCAAGAACTACTACCCAACGCGGAGCGCGCTGCTGGTGGCCATCGCCCGGTACTTGGCCGACCAGCACACGGCTGCCATGCAGCAGTTGTGCGACCAGGTCCCCCGCGGGGTGACCGCCCGGGAGATCACCACCCTGTACTCGACGATGTTGCAGCGGATGGTCACCAGTGCCCGAGCTCAGCTGCTGGCCCTGCTCGAACTCCACTTGGAGGCCGTTCGGAACCCGCAGGTGCGGGCGCAGCTCGGCCGGATGGCCCGGGCCAACGTGGATGCGGCGGTGCAGCTCAACGGTGAGGCGGGGCGGCGGATGTCCCGGCGCGGGGCAGCTCTGCTGGACGCCGGGATGCTGGGCGCGGCGATCTCCATGTTGAGCCTGCCGGAAGAGCTGGCGCAGGACATCGGGCTCGACGACCCGGAGCTGCTGGCCCGGTCCTTGCTCTCGTTGGGCACGGTCGGCCACGAGCCGCCTTTCGGGGTGGTGCGGGGCTACGCGGGTTGATCACCGCGATGGCGCCGTGAGGCCGGTGGATGACCCAGGGTAGCCTTCCAGGCGGCGTTGCCGGTCCTGGTTCGGGGCCTGGGCCGGTGGTGCCTGCGCAATGAGTTCGGTGCCGGGCGCCCAGCTGGACGCCCGCGATCGGGAGTGGATGCAGGCAGGCATGTCGAATCCGTCATCGCAAGATGAGATCAGCCCGCTCGAGCCGCCGGCGGTCGTGTTCGCGCGCATCGCCGAGGTGCCGTTGGATGCTCTGGACGAACTGATCGAGAAGACCCAGGCGGTGTACGCCGACCTGAACCAGGTCAAAGGGCATCCCTACTGGGGCAGCCTGGTGTTCCACCAGGGGTCGTTGTCCCGGGCGCTGCGGGAGGCGCGGGCGGCCATGGAGGGCTTGCGGGCGGAAGCGATCGGTGCCCGCAACACCGAACTTGGCGTCACCGTCACCACCGCGGTCCTCGGCGAGGAGCGCAACTACGCGCATTCCCAGGGCGACAAGGAGAAGCTGGTCGAGCAGGTGCTGCGCACCCCCGGGGAGGGAGCGCGCCACCTCTACGTCTGGGACCGCCCGCACGACAACCCCGAGGTCCCCGGCCCCTACCAGGCGATGCGCGTCGTCGTCGACAGCGATGCCGAGCTCGGTGTCCTGAACTTCACCGAGGAGTCCGACGAGGGGGAGATCGAGTCCTGGCAGACGCTGAACCCGGAACCGATCCCGGACGCTCCGCTGCTCCGCTTCGACGCCGGGAGCGCGCTGCGGTTCCCCCGCGAGTGCGTGCTGCCGTACAAGAACCTGCGCGCGGCGCTGCTCGAGTTCACCGAGACCGGGCAGATGCCGGAAGCGGTGCAGTGGCGATCGGCTCGGTGGGCCGACGTCTGACGGCCGGTGCGGCCGGGGGCCCGACTACCCGTAGATGCCTTGGATGGCGCGGCCGGCCACGGTGGCGATGATCTTGAACGCTTTCATCGCCTCGGTCATGTTCGGGGTGTCGACCTGGACCCGTCGAACACCGGTTTGTTCCACGGTCGGTATCACCGCTGCGGCTTGTGCCAGGTGGGCGGCGTCGAACTCGACTTCGATGCGGTGCGCTCGCACATCGGGTGCGGTGCGGCCCGCTTTCTGCACGGTCTCCTCGGCCGCTTTGCGGATGTCCGCCGCGGTGCGCGCCGGTGGGTAGCAGATGGCCGCGTAGCGGCTGACGCACTCCTTGACCACCACCCGGGCGGCGTCGGGCGCGTAGTCGGCCGCGTCCAGGCAGGCCCGGTCGTCGCCGGTGATGAGCAGGACGGGGACCCCGTACTCGGCGGCGAGCGCGGCGTTGAGGCGTCCTTCGCTGGCTCGGACGCCGTCGAGCCACACCCCGGTCATGGAGTTCTCCATGTAGGTGTGCGACAGCACGCCCTCTTCTCCGGCTCCGGCGTGGTAGCCGAGGAAAACCACACCATCCACTTCGGAGTCGATGCCCTGCATCATCGACAGCGGTTTGTGCCGGCCGGTGAGCAGTCGCGCATTGGGATGAAGTTCTTCCAGCAGCAAATTGCGCTGACTCGAGTGAGCTTCGTTGACGAGCACGTCGGTGGCGCCGCCGGCGATGAGGCCTTCCACGCAGGAGTTGACGTCCGCGGTCAGCAGGCGGCGGAAGCGCTGCCACTGTTCGGTGCCCGGCACGACGTCATCCGTCCAAGTGACTCCCGTCGCGCCTTCCATGTCAGCTGAGACCAGAATCCGCACGGGCGCCAATTTAGGCCTGCGGCAGCTGGTTCCGGTAGTTGGCACGCCGCGCTGGTAACGGTTCGGTAGCTCTGCGTGTTACAGCCGGGGGCAAAGTGTTGGTTAACCATTGACGAACAGCGTCGGAAGGTGGTTCCTTCTTCTCAATTCGTCCAGGGAGGGGGACACCGTGGGCAGACGAATCACCGGTCTCGTCGCGGCATTGCTCGCGGTTTTTCTGCTGGCACCACCAGCGGTCGCGCAGCAAGCCGGGCAGCAGCGAGGAGCCACCTTGCGAATCGGGCTGCAGCAGCAGATCGATTCGCTCAACCCGTTCCTCGGGATCACCCTGGCGGCCACGGACATCTTCCGGACCATCTACCCGACCCTGACCACCTACAGCCCGGAGGACTTCTCGGTGCAGCCGGAGCTGGCGGAGTCCTGGAGCTCGTCGCCGGACAAGCTGACCTGGACCTTCCGCATCCGGCGCGGGGTCGAGTGGTCGGACGGGCAGCCGGTCACCGCACGCGACGCCGCCTACACCTTCAACCGGATGATGACCGATCCGGCGGCTGCCACGGCGAACGGGAACTTCGTGGAGAACTTCGCCAGCGTCACCGCGCCGGACGACCACACCCTGGTCATCCGCACCAAGCAGCCGCAGTCGACCATGCTGGCGATCGACGCCCCCATCGTCCCCGAGCACATCTGGTCAAAGGTCGACGACGTCGCCTCGTTCCCCAACGACCAGATGCCGGTGGTCGGCAGCGGGCCGTTCGTGCTGACCGAGTACGAGCCGGAGCGGTACGTCACCCTCGAAGCCAACCCGCGGTTCTGGCGCGGCGCCCCGGAAGTCTCCCGACTGCAGTTCGTGCAGTTCAAGAACAGCGACGCCGCGGTGCAGGCGCTGCGCAAGGGCGACATCGACGTGGTGCAGAAGTTGACACCGGCCCAGTTCAACGCCCTGAGCGGGCAGGAGGACGTCGAGCGGGTCAAGGGGCAGGGACGCCGGTTCTACGAGATCATCCTGAACCCGGGTGCCACCGATTCGGAGAACCGGTCGATCGGAAGCGGTCACCCCGCGCTGCGGGACGTGCGGGTCCGGCAGGCGATCGACCACGCCATCGACCGCAAGACCCTGGTGGACCGGGTGCTCGGCGGATACGGGCAGATCGGCTCGGGATACCTGCCGCCGATCTTCGCCGACTACCACTGGAGCCCGCAGCGGCCGAGGCAATTCGACCTGCAGACCGCCAACCGCATCCTCGACGAAGCGGGTTACCAGCGCGGGGAGGACGGCATCCGGCGGACCCCGCAGGGGGAACCGCTGAACTTCGACTTCGTGCTGCACGGCGATGAACCGGTCGACGCGCAGGTCGGCGAGTTCGTCAAGCGGTGGCTGGCGGACATCGGCATCCGCGTCGAACTGCAACCGGTGTCCGACAACCAGCTCAACGAGCGCACCATCGCCGGCGATTTCGACATGGTCGTCAGCGGCTGGTCGGCCAACCCGGACCCGGACTACGTGCTGCGCTTGCAGACCTGCGCCGCGCGGCCGACCCCCGACGGCGGGGGCCAGCCCGACAGCTTCCTGTGCGACCGGGTCTACGACGACCTGTACCAGCAGCAGTTGGCCGAATTCGATCCGCAGGCCCGCGTCGACCTGGTCAAACAAGCGCAGCAGCGGTTCTACGAGCAGGCGACCGGTTTGATCCTGTTCTACCCCAACTCGCTCGAGGCGTACCGCTCGGACCGGTTCGCCGGTTTCACCAAGCAGCCCAAGACCGACGGGGTGATCACCGGGCAGCAGGGCTACTGGGGCTACTACGGGGCCAAACCCACGGAGGCCGCCGTCAGCCAGGCCGGTGCCGACTACGGCAACGTCCTGTGGCTGCTGGGCGGCGCGGTCGTGCTGGTCGGCGTCGTCGGCACGGTGGTGGCGATCCGCCGGCGGGCAACTATGGACACCCGGGAGTGATGGCGTGTCGGATCTTCTTGCGGGGACAAGCGGTTCGGTCGCGGCTGAACCGGGACGCCGGCGCGGCCGCACAGCTCGCTACGTGGCCACCAAGGTCGCGGGCGGGATCGTCAGCTTGTTCATGGTGGCCGTGCTCGGGTTCTTCCTGTTCCGGGTCATCCCCGGCGACCCGGTGCGCACGATGACCAGGGGAGCGCCGGTCAGCCCGGAGCAGATCGCGCAGCTGCGAGCCCGGCTGGGGTTGGACCAGCCACTGTGGAAGCAGTTCCTGGACTTCCTGGGCGACCTGCTGCGCGGCGATCTCGGCACCTCCTACACCTACAGCCGGCCGGTGGCCGAGTTGATCTGGGAGCGCATCGGGCCGACCGTGCTGCTGGTGGGCACCGCGACCGCGCTGGCGGTGGTCCTGGGCCTGTGGATGGGTTCCCGGGCCGCTTGGCGGCACGGCAGCGGATTCGACAAGGCCAGCACCTCGGTGGCGCTGACCCTGTGGTCGGTTCCCACGTTCTGGCTGGGGTTGATCGTGCTCATGGTCTTCGGGGTCGGGGTGGGGCCGATCCCGGGGCTGTTCCCGGTCGGCGGCATCTCCTCCCCGGACCCGCCGCCGACGGTGCTGGGGCAGGTCCTCGACGTGGCGCACCACATGGTGCTGCCGGTCCTGACCATGGTCGCGGTGATCTACGCGCAGTACCTGATGGTGATGCGCTCCTCGCTGCTGGAGGAAATGGGCGAGGACTACCTGACCACTGCTCGGGCCAAGGGCCTGCGGGAAGACCTGGTGCGCCGCCGGCACGCCGTTCCCAACGCCCTGCTGCCCACGGTGACCCTGATCTTCCTCCACCTCGGACTGGTGGTCGCCGGTGCGATCACGGTCGAAACCGTGTTCTCCTGGCCGGGCCTGGGACTGCTGACCTATGAGGCCTTGCGGGTTCCGGACCTGCCGCTGCTGCAGGGGACTTTCATCGTCCTCGCGGGGAGCGTGATCGTGATGAACGTGTTGGCCGACATGCTGTACCAAGTGCTCGACCCGAGGGTGCGGCAGTCATGACAGCCACCGCGGCCCAAGTGACCCGAGCCCGCCGCAAGGCGCGGGCAGCGGAGGTGTGGCGCGTCTACCGCGGGGACACCGGTGGCGTGGTCGGTCTCGTGCTGCTGGTGGCGATCGCGCTGTTGGCGCTGCTGGCCCCGGTGCTGACCGACTCGTCGGGATTGGACGTCACCCGGGCGACCGGGCAGCCGCTGCAGCCGCCCAGCTCCGAGCACTGGTTGGGCACCGACGAGTCCGGTCGCTCCGTGCTGCTGCTGACCTGGTGGGGGGCCCGGGTGTCCCTGCTGGTCGGGCTGGCCGCGGCGGTCCTGTCGGTGTTCATCGGCACCCTGGTCGGGGTGGCGGCCGCGCACTTCGGAGGCTGGACGTCCCGGCTGCTGCTGCGGTTCACCGACTTCTTCCTGGTGCTGCCAGCGCTCGTGCTGGCGATCGCTCTCTCCACAGTGCTGGAACGCGGGCTCGCCACGATCGTGCTGGCGATCGGCGTCACCTCCTGGCCGTCGACCGCTCGGCTGGTGCGGGCGCAGACCCTCACCGTCGAAGCCCGTCCGTTCATCGAACGGGCCAGGGCGCTGGGCGCGGGTCACCTGCACATCATCACCAAGCACGTGCTCCCCAGTGTGCTCCCGCTGGTGTTCGCCAACACCACGTTGTCCGTGGCCAGCGCGATCATCTCCGAGTCGACGCTGTCGTTCCTCGGGCTGGGCGATCCGAGCCGGGTCTCCTGGGGGGCCATGCTCAAGTCCGCAATGGACACCGGTGCGGTGACCGGTGGTGCGTGGTGGTACCTGCTACCGCCCGGTCTGGGAATCGTGCTCGTCGTGCTCAGCTTCACGTTGTGCGGCCGGGCGTTGGAAGCGGTGTTCAATCCGAGGCTCCGGGGGCAGCGATGAATCCGGTTCTGCAGCTGAAGGACGTGTCGATCACCTACCGGGGCAGCCACGAGCCGGCGGTGTCCGGGGTCAGCCTGACCCTGCGGGAGGGTGAAACCCTCGGCCTGGCCGGGGAATCCGGGTGCGGCAAGACCTCGCTGGCGATGTCGGTGCTGCGGCTGCTGCCGCGCACCGCTCGGGTGGAGGGGGAAATCCTGCTGGACGGCAAGGACGTCCGGACGATGACGTTCGGTCAGCTCCGCGCGGTCCGCTGGGCCAGTGCTTCGGTGGTGTTCCAAGGGGCGATGCACGCGCTGAACCCGGTGCGCACCATCGGCAACCAGATCGCCGAGCCGATGAAGCTGCACGGCCAGGGCGGGGCGAACCTCCGGGACCGGGTCGTCGAGCTGCTGGAGCAGGTCGAGCTGCCGGCGGACCGCATCGACGCCTACCCGCACGAGCTGTCCGGTGGTCAGCGGCAGCGGGTGATGATCGCGATGGCGCTGGCCTGCAATCCCCGGCTGGTCATCGCCGACGAACCCACCACGGCGCTGGACGTGGTGGTGCAGGAGCAGATCCTGCGGTTGCTCGCCAGGTTGGTGGCCGAACGCGGCATCGCCCTGATGATGATCAGCCACGACCTGTCGGTGCTGTCGGCGAGCTGTTCGAGGCTGGCGGTGATGTACCGGGGCGAGCTCGTCGAGCACGGCGAGACCCAGCAGGTGATCGGGGCTCCCAAGCACGAGCACAGCCGGGCCTTGGCCGACGCCTTTCCCACGGTGGGGGACCCGCGCTTCCGGCTCACCGACGGGGGGTCCCCCGGTTCCGCGCTGCTGTCGGCGGAAGGGGTGTCGGTCGACTTCACCAGCCGGGCGGGCAACACCGTGCACGCCGTCCGCGACGTCGACCTGGAGGTGGCCGACAACGAGATCGTCGCCCTCGTCGGGCAGTCCGGGTCGGGGAAGACGACTCTGGCGAGGTCCCTGCTCGGTTTGCAGCCGCTGACCGCGGGTTCGATCCGCTACGCGGGCAAGCCGCTGCCGACCAGTTCCGCAGGTCTGCGGGAGTACCGCCGGAAAGTGCAGCTGGTGCTGCAGGATCCGACCGGTGCGCTGAACCCGCGGCACACCGTTTACGAGGCGGTGGCCGAGGGCCTGCGCATCCACGGCCAGACCGAGAACGAGCAGGAGCGGGTGGCGGCGGCCCTGGACGCCGCGGAGCTGCGCCCGGCGGAGAAGTTCTTCGGTCGGCTTCCGCACGAGCTGTCCGGTGGTCAGCGGCAGCGGGTGGTGATCGCCGGCGCCCTGGTGCTGGAGCCGAAACTGCTGATCGCCGATGAACCGGTGGCGTCGCTGGACGCCACCGTGCGCGGCGAGATCCTCTCGCTGCTGCTGCGGTTGCGGGTCTCCCGCGGGCTGTCCACTCTCGTCATCACCCACGACCTGGGGTTGGCGTGGAACATCGCCGACCGGGTCGCGGTGATGTACCGCGGGCAGCTCGTCGAATCGGGGCCGGTGGAGCAGGTGCTGCTGGATCCGCAGCACGAGTACACCCGGACGCTGCTGGCGGCGGTCCCGACCGTCGACCGGCGCGTGGCCTGAGGTCCGGGCTCACCGCAGGCTGTCCACCACGGCCGGTCGGTCCGGGTGGTCCATCCGCACCACGCAGTCGGCGATCTGCTGGGGACGCACTTCGCTGTCGTAGCGCTGGTACGCGGGCAGCGTCCACTGCTCCTCCTCCGGGGTGCGCCGGTGCAGCGCTGCCGGGGACAACCACAGGTGCACGGTGAAGTCGAACGGCAGTCCGGCGCCCAGCAGCAGCGGCCCGTCGACGATGGCCACCCCGCCTTCGGCCAGGCGCACCCGCGGCTGCCGCGGAGAGCGGTCCGCTTCCGCGTCCCACAGGGCGGGCAGCACGTCACCGGTGCCGTCGTCGGACAGCGGCTTCAGCACTTCCCGGTGGAGCCCGTTGAAATCGAACCAGTCCTGGTAGAAGGAGTCGGGGTTGCGGTGCCCGTGCTCCAGTCGGAGGGAAGCGGGGCGCAGGTAGTCCGCGGTTCGCACGCGGACCACCTGGCGGCCGCTCACCCGCAGCGGCTCCACCAGCTGGTCGGCGAAGTCGCTGGTGCCCGCCGCGGGGGCGCCGTCCACCGCCACCCGCACCCACCGGGTTCGCGTCGCGAGGATGCGCTCCACCGCTTCGGACACCAGCAGCTCGGGAGTGATCGGCCGGACGCGCATGCCCCGATGGTCCCCGCGGCGTCGGCCGCGGGTCACAGCAGGGCGGGTTGCAGCACGGTCAGCCGCCGCTCGTCGGCGTCCAGCTCTGCTGCTGTTCCGAGCGGAACGGTCAGCTGCCGCGGGCAGTGCCCGAAGCCGAGCTCCCAGATCACCGGGACGCCGAGCCCGCCGAGCAGGTCGTCGAGCATCTTGCGGACGTCCTCCAGCGGTCCGCACTCCACCCAGGACCCCAACGCGATGCCGGTGGCGTTGTCGAACCACCCGGCCCGCAGCAGTTGGGTGACGAAGCGGTCGAGCCGGTAGGGCTCCTCGGTGACGTCCTCCAGCAGCGCGATGCCCTGCGGCGGGGGCTCGGGGGCGTCCGCGGTGCCCAGCGCACCGGCGAGCAGGCTGAGGTTGCCGCCGTAGGTGATGCCCGTGGCGCGGCCGGGCACCAGTGCGCTGGCGCCGGGGGAGGTCAGCGCGGTCACCGAATGCGGCTCGAACAGGGTGCGGCGCAGGTGTTCCCGGGCGGGTTCGTCCTCGGTGAACGCCTTGGTCGCGATCATCGGTCCGAAAACGGTGACCAGCCCGAGGTGTTTGGCGAAGGCGTCGTGCAGGGCGGTGATGTCGCTGGAGCCGACGAGGACTTTCGGGTCGGCTGCCGCCATCTTGTCCCAGTCGAGGTGCTCCAGCACGCGCATGCTGCCGTAGCCGCCGCGAGCGCACAGCACGGCTTTGACCTCCGGGTCGCACCAGGCGTTCTGCAGGTCCTCGGCCCGGTCGGCGTCGGTACCGGCGAGGTAGTCCAGTTCCGGGTGCCGGTCTCGCACGTGGTCGCCGACCTTCACCTGCAGCCCCCACTGCTGCAACTGGTCGATGCCGGTCTCCAGCAGTTGGTCGGGAACCGGTCCGGCCGGGGCGACGACGGCGACTGCGTCGCCGCGCTGCAGGCGGGGCGGGCGGCGGCGGTCTTGCATGTCCATCGGAAGCCTTCCGTGATCTCGATTACCCGCAGCGTAGGCGTGGGTGGCGATTCCGCTCACGTTCGCCTTGGGTGAACATCTTGCCGGAGCGGGGTGCCAGCCGCCGAGGAATGGCGTTTTGGCCGGTCACCGGTGTCCGCTTTGGCTACGGTGATGAACGAAATGGGGGCCAGTCGCGCGCTGCCGTTGCTCGGTGGCCTAGTGTCGAGGTTGTCATGGCTCGTGTCATCCACGTTTTTCGCCAGCCTGACCGGTTCGTCGCGGGGACGGTCGGGCCGCCGGGCGAGCGCACCTTCTACCTGCAGGCGACCGAAGACGTCCGCACGGTGAGCGTGCAATTGGAGAAGCAGCAGGTTTCCGTGCTCGCCGAGCGGATCGGCGCGCTGCTGGACGAGGTGCAGCGCCGGTTCGACACGGAGTTACCGCTGGAGGTTCCCGAGGAGCTGATCGACACCGATCCGCTGGAAGTCCCGGTCGAGGAGGAGTTCCGGGTCGGCACCATGGGGCTGGGCTGGGACGCCGAGACCGGCGCGGTCGTCGTCGAACTGCTGGCGCTCACCGAGGAGGAGATCGACGAGTCCGTGGTGCTCGACGACACCGAGGAAGGACCGGACGCCCTGCGGGTCTTCCTCACTCCCGAGTACGCGCGTGCGTTCGTCGAACGAGCCGAACGGGTGGTGAACGCCGGGCGCAAACCCTGTCCGCTGTGCGGTGAACCGCTCGATCCGGCTGGGCACATCTGCCCGCGCCAGAACGGTTACCGCCGCTCGGAAGGGATCTAGCGAGGCGTGTCCGGAGAGGTGTGCGAGCTGCTTCGCAACGGCCGGCTGCAAGTGCAGGGGCGGCTCGTCGAAGCCTCCAACGCGACGCTGCTGTGCTCCGCGGAAGCCGACGGGGCGTCCATCGATTGCGTGTACAAGCCGATCCGGGGGGAACGCCCGCTGTGGGACTTCCCGGACGGGACGCTGGCCGGTCGGGAAGTGGCGTCGTACCTGTTGTCCGAGGCCATCGGGTGGGGGTTGATCCCTCCGACGGTGCTGCGGGACGGTCCGTTCGGCCCCGGCATGGTGCAGTTGTGGATCGACGCGGACGAGGAGAACCCGCTGGTCGACGTGCTCCCTCCGGAGGAGCTGCCGCAGGGCTGGTTGCCGGTGCTGCACGCCCAGGACCCCGATGGCGACGTGGTGGTGCTCGCCCACGCCGACGACCGGCAGCTGCAGCGGTTGGCCGTGCTCGACGTCGTGCTCAACAACGCCGACCGCAAGGGCGGGCACATCCTGCGCACCGCCGACGGCCGGGTGTTCGGTGTGGACCACGGGGTCTGCTTGAACACCGACGACAAGTTGCGGACCGTGCTGTGGGGGTGGATCGACCAGCCCCTGCCGGAAGAAGCGGTGGAGCAGCTCGGGGTGTTGCGGGCCGAGCTGGAAGGACCGTTGGCCGAAGAGCTGACCCAGCACATCACCCCGAAAGAGGTCAAGGTGCTGATCGCGCGCATCGAACGGCTGTTGGAGCAAGGGGTTTTCCCCGCGCCGTCCGGTGACTGGCCGGCCATCCCGTGGCCCGCGCTGTGAGCTGCCGCGCCACCGCCTGTGCGGTGGTCGGGGCGCGGCAGGCACTCTGGTCGGGTGAGTGCTGAGCGTTCGTACCCGGTGGTCCAGAAGTCCTACGCAGACCGGTTGAGCGTGCCGCTGCCCGGATTCCGCGACGTCATGCGGCTGATGTGGACCGGGGGTTTCCGAGATCGGGTACCAGATCCCGACCGGATTCCGGTGCTGCGCACCGGTTTGAGCCCGGTGCAGCGCACCGACACGGCGTTGACCTGGGTGGGGCACTCCACCTACCTGGTCCGGATGTCCGGGGTGAACCTGCTGACCGATCCGGTCTGGTCGACCCGCATCCCGGGGGTGCCGCGCAGGCTCACCCCGCCCGGGGTCGCCTTCAGCGAACTGCCCCCGGTGGACGCGGTGCTGATCAGCCACAACCACTACGACCACCTGGACGCGCCCACGGTCCGCCGGTTGTCCCGCGACGTGCCGGTGCTGGTGCCCGCCGGGTTGGGCCGGTGGTTCCGGCGTCGCGGGTTCACCGAGGTGATCGAGCTGGACTGGTGGCAGTCGGCGGAGGTGGCCGGGCTGCGGTTCGACTTCGTTCCGGCCCAGCACTGGAGCAGGCGCACCATCTGGGACACCTGCCGGACCCTGTGGGGAGGTTGGGTGGTCACCGGACCGGATTCCCGGGTCTACCACGCGGGGGACAGCGGCTACGGACCGCACTTCGCCGAGATCGGCCGCCGCTACCCGGGGATCGACGTGGCGATGGTGCCGATCGGCGCCTACGCCCCGCGCTGGTTCATGCGGCCGGTGCACATGAACCCGGAGGAAGCGGTGCAGGCCACGATCGACCTCGGGGCGCGGTGCGCGGCGACCATGCACTGGGGGACGTTCGTGCTCACCCGCGAGCCGGTCACCGAACCGTTGACCCGGGTGCGCAAGGCGTGGCGGGACGCCGGTCTGGACGGCGACCGGCTGTGGGACCTGGCGGTGGGGGAGACCAGGTCGCTGCCGGAACAGCGGTGAGGATTCCCGGATCCGCGCGGGAGTCCGCGGAGGCCCCTCGCCGGAGCCTCCGCGGACCGGCGCTCAGTCCACCAACGCCTGGTAGATGAGCTGGTGCAGCTGGGAACGGATCGGCAGCGCGCTGGAGGGCATCAGCTGGGTCATGAAGACCACCGTGAGCTCTTCCGCGGGGTCCACCCAGAACGCGGTGCTGGCCAGACCGCCCCAGGAGAACTCCCCCGGGGAGCAGATGACCCTGCTGGGCACCGGGTCGTCCACCACGGCGAAGCCGAGGCCGAACCCCTTGCCGGCGTTGCTGACTTCGGAGAACGAGCCGAGCGCGATGGACTCCAGGTCCGCGCCGCCGGGCAGGTGGTTGCGGGTCATGTAGCGCACGGTGCGGTTGCTCAGCAACCGGGTGCCGTCCAGTTCACCGCCTTGCAGCAGCATTTGCAGGAACCGGTGGTAGTCGTAGGCGCTGGAGATGAGCCCGCCGCCGCCGGAAAGGGCCTTCGGCTGCTGGAAGGCGATCTGGTGCGCTTCCTGGTGCCGGGGGTGCGGGTGGGCGCGGCCGTCCTTGCCCGCCACGTACAGCGTGGCCAGCCGGTCGCCGTCGGCCTTGTCGATGGCGAAGCCGGTGTCCTTCATGCCCAGCGGCTCGAAGATCCGGGTCCGGAAGAACTCGTCGAGCGACTGGCCGGAGGCCACTTCGACGACTCGGCCGAGCACGTCGGTGGCCACCGAGTAGTTCCACGCCTGGCCCGGGTCGAACAGCAGTGGCATCGAGGCCCACTCGTCGCAGCAGCCCTGCAGGTCGAGGTGGTCGGCCATGCCGTACTCGAAGCCGGCGCGCCGGTAGAGCTCGTCGACCGGGTGCAGGTAGTGGAAGGCGTAGGTCAGGCCTGCGGTGTGGGTCAGCAGGTGCCAGACCTGCATTTCGGTGGTGGCCGGTCGGGTTTGCGGCTGTTGGGCGGTTCCCCCGGTGTAGACCCGCAGGTCGGCGAAGGACGGGATGAACTTGCTCACCGGGTCGGTGAGCTCCAGGGCGCCTTCCTCGTACAGCATCATCGCTGCCACCGAGGTCACCGGTTTGGTCATCGAGTAGATGCGGAACAGCGTGTCCGGCTGCACCGGGGCGCCGCTGGCCATGTCCTGGGCCCCGTAGGTGGACAGGTGCGCGATCTTCCCGCGTCGAGCCAGCAGGATCAGCCAGCCGGGGAGCCGTCCGCCGTCGACGTACTTGGCGAAGTGCTTGTCGAGCCGTTCCAGGCGTGCCGGGTCGAATCCGACTTCGCCGGGATCTACCTCGATCTGCAGTGACACGTGACCCTCCCGTCTCCGCGCAACTACCGCGTTCGCAGTACGACTCATACAGTCATACATGAATATTTTTCGTCCCGGGAGGCGAGCAACCTGCGGCCGCGCCGGGTAGCGTCGGAAAAGTGACATCGATCCCAGCACCGCCAACAGACTTACCCCGCACTGCCGGGCAGCTGCGGGCAGCTGGTCACCGCCCGCGCGGCCTGAAGACCGAGATCCGGGAAAACCTGCTGGCCGCCCTGCGCGACGGGCGCCCGCTGTGGCCGGGCATCGTCGGTTTCGATCGAACAGTACTCCCACAGCTCGAGCGGGCGCTGATCGCCGGACACGACGTGGTCCTGCTCGGTGAGCGAGGCCAGGGCAAGACCCGACTGCTGCGCAGCCTGGTCGGCCTGCTGGACGAGTGGACCCCGGTGATCGAGGGGTCGGAGCTGGGCGAGCACCCCCTGCAGCCGATCACCCCGGAATCCCGCCGGCGAGCCGCGGAGCTGGGGGACGAGCTGCCCGTCGCCTGGCGCCACCGCAGCGAGCGGTACGTGGAGAAGCTCGCCACCCCCGACACCTCGGTCGGCGACCTGGTCGGAGACGTGGACCCGGTCAAGGTCGCCGAAGGGCGCTCGCTGGGAGACCCGGAGACGATCCACTACGGGCTGGTCCCGCGGGCCCACCGGGGCATCGTGACCATCAACGAGTTGCCGGACCTGGCCGAACGGATTCAGGTTGCGCTGCTGAACGTGATGGAGGAGCGGGACATCCAGATCCGCGGCTACAGCTTGCGGCTGCCGCTGGACGTGCTGCTCGTCGCCACGGCCAACCCGGAGGACTACACCAACCGGGGGCGGATCATCACTCCGCTGAAGGACCGGTTCGGCGCGGAGATCCGCACGCACTACCCCTTGGACGTCGCCGACGAGGTGCAGCTGATCCGGCAGGAAGCGGAGCTGCCGGCCGAAGTCGGGGACCACCTGCTGGAGATCATCGCCCGGTTCGTGCGCTACCTGCGGGAATCCACATCGGTGGACCAGCGGTCCGGGGTTTCCGCCCGGTTCGCCATCGCGGCCGCCGAAACCGCGTCCGCGGCAGCCCTGCACCGGGCGGCGCTCACCGGCGAGCACCCGGCCGTGGCCCGCCCGGTGGACTTGGAGGCGGTCCCCGCGGTGCTGCGCGGGAAGATCGAGTTCGAGGTGGGCGAAGAGGGGCGCGAGGACGAAATCCTGGGCTACCTGCTGCGCCGCGCGACAGCCGATGCGGCGCGGTCCATGTTCGCCGGCCTCGACCTGCAGCCGTTGTGCGACGCGGTGGCCGACGGGCACCCGGTGGCCACCGGCGAGCGGGTCACCGGGCAGCAACTGCTGTCGGCCCTGCCGGAACTCCCCGTGCTGCACGGGGTGGTCGAACGGGTCGGCGTGGCGGTGACCGACCCACCGGGCCGGATCGCCAGTGCGGTCGAACTGGCGCTGGAGTCGCTGTACCTGGCCCGGCGGATCGGCAAGGACGACGAGAGCGGAAGAGCGGTCTACACCGGATGACACGGCGATTCCACTACGGAGCCTGGCGCGGTGGCCCGGACCCGCTCGAGCCACCGGTGGACTTGCGCGAAGCGCTGGACCAGCTCGGTCGCGACGTGCTGAGCGGGTGGGCGTTGACCCGCGTGGTCGAGCGCCCGGCGCACAAGTTCCTGATGCAAACCTACGAGC
>NZ_AYJW01000051.1 GCF_000497205.1 Saccharopolyspora rectivirgula DSM 43747
AAGCCGTTCTCGACCAGGGCTTTCGGCCAGTCCTGCCGCAGGTCGATGCTGATCTGGGTGTGGTGTTCGGGGATCGGGGCGCCGGCGGCTCGCAGGACCTGGTTCTTGTAGTCCAGCACCGCCGGCTGGTCGATCTCGAAGCTCCGCTTGGGCATGGTCAACCGGTGCGGGCGGGTGTCCAGACCGGACCCGAGGATGACGGCCTGCGCGATCCCCGTTTCGGCGGCGCGGGTGAAGAAGTCGTCGAAGAAGCGGGTGCGGAGGGCTATGTAGTTGGAGATGTGGGTGGCGAACTCGTTCCCTTCGGCGAACACCTGCATTATTTGCGGGTTCGCCCCTTCGGCCAGCTGTTTTGCGTACGGGTCGTTGATCTGGGCGTCGGCGCGGGCGGTTTCAGCCGCCCGGGCTGCGGCCACCCACACCGCGGTGATGCCAACTCCCGTCTGGATGTCCCAAGTGTCGTTCTCAGTACGCATGCCGGCCTCGCCTTTCCGCTTCCTGCCTTCGGTTGTCGATGACAGTCGTGGGTCTCGCGGGTCCCAGTTGAATTCGTTTCTGCCTCGAAAATCAGACTTAGCAAAGCTAACAAGTTGCAATAGGCAACTAAGGTGAAAGTGATTGATATTACTGGTTGTCGGTTCGCGATTTCCGTGAATTGGCCATTCCGCGGAAAAAGGAACAAAGGGCCGGGTGGTGCGCTCTTGATCGGCAGAGCCGGCCGTTCGCGGCGCGGGGTGGCGAAATGCCCTTGCCGTCGATCCGGTTCGGGGGTTGAGCGCGCCGTCGAGGTCAATGCGACGTCCGGGTGGCTCGAATTCGGCGACGCGGGGGGCTCCCCGGCGCGGGGTGCGCTGGGCTGCGCGGTGCACCGACGCGGGCGGTGTGTCGAGCGGCACGATGTTGTGGAGCAAGTGTTCCACTATTCTGCCGGCATGCCCCGACCGCGCGTGCACGACATCGACGAGGTGCTGGACACCGCTGAACGGCTGGTCGCCGAGCAGGGAGCCGAACGGCTCACCGTGCGCAAGCTCTCGGCGGAGAGCGGGGTGCCCAACGGGGCCATCTACCACGCCTTCGGTTCGCTGGCGGTGTTGCGCGGACGGATGTGGCTGCGGGCCGCGACCGAATTCCTGGACCTGCAGTCGGAACTCATCGACGAAGCGCTGGGGACGACCACCGGGACGCCTTCCGACGCGGCGTTGGACGCGGTGGTCGCGGCGGCCGACGCGGTCGCGGTGTACGCAGAGAGGCGCCCGGCAGCTGCCCGGATGCTGCTGACGGTGCGCCGCGAGCAGCTCCTCGGCCCAGACCTTCCCGGCGAGCTCGCCGACGCGCTGCTCGGCCTGGACCGGCGCCTGGTGGCCGACGTGCTGTGCCGCTTGGCGCAGGCCATGTGGGGCCGCCGGGACGGCCCCAGCGTCGAAGTGATCACGACTTGCGTGGTGGACCTGCCCACCGCCCTGCTGAAGCGGGAGATCACCCGGTCCAGCCCCGACGCGGTGCACATCAGCGCGCACGCGCGAGCACGACTGGCGACAGCGGTGCGCGCGGTCGCCGGCCACGAGCCGCCACCCCGCCGATGACCCGAGCCGGAGCTCACCCAACCGGGTGAGCGCGTCGGCTGCGCGATCGAACAGGCAGCGGAACCCGCGCCCGCGGGTCCTGAGCGGACCACCCGAACGACTCCACGACGTGAAAGGCAACGATGAGCACGGTCGATCCGATCTCCTCGCCCGCAGTGCGCAGCGGGGCGAAGCAGATCTCCGTCCACCCCGGACTCACCGGGTTGGTGTGGACCGAGGTGAGCACCCAGCTCTCCGGGGCGGCTCGGGAACACCTGCGGGAGACCTTCCCGGCCGTCGCGGTGGAAGCGTTCGCCGGAACCACCGAGGAGTACTGGCAGGACTGGCTCTCCGACGAGAAGCTGGACCAGCTGGCGGGGCTCGTCGTCGTCTTCGACTCCGACGGTCTCCCCGTGGCGTGGGTGGCCAACAACGACCGGTGGTACGGCGGGCGCCGCTGCTTCTACGCCAACTCCGCCGGGGTGCACCCGAAGTACCAGGGGGCCGGGATCTCCAGCACGATCTGGCGGGTCCTGCTGCGCTCGGCGCTGGTCAAGGCCTTCCCGCGCAACCTGTACGTGGTGATGCGCACGGGGAACCCGCTGGTCTACGGCGCGTGGACGACCGCCGCGGGCCGCAGCGACGTCGTCTGGCCCACCCCGGGCGGCGCGGTTCCGCAGCACGTCCAGCGCATCGCGGTGGACGTCGCCGCCGATCTCGGCCAGGCGGACCGGCTGGACCCGAACACCCTGGTCATCACCGACGCCTACGACGAAACCGAAGTGGGGTTGTGGAAGGAGCGCCCCACCTCGGACCGCAAGGACATCGACGACTGGTTCGCGGAGATCCTCGAGCCGCGCGACGCCGTCGTCCTCGTGGTGGCCTACAACCCGTTCCAGATCGCGATCGACGAGGTGTTGCGCCAGGTGCGCCGCAAGTTGGGATTGCGCAGCAGCCGTTCCTCGCGCAGCTCGCGAGCGAGCAGCTGAGGCGCCCGGCTCCGGTTCCCCCTCGAAAAGCAACGGAGCCGGGTGCTCGCTGCACCCGGCTCCGACGACCAGCGGAGGATACGGGATTCGAACCCGTGAGGGCTGTTAACCCAACACGATTTCCAATCGTGCGCCTTAGGCCGCTCGGCCAATCCTCCGCGCGAAAGCGTATCAGAGGCCTGGTTGAACAGGGCGTACGGGTTGTGACCTGGGGTGACGGCTCCAGGGGGCGTTGCCGGCCGGTCACACTTTCCGGGAGTGCCCTGCGGAACGGGCGGCCCGCGGGTGCCAACCGCGCCCCCTGTCGCCCGGGCAGGCCGCTCAGCAGCGCGGACGGCGGGGGAACCGGGCGAGAGGTGGGGCTTTGCCGGGTCCGGAGGACCTTTGGTTACACTGTGAGTGGACCTCGTGCGGCGTCCATCCTGTGAACTCCCCCAGGGCCGGAAGGCAGCAAGGGTAAGCAGGCTCTGACGGGTGCGCGGGGTCCCCTTCTTTTTCGGGCAGGTTCAGGCCCCGCCGTGGAAGACAGCCGCACCGCGTAGGGTTTTCATCGTGGCGCTCGCCCTCTACCGCAAATACCGTCCGGCGACTTTCGCGGAGGTCGTCGGCCAGGACCACGTCACCGAACCGCTGCGCACCGCGCTGGCCTCCGGCCGGATCAACCACGCCTACCTGTTCTCCGGTCCGCGGGGGTGCGGCAAGACCTCCAGCGCGCGGATCCTCGCGCGGTCGCTGAACTGCGCCGAAGGGCCCACCCCGGATCCGTGCGGGAAGTGCGATTCGTGCATCGCGCTGGCCCCGGAAGGCCCGGGCAGCGTCGATGTGGTGGAGCTGGACGCGGCCAGTCACGGCGGTGTCGACGACACCCGAGAACTGCGCGACCGCGCCTTCTACGCACCGGCCCAGTCGCGGTACCGGATCTTCATCATCGACGAAGCCCACATGGTCACCACCCAGGGCTTCAACGCGCTGCTGAAGATCGTCGAAGAACCACCGGAACACCTGATCTTCATCTTCGCCACCACCGAACCGGACAAGGTGCTGACCACCATCCGGTCGCGGACCCACCACTACCCGTTCCGGCTGCTGCCCCCCAGCGTCATGCGGGACCTGGTGGAGAAGATCTGCCGGGAAGAAGGCGTGCAGGTGGATCCGGCGGTGTACCCGCTGGTGATCCGCGCCGGCGGGGGCTCTGCCCGGGACACCCTCAGCGTGCTGGACCAGCTGCTGGCCGGTGCCGACGACCGCGGGGTCACCTACGAGCGGGCGGTCGCCCTGCTCGGGGTGTCCGACGTGGCGCTGATCGACGAGATGGTGGACGCGCTGGCCGCGGAGGACTCCGCCGCGGTGTACGGGGCGGTGGACCGGCTGGTCGAGGCCGGGCACGATCCCCGGCGGTTCGCCGCCGACCTGCTGGACCGGTTCCGGGACCTGCTCCTGCTGCAGTCCGTTCCGGACGCCGCGCAGCGCGGTCTGGTGGAAGTGGCCGGGGAGGAGCTGTCCCGGATGCAGCACCAGGCCGAGCAGCTCGGACCCGCCACCCTCACCCGGTTCGCCGAGATCGTGCACAGCGGCCTGTCGGAGATGCGCGGGGCCACCGCGCCCCGCCTGCAGCTGGAACTGCTGTGCTCCCGCATGCTGCTGCCCTCGGCGTCGGAGTCCGAGGCCGCCCTGCTGCAGCGGCTGGAGCGCCTGGAACGCCGGATGACGATAGCCCCCGTTCCCGAGGCCGGTGGGGACCAGCCGGCGCCGCGCAAGGTCTACCAGCGCCCCAGCGAGCGGGCTGCCGAACCCGCCCCGGAAACCGCCGAACCGGTCGGTGCACCCCCGGCGGAGCAGCGGAGCGCCACCGACCGCGCCCCCGCGGAACGCGAATCCGCTCCCCGGCAACCGGCGCCCGAGGAGGCCGCCCGCCCCGCCCAGCCGCAGCAGAGCACCGCGCCGCCGAGGCGGAGCGCGCCGGCCGAGCAGGACACCGCTCCGCCACCCGCGGAACCCGCCGTGGAGCAAGCACCGCAGCACGACGCGGCCTCGGTGCGGCGGGTGTGGACCGAACTGCTGCGGGCGGTGTCCCAGCGCAACCGGCCCACCCAGGCGCTGCTGCTCAACGCCTCCGTGCAGGCCCTGCACAACGGGACCCTGGTGTTGTCCATGCCCACCCCGGGACTGGTCAAGCAGCTCGCCCAGCAGCGGCGGCTGGACTTCGTGCGGGACGCGCTGCGGGAAGTGCTCGGCGGGGAGTGGGAGATCCAGATCGTCGAAGCCGGTGCCGCGCCCGCCGCGCCGCAGCCCGCGCCGAAACCGCAGCGGCCGGCTGCGCCGCCGGAGCGTCCGTCGCGGCCGAGCGCACCGCAGGCCAAGCCCGCGGCCACGGTGCCGTCCGCACCGGAACCGGACGACATCCCGCCACCGCCGGAGCCGCCGGCCGAGGAACCCCCGCCGGACGACATCCCGCCGGAGCCCGAACCGGCCCCGCCGCCGGCGCCGGACCAGCCGGAGGACCCGGACGAACTGCTCGCCGAATCCACCACGATGGACGGACAGCCGGTGCGGGATCCGGAAGCGGAAGCCGTCGAGCTGTTCATCCGCGAGTTCGGGGCCCGCAAGCTCGACGACTAGCCCCGGGCCAGGTGGCGGCGCAGGAATTCCAGCGCCTGCGAGTAGGCGTCCAGCCGGTTGGTCTTCTTGGCCAGGCCGTGCCCCTCGTCGGGGTAGACGAGGAGTTCGCACTCGGTCCCGTTGGCCCGCACGGCCTCGGCCAGCTGCACGGCTTCCGACAGCGGCACCCGCGGGTCGTTGGCGCCGTGCACCACCAGCAGGGGCGCCCGGATGTCCTCGGCCTTGCCCAGCGGGGAAGCGCGGTGCAGGAAGTCGAGGTCGTGCTGCAGCGAGCCGTACTCGCGCTCCCGGTGGGCGCGCCGGTAGGGCGCGGTGTTGCGCAGGAACGTGACCAGGGAGGAGATCCCGGCCAGGGCGACCCCGGCGGACCAGCGGTCGGGTTGGAAGGCGAGCCCGGCCAGCACCAGGTAGCCGCCGTAGGAGCCGCCCCACAGCGCGGCCCGTTCGGGATCGACCCCCAGCCGGGGCAGCCAGTCGTGCAGGTCGGCCAGGTCGGCGACCGCTGCCAAGCGGTTGTGCTTGTCGTCGGCCGAGTACCAGGACCTCCCGTACCCGGTGGAGCCGCGCACGTTCGGCACCAGCACGGTGTGCCCGTTGGCGCACAGCGCCTGCACCACCGGGCTGAAGGCCTGCACCGCCTGGTTCTCCGGGCCGCCGTGCAGCAGCAGCACCGCGGAGCCGGCGAGCCGCGGGTCCGGCGCGGTCGGGGTGTAGACGAAGCACGGGATGCGGGCGCCGTCGCGGGCCGGAACCTGGTGCGCGCGCGGTGCGGTCAGCTCGGGGAGCTGGTCGGCGGAGGAGGTCAGCTGCCGCGCGGTGCCGGTGCCGGGTTCGACGAGCAGCACGTCGCCCGGGGTGCGGGGGGCGCTGAACGAGAACGCCACCCAGCTCGAGTCCGGTGACCAGGCGGGCGGCGGCGCCCCGAAGACCCAGCCGTCCTCCGGGAGCGGCAGCTCGCGCAGCCGCTCCCCGGTGCGGGCGTCGTGCGCGCTCAACCTGCTGGCCCCGCCCCGGTTCTCGCGCACCAGCAGGGTGGTTCCGTCCGGGGACGGCCAGCCGGTGAGGTCGTTGTCGGCGGTGACCAGCCAGCGCGGTCGCCCACCGGCCAGGTCGTACCGGGCGATGCCGGTGAACTCCCGGTCGACGTTGGTGGTCACGACCAGGCCGGACTCGTCCGGCAGCCAGGTGGGCTGGTGGTGCTGGGCGGGCAGGTCGCGGGCGGTGAGTTCGGTGATCTCCCCGGTGGCCAGGTCGACCACCAGCAGCTGCTCGGACATCGAGTGCTCGGCCGGGACGGTGAGCGCCAGTTTGCCGGCGCTGGGGGAGAGCGCTGCTTCCTGCACCATGCCGCCCCGGTCGTAGAGCACGCGCTCCTCGCCGGTGGTGATGTCGCGGAGGACCACGTCGAAGTCGACGCCGGTGCGCCGGTTGGTGGTGTAGAGGATCTGGTCGGGGCGGGTGTCCAGCAGCCGGTGCACGCTGCCGGGGGCGCGCACCAGCGGTTGCAGGTCGGACAGCGCTGCGGGGTGGGGCACCGGCAGTTGCAGCAGGGACAGCTGGGTGCGCTCGTCGCCGTCGGTGTCGTGCTGGACGACCACCGCGCGCCGGCCCACCAGGTAGCGGCCGTGGACCGCGCCGGGCAAGGCGGTCAGCTCCCGCGGTCCGGTGCGGTCGAGCTCGACCAGCTGGGTGGAGCCGCTGGCGTCGCAGCCGGCCAGCACCCGTCCCCGGTCGTCGGCGTCGAACGCCCGCCAGGTGGTGGCCGCCAGCAGCCGGGCGAGGTCCGGAGGCATGCGTACACCTTGGCACGCCGCACAAAATTCCGGAACTACCCAGTACTGCGAACGGGCGGTGCTCGGGCGGCCGGGGAGGGCGGTACCGACCCGGGCGACGGCTAGGCTGGTGGTGAAGCCCCCGAAATGAGGAGGACCACGGTGCAACCTGGTGGCCAGCCGAACATGCAGCAGATCATGGAACAGGCGCAGAAGATGCAGCAGCAGCTGATGGCTGCGCAGCAGGAGCTCACCGCTGCCGAGGTCACCGGGAGCGCCGGTGGCGGGCTGGTGACCGCGGTGGTCAGCGGCACCGGCGAGCTCAAGTCGGTGTCCATCGACCCCAAGGCGGTGGACCCGGAGGACACCGAGACCCTTTCCGACCTGGTCGTCGCGGCCGTCCGGGACGCCAACCGAGCGGCGCAGGAGCTCCAGGCCGAGAAGATGGGGCCGCTGACCAGCGCCCTCGGTGGCGGTGCCGGCGGACCTGACCTCGGTGGGCTCGGGCTGCCCGGGATGAAGTGATTCCCGAGCGCGACCGAGTCTGGGATGTCCGGAGACGAGTGAGAGCAAGGTGTACGAAGGTCCCGTCCAGGATTTGATCGACGAGCTCGGCAGGCTGCCGGGCATCGGTCCGAAGAGCGCGCAGCGCATCGCCTTCCACCTGCTGGCGGCCGAGCCGGCGGACGTGACCCGGCTGCAGCAGGCCCTGCAGAAGGTCAAGGACGGCGTGGTGTTCTGCGAGGTCTGCGGCAACGTCTCCGAGCAGTCCACCTGCCGGATCTGCCGCGACCCGCGCCGGGACGCCACCGTGGTGTGCGTGGTGGAAGAGCCCAAGGACGTGTTGGCGATCGAGCGCACCAGGGAGTTCAAGGGCCGCTACCACGTGCTCGGCGGCGCGCTCGACCCGCTGGGCGGGATCGGTCCCGACCAGCTGCGGATCCGGCAGCTGATGGCCCGCATCGGTCAGGACGAGGTCACCGAGGTGATCATCGCGACCGATCCGAACACCGAGGGCGAGGCGACCGCCACCTACCTCGCCCGCATGCTCCGCGACTTCCCCGGCCTGCAGGTCACCCGGCTGGCGTCCGGCCTGCCGATGGGTGGCGACCTGGAGTTCGCCGATGAGCTGACCCTCGGCCGGGCGCTGGCGGGCCGCCGCTCGGTGTGACCGACCGCTCCGCGGTGCTGCTCGATCTCGTCGAGCGGGTGCGGGCCGCGCGTCCGCTGCTGGGCCCGGTGAAACTGGTGGCGGTGGACGGGCCCTCCGGATCCGGCAAGACGTGCTTCGCCCAGCAACTCCTCGCCGCGCTCACCGGCGCCGGGATGCGCGCGACCGTGGTGCCCACCGACGACTTCGCCACCTGGGACGAGCCGGTGCAGTGGTGGCCGCGGCTGGTCAGCGGGGTGCTGGAACCGCTGCGCCGCGGTCGCCCCGGCGGCTACCGGCGGATCGAATGGCCCGACGGGGAACCGGTCCTCGGCGCGCACGTGACGGTTCCGGTGCCGGAAGTCCTCGTGCTGGAAGGGGTTTCCGCGGCGCGGCGGGAGATCTCCGACCGCGTCTCCGTCGCGGTGTGGGTCGAGGAGCCCGACCCGGCCCTGCGGTTGGAGCGGGCGGTTCGCCGGGACGGCCCGCGAACCCGTCCGCACCTGCAGCGGTGGCAGGAGTTCGAACGCTCCTGGTTCGCCGCCGACGGCACCAGAGCACGCGCCGATGTGGTGGTTTCCGGTTAGCGGATGCCGGTTTTGGCGATTTCCCGCCACTCCGTGGACCGCTGCGGTGCCGGGTTCGCCCAGCTTGCAGCGATCGCGTCGACTGTTCCGCCGATCCCGGAAACCATGTTGTTACGCCAGATCCTCTTCCACTGGGCCGTTTCCGGGTTAACCTCACGGCACTTTCAGAACCGGTGACCACCGAGGTGGTGCTATGAGGAGAGCCCGGATGGCGTCGCGTTCTCGGACGCGCAGCCGATTGGTGACCGCCGGCATCGCTCTGGCGTTGTTGGCGTCGTTGCCGGCTTGTGCGGAGTCCCAACGGGACAGTGCCGCCGGCGAAGGCGGCACCTTCACCTTCGGTGCAGCGGGTGCCCCCGACCTGTTCGACCCGTTCTACGCCTCCGACGGGGAGACCTTCCGGGTCACCCGGCAGATCATGGAGGGGCTGGTCGGTTTCAAGCCGGGCACCGCGGAGGTGGAGCCGGAGCTCGCCGAGAGCTGGGAGCACAGCCCGGACGGCAAGACCTGGACCTTCCACCTGCGGCAGGGCGTGAAGTTCCACGACGGCACCGACTTCAACGCCGACGCGGTGTGCAAGAACTTCGAGCGCTGGTACCACCAGGAAGGCGCTGGGCAGAACCCCGCGTTGGCCTACTACTGGATCGAGAACTTCGGCGGTTTCGCGGACGGCAAGGCGCCGTCGCTGTACGAGTCCTGCTCGGCGCCCGACCCGGCGACCGCGGTGATCCGCCTGACCAGGCCCACCTCCAAGTTCCCGGACCTGCTGGGGCTGTCGTCGTTCAGCATCCAGTCCCCGACCGCGATGGAGAAGTACGGGGCCGATGAAGTGCGGGCCCAGGGGGACAGCTTCGTGTTCTCCGAGTACGCCCGCGAGCACCCCACCGGCACCGGGCCTTTCCGGTTCGTCTCCTACGACGAGGGCAACGGCACCATCCGGTTGGCCCGCAACGAGGAGTACTGGGGTGAGAAGGCCAAGGTCGGTGAGCTGGTCTTCCGCATCATCCCGGACGAGACCGTCCGCAAGCAGGAGCTGCAGGCCGGCTCGATCGACGGCTACGACTACCCGAGCCCGTCGGACCTCCAGGCGTTGCGCGACGCCGGCTACAACGTGCAGATCCGCGAGCCGTTCAACATCATGTACCTGGGGATCACCCAGAAGAACAACCCGGCGCTGCGCGATCTGCGGGTGCGCAAGGCGATCGCCCACGCCATCGACCGGGAGAACCTGGTGAAGGCGAACATGCCGGACGGCGCCGAGGTGGCCACCCAGTTCTATCCGGACACAGTGGACGGTTATGCGCCGGATGTGGAGAAGTACCCGCACGACCCGCAGAAGGCCAAGCAGCTGCTGGCCGAAGCCGGGGCTTCCGGGCTGACCGTCAAGTTCTACTGGCCGACCGACGTCACCCGGCCGTACATGCCCAACCCGCAGGAGATCTTCAACGCGATCGCCGAAGACCTGCGGGAGGTCGGCATCAACGTCGAACCGGTCAGCAAACCGTGGAACGGCGGCTACATCGACGACGTGGACAACGCCCGAGCGGACCTGTTCCTGCTCGGCTGGACCGGTGACTACAACACGCCGGACAACTTCATCGGAACCTTCTTCGGCACACCGGAGAACCGGTTCTACACCGCCGCTTCCCCGTGGGGCGAACAACTGGCCGCCGAGCTGCGGGCCGCCGACAGCGAACCTGACGAGGCCAAGCGCAACCGGATGTACCAGGAGATCAACCGGAAGCTGCTGTCGGAATACCTGCCGGCCATCCCGTTGACCCACTCGCCGCCGGCGATCGTGACCAGTCCCGAAGTGCAGGGGCTGCAGCCGTCGCCGTTGACCGCCGAAGAGTTCGCCACGGTCACCGTCCAGCGGTGACCCGGGCACGGAAGTCGGTGGCGCGCGGGAACCTCCCGCGCCACCGCCGGGAATTGACGGGGGTCTCGTGCTCCGCTACGCAATCCGTCGGCTGGCGCAGCTGGTGCTGGTCGTCGTGGTCCTGTCGATGCTGCTGTTCGCCTGGCTGCGCATGCTCCCGGGCGGACCCGTCTCCGCGCTGCTCGGCGACCGGGCCACGCCCGAATCCCGCGCCCAGTTGACCGCTGCGCTCGGCCTGGACCAGCCGATCCACGTGCAGTACTGGAAGTTCCTGACCCGTGCCGTGACCGGGGACTTCGGCGTCTCCACCGGGGTGCAGCGCGGAACCCCGGCCCTCGAGGTGTTCCTCACCCGGTTCCCGGCCACGGTGGAGCTCTCCGTGCTGGCGCTGCTGATCGCCGTGGCGGTGGGCATCCCGCTGGGCTACCTCGCCGCCCGGCGCCGCGGCGGCTGGCTGGACAACATCAGCATCACCTGGTCGTTGATCGGGGTCGCCGTCCCGGTGTTCTTCCTGGCGTTCCTGCTCAAGTACGTGTTCGCCATCGAACTGGGCTGGCTGCCCGCGTCCGGTCGGCAGGACGTCGGCATCAACGCCACCAGGGTGACCGGCTTCTACATCCTGGACGGGTTGCTGACCAGGGAGTGGGACGCGGCGTGGAACGCCTTCGTGCACCTGCTGCTGCCGGCGGTCGCGCTGTCCACCATCCCGTTCGCGGTGATCTTCCGGATCACCCGGGCCGCGGTGCTGGACGTGCTGGACGAGGACTACGTGCGCACCGCGCAGGCCAAGGGGCTCACCAGGATGGTGGTGCGGCGCCGGCACGTGCTGCACAACGCGATGCTGCCGGTGGTCACCACCATCGGCCTGCAGACCGGGGCGCTGCTGGCGGGGGCGGTGCTGACCGAGCGGGTGTTCAACATCGCCGGCATCGGCCAAGCCGTCGCCCTGGGCTTCCAGCGCAAGGACTACCCGGTGCTGCAGGTGGTGATCTTGGCCGCCGCGATGGTGTACGTGCTGGTCAACCTGATCGTCGACCTGTCCTACGCGTTGATCGACCCACGATTGCGGACGCGGTGAGGGGAAAGTGGCGCTACTGACGCAGCGGAAGAACCGCATCGACGATCTCGCCGACTCGTCGGCCGGTGCCGGTCCGGCGACGTCCGCGTGGCGGCGCCTGCGGCGCAGCCCGATGTTCTTCACCGGGGCCACCATCATCGGGGTCTTCGTGCTCGTCGCAGCGCTCTCCCCGCTGCTGGCCCCGCACGACCCGGCCCTGCACCTGCTGGAGGACCAGGTCTCCCGCGCCCAGAACAAGATCCCGCCACCCCAGGAGGGGTTCCCGCTCGGCGGTGACCAGTACGGTCGCGACCTGCTGTCCCGGCTGCTGCTGGGCTCCCAGCAGACCCTGCTGGTGGCGCTGCTGGCCACCGTGATCGGGCTCGGCGGCGGAATGGTGCTGGGCACCTTGGCCGGGGCGTTCGGCGGCTGGGTGGACGCGGTGGTGATGCGCATCGTGGACGTGATGCTGTCCATCCCGTCCCTGCTGCTCGCCGTCTCCATCGGGGTGCTGTTCGCCACGCAGACCCAGTTCAGCGTGATCCTGGCGGTGGCCCTGGTGCAGGTGCCGGTGTTCGCCCGGCTGCTGCGCGGCACCATGCTGGCCCAGCGCACCAGCGACCACGTGCTGGCGGCCCGCGCGCTCGGCGTGCGGGAGAGCGCGATCGTGTTCCGGCACATGCTGCCCAATGCGCTGGGGCCGGTGATCGTGCAGGCCACCCTGGTGCTGGCGGTGGCGATCATCGACGCGGCGGCGCTGTCCTTCCTCGGGCTGGGCGCGGCGGACGACTCGGTGCCCGAGTGGGGGCAGATGCTCGGCGGGGCGCAGAACATCATCGACAGCCACCCGCACCTGGCGTTCTGGCCGGCGGGCTGCATCATCGTCGTCGCCCTCGGGTTCACCTTGGTCGGCGAGTCGCTGCGCGACGCACTCGACCCGAAACGGCGGCGCTGACGGAGGAACGCGATGGCACTGCTCGACGTCCAAGACCTCTCGGTGGTGTTCACCCGCCGGGGAGAACCTCCGGTCACCGCCGTGGACGGGCTGTCGTTCTCGGTGGAGCCCGGGCAAACCGTGGGCCTGGTGGGCGAATCCGGTTGCGGGAAGTCCGTCACCTCGCTGGCGATCATGGGGTTGCTCCCGTCGCGCGGCACCGAGGTCTCCGGCTCGGTGCTGTTCGAGGGCACCGATCTGCTGCGACTGCCCGGCCGGGAGTTGGAGCGGCGCCGCGGCCGGGACCTGGGCATGGTGTTCCAGGACCCGCTCACCTCGCTGAACCCGGTGATGTCGATCGGGATGCAGGTGGCCGAAGTGGTCCAGCGGCACCGCGGGGCGTCCCGGCGCGAGGCGATGCGCGCGGCCGCGGACCTGCTGGAGCGGGTGGGCATTCCCGATCCGCGGCGCCGCCTGGGCGAGTACCCGCACCAGCTCTCCGGGGGGATGCGGCAGCGGGCGCTGATCGCGATGGCACTGGCCTGCCAGCCGAAGCTGCTGATCGCCGACGAGCCGACCACCGCGCTGGACGTCACCATCCAGGCCCAGATCCTGCGGCTGCTGGCCGAGCTGGTGTCCGAGACCGGCACCGCGCTGATCATGATCACCCACGACCTCGGGGTGGTGGCCGGGTTGTGCGACGAGATCAACGTGCTGTACGCGGGGCGGGTGGTGGAACGCGCTGGTCGGCACGAGCTGTTCGGCGATCCCCGGCACCCGTACACGGCGGGTCTGCTGGCCTCGGTGCCCAGGTTGGATTCGCCGAACGGGCAGCGGCTGCAGCCGATCAAGGGTTCCGTGGCCGACAACATCCCGTGGGACGCCGGGTGCGCGTTCGCGCCGCGCTGCCCGAACGCCACCGAGGTGTGCCAGCAGCAGGCGCCGGAACCGGACGACGGGGCGGGGGCGCGGTTGTTGCGCTGCCACAACCCGGTTCGCGAGGAGGACCGACTTGGGTGGGGCGGGAATGGCTGAAACCTTGTTGCAGGTCGAGGACCTCGCGGTGCACTACCCGGTCAAGAGCGGCCTGTTGGTGGACCGCACGGTCGGCTACGTGTACGCCGTCGACGACGTCTCGCTGCAGATCGCGCGCGGGGAGACCTACGGCCTGGTGGGCGAATCCGGCTGCGGGAAGTCCACTTTGGGCAGAGCGGTGCTGAGGTTGGAGAAACCGCGGCGCGGCAAGATCGTCTTCGACGGCGTGGACCTGGCGTCGATGCGCGGGGAGCCGCTGCGCCGGATGCGCCGCCGGATGCAGATGGTCTTCCAAGACCCGTTGTCCTCATTGGACCCCAGGCAGTCGGTCCGGTCGCTGCTGCTGGAAGGTCTGCAGGCGCACGGCCTGGCCACCGGGCGGGAAGCGACCGAGCAGCGGTTGCGGGAACTGCTGTCCGCGGTCGGACTGCCGGTTTCCGCGCTGCGCAAGTACCCGCACGAGTTCTCCGGCGGACAGCGACAGCGCATCGGGATAGCCCGGGCGCTGTCGGTGGGGCCGGAGCTGATCGTGGCAGACGAACCGGTGTCGGCGCTGGACGTCTCGGTGCAGGCCCAAGTGCTGAACCTGCTGGCGGACCTGCAAGGAGAACTGGGGCTGACCTACCTGTTCATCTCGCACGACCTGGCGGTGGTGCGCCACATCGCCGACCGGGTGGGCGTGATGTACCTCGGCGGGCTGGTGGAGGAAGCCACCTCCGACGAGCTCTACCAGCAACCGCTGCACCCGTACTCCCGCGCGCTGCTGTCCGCCGTCCCGGTGCCCGACCCGGCGGTGGAGGACGAGCGGGAGCAGATCCTGCTCAGCGGAGACCTCCCGTCCCCGGCGCGACCGCCGTCCGGCTGCCGCTTCCACACCCGGTGCCCGTGGCGGCAGGTGGACAAGTGCAGCACCGAGCGGCCGGCGCTGCGGGAGATCACCCCCAGTCACCGGGTCGCCTGCCACTACGCGGAGGACATCGTCGCCGGGCGGATCACCCCGACCCAGCCGGCGGCAGCGGAGGTTTCCCGCTGACCACGGGCTTCCCACCTCCGGTCGGGGTCTGCGCCGCACGACTTCCGCGCTGGTGGGGGGCAGGTGCGGTCGGGTGGCTACGATGTCAGCGCGGTCAGCCCGGAGCGGCACGCACCAGCGGGCACCGCTCGATTGCCCGTGCCGACCGGTCAGCCGGTGGTTGTCAGGACGGAGGTTGCTGAGCAGTGCGGTACAGCAGCGCGGCCAGATGCGGCTTTTGCGATCAGCGAGCGATTCTGGACCGGACCACGGCTGAACACCTCGCCGCAGCTTCCGGTGGGCGCCTGCTCAGCTTCGAGTGCCCGGTCGGCAACGGGGTGCACGTGATCAACCCGGTGTTCGAGCACGGCCGGTCGACGAGCAGGTAGCCGTTCCCCCCGCCGGCGCGTCAGGGCTGGTCGAGCTCGGCCGCCGGTGCGTGTTCGGCGGCCCAGCGGCAGATCTCCGCGACTTCCTCGGCGTGCTGCTCCAGGGTGGTGTCGGCGAACCCGAGCACCGGTATGTGCCCGGGGCGGGCCACGTCCGGTGGGCGGGGCAGGAAGCCCTTCTCGTGCACCCCGGTGCTGCCGGGCCCCGGAGTCCCTTCGGCCAGGTGGCCGGTGGTGCGGGCGTAATCGGTGAGCACCCAGGGCTTGCGCAGGTCCCGGTCCACCCCCAGCCACTGCTGGCACAGCGGGAAGATCGACATCAGGGCGTCCCACCAGCCCTCGGTGGCCAGCACCAGGTGCGGGGCCTGGTGGTGCAGTTCCGCGGCGAGCTGCCGGTAGCCGTTCAGCAGCGGGAACCGGGGGTCGTTGAACCAGTAGCCGAGGGTGTCCAAGAAGGCCGCGTCGATCCCGAAGTCCCGCACCAGCGCCAGGATCGACCGCACCAGGTGGTTGCGGAAACCGGGCTCACCGGGGTTCAGGAACACCTGGTCGCCCTCGCCGATGCGGTCGCTGTCCCAGTCGGGGCGGTTGAGCAGTTCGACGTAGCGGTTGGTGTCGTTGCGGATCACCGCTTGCTCCCAGGCGGGGTACCGGTTCACGTTCGCCCCGTGCCCGCCGAACATCGGCATGACGTGCATGCCGAGCCGGTGCGCGGTGTCCACCAGCTCGGCGAAACCGGCTTCGCCGCCGAGGTCCGCTCCCGGCCGGTACTGCGGATAGTCGTGGTAGTAGCGGCCTTCCCAACCGGTGAGGTAGGCCAGCACCCGGTGCGGCGGGATGTGCTGGGCGACGAACCGCAGTTCTTCGGCCATGCGGGCGAAGTCGTTGAAGACGTAGCCGGTCCAGTGCTGCCCGTGCAGGGTGACCACCAGCGCGACGTCCCGCAGCCAGTCGGGCACGTCGTCCCGGGAGTCCCAGGTCTCCAGCCGCGTGGACTCCTCCACGAAGGACATGTGCTCCCGCAAGTCGCTGTCCACAGTGCTCGGTGTGGTGGACGGGCGCAGCCGCACCGGTGGAACCCGGTAGCTGGTCGTCCGCGCCGACGCGGCCGGAACGTGCACCAGCTCGACGACCGGTCCGGTGGCGTAGGACGGCCGGTGGACGTGCAGGATCTGCCGGTGCAGCTGCGGGTCCCGCACCGCGAGCACCAGCCCGCCCGCTTCGTCCCCGGCGGCCACCCACGGGGTCGGCCAGTCCGGTCCCGGGTACTCCAGTTGGAAGCGCCGCAGGTCAGCTCCGTGCGTCCAACCGCGACCGGTGCTGGGCGTCCACCAGCCCCTCCGCAGCGGTTCTTCCGGCAGGCCGCGCAGCAGCAGCTTCACCGACTTGATCGGCTCGGAGCAGCTGACCTCGATCACCCACTCCAAGACGTCGTCCTCGCGGACCTGGACCTCCACCTCACCGCTGCCGGCCGGCACCTGCTGGCCCAGCCGGGCGTAGCGGTCGCAACGCACCCGCACCCCGTCGGCGGTGGTCCCCACCTGGGCCCGGTCGGCGTCGAGGCCGTAACCGTTGTCGGTCGTGAAGACCTGCACCGCCCACTCCACTTCGGAGCCACCGGGCACCGGGAAGTACGGGTCGCGCGGATCGAAGCTCAGGTCCGTGTCGTGGAGGGCCACGACTCCGCCTTCCGCGCCTGCTGCTGGACGGCTCGACCTGCGTTGTCCAGTTCACCGGCGAGCGCGGTGGCCTGGTCCGGTGTCAGCACCAGGACGTCTCCCGCGGGCAATCGCAGGGCGACCCGGTCGCCGAGCACGAGCACGGTCAGCTGTTGAGATGTGGTGCCCTGGCTGTTGCAGGGGATCCGCCAGCGCAGTTGCTCCGCGGGATCTTCAGTCGGCCACATGTCCACCTCGTCGGTCGTCAGCTTCGCTGCTGACTGAACCGCGCGCGGCTTCGATCATCAAGCGCGTCACGCCGAACGAGTGATCCCGTCGTGTTGCGGGAGGGGGACCAGCGGGCCGCGGGACGCGGGCCGAGGGCGACGCGGCGGACGCGCCCGCGGGCACGTCCGCCGGTGCTGGTCGCTCGGATCAGCGGTGCGCGCGGTTCACCGCGGACACCACGGCCTGCAGCGAGGCCGCCACCGTCGAGGTGTCGATGCCCACGCCCCAGTAGGTCCGGCCCTCGATCGCGCACTCCAGGTAGGCGGCGGCGCGGGCGTCGTCACCGGAGGTGAGGGCGTGCTGGGCGTAGTCCATGACCCGCACGTCGTAGCCGATGGTGCTCAGCGCGTCCACGAACGCCGACACCGGGCCGTTGCCGGTTCCGGTGATCTCCTGCTCGGTGCCGTCCACGACGACGGTCGCGGTGATCGACTCGTTGCCCTCTTCACCGCTGGACTGCTGGCGGGTCAGCCGCAGCGGAGCGGTGGGCGCCAAGTACTCGGCGTGGAAGATCTCCCACATCTCCTCCGGCGACACCTCGCCGCCCTGCGCGTCGGTGCGGGCCTGGATCGCCTTGGAGAACTCGATCTGCAGCTTCCGCGGCAGCTCCAGCTGGTGCTCGGACTTCATGACGTAGGCGACGCCGCCCTTGCCGGATTGCGAGTTCACCCGAATGACCGCTTCGTAGGTGCGGCCCACGTCCTTCGGGTCGATCGGCAGGTACGGGACTTCCCACGGGAAGTCGTCGACCGGGGTGCCGGCCTTGGCCGCTTCGTCGCGCAGCGCCTGCAGGCCCTTGTTGATGGCGTCCTGGTGGCTGCCGGAGAACGCGGTGTACACGAGCTCCCCGCCCCACGGGTGCCGCTCGTGCACCGGCAGCTGGTTGCAGTGCTCGACGGTGCGCTTGATGTAGTCGATGTCGGAGAAGTCGATCTGCGGGTCGATGCCCTGGCTGAACAGGTTCATGCCGAGCGCGACCAGGTCCACGTTGCCGGTGCGCTCCCCGTTGCCGAACAGGCAGCCCTCGATGCGGTCCGCGCCGGCCTGGTAGCCGAGCTCAGCGGCGGCGACGGCGGTGCCGCGGTCGTTGTGCGGGTGCAGCGACAGGATGACCGAGTCGCGCCGCGAGAGGTTGCGGTTCATCCACTCGATGGAGTCCGCGTAGACGTTGGGGGTGGCCATCTCCACGGTGGCCGGCAGGTTGAGGATGACCGGGTTCTCCGGGGTCGGCTGCCAGATCTCGGTGACCGCGTCGCACACCTCGGCGGCGTAGGACAGCTCGGTCCCGGTGAAGGACTCCGGGGAGTACTGGAACCGGAAGTCGGTGTCCGGGTACTTGCTGGCGTAGTCCAGCACCATTTCGGCGCCCATGGTGGCGATCTTCTTGATGCCTTCGCGCTCTTCCCGGAACACCACCCGGCGCTGCAGGATCGAGGTGGAGTTGTAGATGTGCACGATCGCCCGGGGGGCGCCTTCCAGGGCGGCGAAGGTGCGCTCGATCAGCTCCGGGCGGCACTGGGTGAGCACCTGGATGCGCACGTCTTCCGGGATGGCCTCGTCCTCGATGATCTCGCGGACGAAGTCGTAGTCGGTCTGGCTGGCCGCGGGGAAACCGACCTCGATCTCCTTGAAGCCCATCTGCACCAGCAGGTCGAACATGCGGCGCTTGCGGGCGGGCGACATCGGGTCGATCAGTGCCTGGTTGCCGTCCCGCAGGTCGACGGCGCACCACAGGGGGGCGCGGGTGATCCGCTTGTCCGGCCAGGTGCGGTCGGGCAGCGAGACGTCCTCGACCAGTTCGTGGAACGGGCGGTAGCGGTGGAAGGGCATCGAGCTGCCCCGCTGCGGATTCCACACCGGCTGGTCGGCCGGAGCGGGACGGGAGGGCTTGCGGATGCTGCCAGAGAACGGGACCTGGTGCTCAGGCGAGCTCATAGTGGAAATTCTCCTGCTCGGTTACCGGTTTCCTGTCGACGACCGGCGCGTTCGATCCCCGCGACGAGGGGCCGGTCAATTGACCCCGTCGCGGCGACGAAGCAGGAGAGCGCGTGCCATGGCCAAAAGGCTAACCACTACCGGGGTCCGGAATGCAAGCACCTTTCCCACATGGTGAGCGCGTTGTCCCCCGGCGAAGTGACTGGACTAACAGCCCGGGAACCGCTTTTCCGCAGGAAGGAGCGGGTGGGTTCGCAGTTCTTCGCGTTGCCCGGGTGTGACCAGGCAGACTGATCGCATGGCCAGGAAGAAGGAGCAGTCCGGGTTCGCCGGTCTGATCAACGCCGTCGGGTTCATCTTCGCGGTGCTGCTGGTGCTGCACGCCGCGTTCGTGCTGACCGGGTTCCGCGGGGAGAACGAGCTGGCGAACTCGGTGGCTCGGGCGGCGGAACCGCTGGCCCTGTTCTTCCCGGGGCTCGTCGAGGCGCCCAGCGAAGTGCTGCAGGTGCTGCTGGACTACGGTCTGGCGGCGATGTTCTGGGTGCTGGTCGCGGGGGTCGTCGGGCGGATCTTCAACTGACCTGCTCGGCCGTAGCTCCCGCGGTGACGACCGTGCCACACTGATTGGCGTGACCGAAGAAGTCAGTGCTCACGGCACGGGTTCTCGGCGAGCCGAGCTGCGGCGCGCCTGGGCCCGGTTGGTCGCGCTGCTCGGCAACGCCGTGCGCTGGTGGGGCAGCATCGCCGCGGGGTTGCTGGCGCTGCACGTGGTGTTCACGCTCGTGGGGGCGAACCCGGAGAACGGCATCGCCCAGTTCGTGTCCTCCTCCGCCGAGTCCCTGGCGCTGGGCTTCCAGGACCTGTTCGTGCCGGCGGACCCGGAGCTCGCGGTGCTGCTGAACTACGGTTGTGCGGCGCTGTTCTGGTTGATCACCACGTCGATAGCCGCTCGGGCGATCCACTCCCTGCGCTGACCGATCGGTCCATTGCGGACTTCACTGCGCCGGGGCGGGGGTGAGCGGGCACCTGGGCGGTCTGGTGCAGCACGGTGGTCAGCTGCTGGGCGGCCTCCCACACGTCGACGTAGCGCAGCCAAACCGGGGCGAAGCTGAACCGGACCCGGTCCGGCTCGGCGAAATCGGCCACCACTCCGCGGTCCAGCAGGCGGTCCACGACCAGTTGCGCGTCGGGGTGCCGGACGTCGACCTGCGCGCTGGTGGGCGCGCCCGACGGGGCCCGGACCACCTCGGCGGGTTCGGGGACGCCCTGCTCGTCGAGCAGGTGGCGGAAGAGATCGGTCATCCGCTGGGTCTTGCGGTGCAGCGCCGCCGGAGGCACTCCATCCAGAATGGACAGACTGCTGGTTATTCCGGCCAGCACGAAGGACGACGCGGCGGCCGGGTGGCCGTGCGGCGGCGGGTAGGGGATCCCGGCCGAGGTGCAGGAGCGGCCGCGCAACAACTGGCGGTGCCGGCTGGTGGCGAAGCAGTACGCGGGAGCGCCCGGCCCGCCGCCCAGGAACCGGTACCCGCAGCCGATCGCGAAGTCGACGTTCCAGCCGTGCAGGTCGACTTCCACCGCGCCGGCGGAGTGGCTCAGGTCCCACACGGCGAGCGCGTTCAACCGGTGGATCTCGGCGGTCACCGCGGCGACGTCCCGCAAGCTGCAGGAGTCCAGGTCGGCGTGGGACAGGGCCACGGCCGCCACTTCGCCCCGCGGCAACTGGCGCAGTTCTTCCACATCGGACAGCATTCGCAGCTCGGCGCCGGCGAACTCGGCGGCGGAGCGGGCGAGGTAGTGCTCCGAAGCGTTGCAGTCCCGGCCGACCGCGAGCACCGGTTGGTCCGGGCGCAACCGGGCGGCCGCCAGCAGGGCTTGGAACAGGGCCATCGACGTGGATTCGACGACCGAGATCTCCTCGGGGGCGGCCCCCAGCAAGGGGGCCAGGCCGGCGGCTGCTCGGCGGGCTTCCGCGCGCCAGTCGGCGTCACTGCGCGGTCGCCCGGCCGGGCAGTCCCAGCGGTGCTCGACGAAGCGCCGCAGTCGGGCCGGGGTGCTACCGGGGAGCGGGCCGCCGTTGCTGCCGTCCAACCGGATCAGGTCGGGTGGAAGCTGGTACTGGCAGCGCAGCTCGGCCAACTCGTCGGTGCTGTCCAGTGCTTCCGCTTCCGATCGCGTGCTGATCCACACGAGTGACGTTCATACCCCATGGGGTCGCTGGAGGTAACCAGAGGACCGGAAAAGCATGAATTTTCTTCGCCAACTCGGGGTAGGAGCAGCCCGCTGGTCCGAACGGCGCACCGCTCCCTCAGCTGTCGAACCGGGACTCGCCCCACGAACGCCCGAACACCAGCTCGGACAACGGCTTGCGACGGCGCGGCGCGAGTTCCTTCTGCCGCAGCCGCTCCGGCAGGCCGTCCAGCGGTCCGGCGCCACCGATCGCGACCACCACCATCGGCTCGAAGCCCTCCGGCACCCGGAACTCGGCGCGCACCGCCTCCCGGTCGAAGCCGGCCATCTGGTGCGCCACCAACCCCTCGGCGACCGCCTGCAGCACCAAGTTCTGGGTGGCCAACCCCAGCCCGTACTCCGCGTACGGCATCGGCTCCCCGTCGTCGGTGACCGTCTGGGCGATCCCGACGGCCAGCGCGGCGGCGTTGGTGGTCCACCCCGAGTTCCCCCTGGAAAGGGTCGCGTGGATCCGGTCGAAGACCTCTTCACCCCGCCGCCCCACGATGTACCGCGCCGGCTGCGTGTTCCCCCACGACGGCGCCCAGCGGGCCGCCTCGAACAGCGCGGTCAACTGCCGGTCGTCGACCTGCACGCGCGGGTCCAGGGCTCGCGGGCTCCACCGCTGGGCCAGCAGCTCGTGCAGCGGGACCGAGGTTTCCGCGGGCTTGCTGGTGATCACCTGCTCATCGGTGAACTCATCAGTTGTCACGACGCCCCTCCGGGTGGCTGTGTCGGAAGATCACATCGCGTACGGCCAGGCGGTCAGCGAGTAGGCGCCGAACCAGGCGCCGAAGAACACCACGAAACTCGTGACCGCCACGGCAGTGGCGCGACGACAGCGGGCCAGGCCCATCGCCGCCGGCAACAGCAGGGGGAACGCCGGCAGCATCAACCGGACCTTGGAGTACATGAGCCCGTCCGACCCCAGGGTAAGCACCAGCACCGCTGCGGCGAACGCGACGAGCGGCCACGGCAGCCGCTGCCGCACGCACATCACCAGCAGCACCAGCGCCACCAAGGACAGCCACACCGTGAGCGTTTCCAACCCGGACTTGTTCCCGGTCAAGGTCTCCACGGCGAACCGCAGCGTGGCCGCACCGCCGTCGAAGCTCGACGACCAACCCCGCCGCTGCAGCTCGAAGTAGCCGTTGAGCTCACCGGTCTGCTGGGCCACCCAGCCCATGTAGAGCAGCATGCCCAGCGGGGCGGTCAGGACCGCCACCAGCGGTCGCCAACCGTCGGTGCGCCGGAACAGGGCGATCAGCGCGGCCAAACCGACCACGGCGATCAGCGCGGCCGCGGTGGGCCGCACCAGCCCAGCCCCCAAGCAGCACAGCCCGGCCAGCGCCCAACGGCGCTCCAGCACCCCCACCAGGGCCCAGATGCTCAGGGCGCAGAACAGCGCCTCCGAGTAGGCCATGGACAGCACCACCGACATGGGTGCCGCGGCGAACAGCACGACCAGCAGCAGGCCGATGGCGCGGGAGCCGCCGATGCGCGTGCCCAACCGCACCAGCCCGTGCGCGGCGACCACCCCGGCGACGAGCGACACCGCGATCGCCGCACCTGTGAAGCTCACCCCGGGCAGCCAGGAGACCCAGCGCACCAGCACCGGGTAACCGGGGAAGAACGCCAGCGGGGTCTCCGGGTACCGGTTGCCGAACCCGTCCACCATGCTCGGGTCCACCCCGGAGTAGCCGTTCTCGGCGATCTCCAGGTACCACTGGCCGTCCCAGGCGCGCAGGTTGTCCAGCAGCGATTCCTCGTTAGCAGCTGATAACCAGCTCAACACGAGTAACCCGATCAGCCGCACTGCGAGGTAAACCACAGCCGGGGCCGCGAACAGCAGTCTGTGACGTTGCCTGCGCACCAGCCGGGCGAGGACCCCGGGTGTTCCCGCCTGCGACTGTTTCCGCTGCGTAACCTCGATGCGTCCGGTGGGCCGCTGATCCCGGTCGACCGTTCCCGGAGTGGTGGACAACCCGCTCCTCCGCCCTTGTCGACAATCGCGGCTCACAGGGTAGTAAGCGGGCTGCGGGATTGAGGTGGGGCGGTGGTGGTTCGGTAGGCTGGTTCGACAGCGGAGCGACCTGTCCAGGAAGTTCTTCGACGCATCCACGTCGTTGCCTTTCCGCAGGTTGCGGGGCTCTTCGGCGCGCTTGACCAAGGGGCGCGCCGGTGCTCTTCGTCCACCCGGTGTCAGTGCGGAGACGAACCGCACCCGGGACGTCCGCACGGCTCGAGGAGGTTTGGTTTCACGTGGCGCTCGTCGTCCAGAAGTACGGCGGTTCCTCACTCGAGAGTGCTGATCGCATCAAACGGGTTGCCGAACGAATCGTCGAGACCCGCAAGGCGGGCAACGACGTAGTCGTTGTGTGCTCTGCGATGGGGGACACCACCGACGAACTCATCGAGCTCGCCCAGCAGGTGAACCCAGCGCCGCCGGAGCGCGAGCTCGACATGCTGCTGACCGCCGGGGAGCGGATCTCCAACGCCCTCGTGGCGATGGCGGTGGCCAATCTCGGTGCGGAAGCCCGCTCGTTCTCCGGTTCGCAGGCCGGAGTGATCACCACCTCGGCGCACCAGAACGCTCGCATCATCGACGTCACGCCCGGCCGGGTGCAGGAGGCCCTGAAACAGGGGCAGATCGTCTTCGTGGCCGGGTTCCAGGGCGTGTCGCAGGACACCAAGGACATCACGACTCTCGGGCGGGGCGGCTCGGACACGACCGCCGTGGCGGTCGCGGCCGCGATGAACGCCGACGTGTGCGAGATCTACACCGATGTCGACGGCGTCTACACCGCGGACCCCCGCATCGTGTCCAACGCCAAGCACCTGGACCGCATCACCTACGAGGAAATGCTCGAAATGGCGGCCACCGGCGCGAAAGTGCTGCACTTGCGCGCCGTGGAGTACGCCCGCCGCTACGGCGTGCCGCTGCACGTCCGCTCTTCTTACTCAGCCAAGCCCGGAACGCTGGTTTCCGGTTCAGTGGAGGACCTTTCCGTGGAACAGGCGATGATCACCGGCGTCTCGCACGACCGGTCGGAAGCGAAGGTCACGGTGCGCGGTGTGCCCGACGACAAGGGGGTCGCCGGTCGGATCTTCCGGGTGGTCGCCGACGCCGAGATCGACATCGACATGGTGCTGCAGAACGTCTCCGGCAGCGCGTCGGGCCGCACCGACATCACCTTCACGGTGGCCCGCAGCAACGGCAAGCAGGCGGTCGCCGAGCTGGAGAAGATCAAGGACGAGGTCGGCTTCGAAGAGGTCGTCTACGACGACGAGGTGGGCAAGGTCTCGCTGGTGGGCGCCGGCATGCGGTCGCACCCGGGTGTCACCGCCACCTTCTGCGAGGCGCTGTCCGACGCGGGCGTGAACATCGAGATCATCAACACCTCGGAGATCCGCATCTCGGTGCTGATCCGGGAGGCGCAGCTGGAGAAGGCGGTCGCCGCGCTGCACGAGGCGTTCGACCTCGGCGGCACCGAGGAAGCCATCGTTTACGCGGGGAGTGGTCGCTGATGGCCCCTACGCTGGCGATCGTTGGTGCGACCGGAGCGGTCGGCACCGTCATGATCGACATCATCAACAACCGCGAGTCGGTGCCGTGGGGTGACATCCGGCTCATCGCCTCGGCCCGCTCCGCCGGCAAGAAGATCACCGTGCGCGGGGTCGAGCGCACCGTCGTCGAGCTGAGCCCGGAGGCCTTCGACGGCGTGGACATCGCCCTGTTCGACGTGCCGGACGAGGTGTCGGCGCAGTGGGCTCCGATCGCCGCCGAGCGCGGTGCGATCGCGGTGGACAACTCGGGGGCCTTCCGGATGGACCCGGACGTGCCGCTGGTGGTCCCGGAAGTGAACCCGGAGAAGGTGCGCGAGCGTCCGAAGGGGATCATCGCGAACCCCAACTGCACCACGCTGTCGATGATGGCGGCGCTGGGCGCGCTGCACCGCGAGTTCGGCCTGAAGGAGCTCGTCGTCGCCTCCTACCAGGCGGCTTCGGGTGCTGGCCAGGAGGGCATCGACCGGCTGTACGCCGAGATCGAGGCGCTGGCCGGCAAGCGGGTCGGGGTCCGGGCCGGTGACGTCGCGGAGGCGTTGGCGGCGGCCGGGCTGCCGGAGGAGACCCCGTTCAAGGCTCCGCTGGCGATGAACGTGGTGCCGTGGGCCGGCTCCCGCAAGGACGACGGCTGGACCTCGGAGGAGCTGAAGGTCCGCAACGAGTCCCGCAAGATCCTCGGCATTCCGGACCTGAAGGTCTCGGCGACCTGCGTCCGGGTCCCGGTGCTCACCACGCACGCGCTGGCGGTGCACGCCACGTTCGAGCGGCCGGTGACCGTGGAGCAGGCGCGCAAGGTCTTCCAGGAGCAGCCGACGATCGTGCTGCAGGACGACCACGAGAACCAGGTGTTCCCGACGCCGGCGGGAGTGGTCGGCGAGGACCCGACCTACGTCGGCCGGATCCGGCAGGCGCTGGACTTCCCGAACACGCTGGACTTCTTCGTCTGCGGGGACAACCTGCGCAAGGGCGCGGCGCTGAACACCTACCAGATCGCCGAGACGATCGTGGGTTGATCTGATCGAGCCCGGGGCGCCTTCCTCCCGAGCGGGGGGAAGGCGCCTTTGTCAATTGTGGATCTTCTTGTGGTGCGCTCCCGCTCGCCGGCTGGTTGATCTCGTTCGGACAGCAATCCTCCCGCGGAATTCCGCTTCACTGCGAGATTTTCCGGTCGTGGCGGTGTTGTCGTCGTGCGCTGGCCGGGACGGGTTCCGTGGCGCCGGAAGGGATCGCACCGGCCGCGATAGGTTGGGTCCATGCGCCAGGAACCGGTGGTCTTAGGTATTGATCTCGGTACGACGGCGACGAAAGTCGTTGCCGCTACCAGCGATGCGCGAGTGCTGCACTGCACCGAGCGGTCCTACCCGTTGCGCACGGAGGAGTCCGGGGAGGCGGTGCAGGACGCGGTGCGGGTGCGGGACGCCGCGCTGGCGGCGCTGGTCGATTGCGTCGGCTGGGCCGCCGAACACGGCCACCCGGTCGTGGCGCTGTCGTTCAGCACGGCGATGCACACCCTGCTCGGCTTGGACCAGCGCGGGGAACCGGTGACCCCGGCGTTCAGCTGGGCGGACTCGCGCGCGGAGGCGGTGGCCCGTCGGCTGCGGGCGGACGGGGACACGGCTGCCGCGCTGCACCAGGCCACCGGAACCCCGGTGCACACCCAGTCGGTGATGGTGAAACTGGCCTGGCTGGCCGCGGAGCGGCCCGATCTGGCCGCCGGCGCGGTGCGCTGGTGCGCGCTGAAGGACTACGTGCTCTCGGCGCTGGTCGACGACTTCGTCACCGACCACTCGCTGGCCTCGGGCACCGGGTTGCAGCAGATGGAGACGCTGCAGTGGTACGGGCCCGCGCTGCAGGTCGCGGACGTCACCGCGGGGCAGCTCCCGGTGATCTTGTCGCCGACCGAGCAGCTCCCGCTCAAGGCCGAGGTCGCGCAGGCGGTGGGCCTGCCGGCCGGGCTGCCGGTGGTGCTGGGCGGCGGGGACGGTCCGCTGGCGAACCTCGGCGTGGGGGCGGTGCAGCCGGGCGTGGCAGCCCTGTCGCTGGGCACCAGTGGGGCGCTGCGGGTGATCCGGGACCGCCCGGGCGTGGACGCCCGCTGCCGGACGTTCAGCTACGCCCTGGCGGACGGCCTGTGGGTGGTCGGCGGCGCGGTCAGCAACGGTGCCGTGGTGGCCCAGTGGGCGGCCGAGGCGTTCGGCGTGGACGTCGCTGCACTCCTCGCGGAGGCGCAGCGGGTCGCCCCGGGGGCGGACGGCCTCCTCGCGCTGCCGTACCTGCTGGGGGAGCGCGCCCCGTGGTGGGAGTCGGGTTTGACGGGCGCGCTGGTCGGGCTGCGCCGTTCGCACGGGCGGGCGGAGATCACCCGCGCCGTGGTGGAGGGGGTGGCCCAGCAGCTGGCGCTGGTGCGGGACGCGGTGGTGGACGCTGGTGCGCCGATCCGCTCGGTGCGGGCCACTGGTGGGGGGTTCCGCAGCGAGCTGTGGGCGCGGGTGGTCGCGGCCGCGCTGGACACCGAGCTGGGGCTGGCCGAGGGGACCGGTGGTTCCGGTTTGGGCGCGGCGTTGCTCGGCTGGCGGTCCCTCGGCGAGTTGGGCAGTCTTGACCGGGCGGCGGAGCTCGTGGGTCCGAATCGGACCGTGGCGCCGGACCCGGAGGAGGCGCGGGTCATGGCGGCCCGGCGGCCAGCGGTGGCGCAGCTCTACGAGGCGGTGCGGTTGCTGGCCGTTGACCAGGGGTGAAATCATTCCGCGACGGCGAGCACACGTTCGCGTGTTTTCTTGACTAATTCCAATCTTGGCATGGCATACTGGTGCTGCGTATGACCCCCAGTGCGATCGACCACCACGACACCAGTGCGGACGACCTGCGCCAGCAGCTGCGCGCTGCCGGCCTGCGGGTCACCAAACCGCGCCTGGCGGTGATGCGGTGGCTGACCGGGAACCCGCACTCGACTGCCGACGAGGTGGCCACCGCGGTCCGGCACGAGCTCGGCTCGGTTTCCACCCAGGCCGTCTACGACGTGCTGCACGCTTGCACCGACGCGGGTCTGCTGCGCCGGATCGAACCCGCCGGGCACCCGGCGCGCTACGAGACCCGCACCGCGGACAACCACCACCACCTGGTGTGCCGCCAGTGCGGCCGGACCGAGGACGTGGACTGCGTGATCGGCGCGGCGCCCTGCGTCGTCCCGTCCTCGACCGCCGGCTACCTGGTGGACGAGGCGGAGATCGTGTTCTGGGGGTACTGCCCTGAGTGTCAGTCCTCGGCAATCGTGCCGGAGGATCTGAGCCACCACCACGAGGAGGAACAATCGTGAGTTCGGCACGAGTCACGACGACCAATGCCGGTATTCCGGTGGCCAGCGACGACCACTCGCTGACCGCTGGCCCGAACGGTCCGATCCTGCTGCAGGACCACTACCTGATCGAGAAGAACGCCCAGTTCAACCGCGAGCGCGTGCCCGAGCGGGTCGTGCACGCCAAGGGTGGTGGCGCGTTCGGTTTCTTCGAGACCACCGAGGACGTCAGCCAGTACACCAAGGCGGCACTGTTCCAGCCGGGTGTCAAGACCGAAACGCTGGTCCGGTTCTCCTCGGTCGCAGGTGAGCTCGGCTCCCCGGACACCTGGCGCGACCCGCGCGGTACCGCGATCAAGTTCTACACCACCGAGGGCAACTACGACCTGGTCGGCAACAACACCCCGATCTTCTTCATCCGGGACGCCATCAAGTTCCCCGACTTCATCCGGTCCCAGAAGCGCCGCGCGGACAACCACCTGCGCGACCACGACATGCAGTGGGACTTCTGGACCAACTGCCCCGAGTCGGCGCACCAGGTGACCTGGCTGATGGGTGACCGCGGCATCCCGCGGACCTGGCGCCACATGAACATGTACGGTTCGCACACCTTCCTGTGGACCAACGCCAAGGGCGAGAAGTTCTGGGTCAAGTACCACTTCAAGACCGACCAGGGCCACGAGTTCCTGACCCAGGCCGAGGCCGACCGGCTGGCCGGTGAGGACGCGGACTACCACATCCGCGACCTGTGGACCGCGATCAAGAACGGCGAGCACCCGAGCTGGACGCTGTACGTCCAGGTCATGCCGTTCGAGGAGGCCGCGGACTACCGGTTCAACCCGTTCGACCTGACCAAGGTGTGGCCGCACGGCGACTACCCGCTGATCAAGGTCGGCCGGTTCGTGCTGAACCGCAACCCGGAGAACTACTTCGCCCAGATCGAGCAGGCCGCGTTCGAGCCGTCCAACATGGTGCCGGGCATCGGCCCGTCGCCGGACAAGATGCTGCAGGGCCGGCTGTTCTCCTACCCGGACGCGCACCGCTACCGCATCGGCACCAACTACATGGACCTGCCGGTGAACCGTCCGATCGTGCCGGTCAACAGCTACTCCAAGGACGGCGCGATGCGGTACAGCTTCGGCATCGGCGACCCGGTGTACGCGCCGAACTCCTACGGCGGCCCGCACGGCGACGCCTCCTACGGCGGCGACGAGGCCGCTACCGGCATCGAGCAGGAAGTCATCCGCTCGGCCTACCGCAAGCACGCCGAGGACGACGACTTCACCCAGGCGGGTACCCTGGTGCGGAAGGTGTTCAGCGACGAGGAGCGCGAGCGCTTCATCGACAACGTCGCCGGGCACCTCTCCAAGGGCGTCAGCAAGCCGGTCCTGGAGAAGGCCTTCGAGTACTGGCGGAACGTCGACAAGGCCACCGGTGACAAGATCGCCGAGAAGGTCCAGGCCAAGGTCGGCTGACCCAGTCCACTGACTGTCACCACCACCTGCCGGGCCCGGGAGCGCTGCTTCCGGGCCCGGTCTTCTTCTGCGCCGAGCCCGGTCAGCGGCGCAGTTGGACGGCGACCAGCTGCTCGCAGCAGCGCAGCACCGCGCGGGCCGCGTCCCGGTGCACGCGGTCGTGCAGCGGGTTGACCACCTGTTCCCGCCACCGGGCCAGAGCGGCCGCGGCTTCTTCGGCCAGGTCCACTTCCAGCGCGTTCTCGTCCTTGCCCAGTCGGGAGCGGACGTCCGGTCCGGAGCCGCCCAGCAACCGCTTCGCCTCGTTCTGCAGTGGACGGGGGAACCGCACCTGGCCGGACTCCAGGGCCGACAGCAGGCTGAGCTCCCGCCATTCCCGGGCGTTGACCAGCAGCCGATCGAATTCCGCCCGCAGGGCCTGGATGCCCGGGCGCGGATTGGCCCGCAGCACCATGTCCACGGCCATCGCCGCGGAGCGGGCCCGGAGCAGTTCGTGGTGCTCCACGAACTGGTGGTGCAGGGTTTCCTGCAGGGTGCTCAAGCCGCTCTCGTCCCGCAGGACCGCGCGCAGGCTCGCGGAG
>NZ_AYJW01000052.1 GCF_000497205.1 Saccharopolyspora rectivirgula DSM 43747
CTCCGACCGCCACAACCACCTTTTCAGCTTCTGCCGTGGCTCCATCGGCCAGTTCCAGGAGGAATCCCCTCGCGGTCTGCCGGATCGAGGTGACCAGCACTTCTTCCACTTCCAGACCGCGGTTGAGCTGGAACCACTCGCCGTAGTCGACGAAGGTCTCCAGGGAGACCGGAAGACCGTAGTCAGCGTATTCCCGCCCGGTTTCCAAGCAGAAATTGCGCAATGTGTGGGTTTCGTCCGGATCGGACAGGTTCGAAGCGAACCCTTGGGACTTCAAATACATTCCGCGAGGCATGCGCGAACGCCACAAGCTCATCGGGAAGCCGAACTGGCGGTAGCCGACTCCAGCCCTGCGCAAGTGCGCAGCCAGCGACAAGCCGTACGGGCCAGCACCTACGATCGCGACTTCAACGGAATCCATCACTGTCCTCCACTAGTCAGGGTCGGTTTCAGAGGTAGTTCCGCCCTGGCACGAAGTACGGCTTCTCGATCACCGGTCGACGTCGGTTCCCGACGAAAGGACGACTCAGCAAGCGCCAGCCCATCCACCCGCACATCAACAGGAAGGGCAGCAGATCATCCCTGGCATACCAGGCGGTTTCGTTGATGTTGCGCACGGACTTGAACCAGTCCCGCAGCCGCAGGTCCCCGGACCGGAAGTAGCTCAACGCCGCGATCGGGTCGTAGTTCTCCGCGACGAACCGGCGTCCGACGAGCTGTCTTCCCGGGGGGATGTCCTGCCCCGTGGCATCAAGGTAGTACGCGGTGGCCACATCCACATCGGCGGTGGTGCGGAACAACCGGAACTGAGCACCGAGACGGGGATTGAAATCCAGTAGTTTGTAGGTTCCGCTGCGGTCGTCGAACCGCAGATCGAGGTCGACTATCCCGTGGAAGGACATGCTCTTGAGCAGCCCGGTGACCTGCTGGAGCAGCTCGTCGTTCTCCTCGCAGCGGCCCAGGCAGGTCAGTCCCGCACGAGCGGGATACGAGCGCTCTTTCACTCCGGTGAAAGCAGGCTCACAAGTGGACGCAGCGTCGCAGTAACCGTGGAAGAACCAGTCCTTTCCCGAACCTCCTGGAATATGCTCCTGGAGCATCAGCTGACAGCCATCGATCTCCGCACAAGCCGAGTACAGCGCGCGCAGATCGTCCTCACAACGCACTATCGTTGTGCTGCGCAGTGGGCTGCTTCCGACCGACTTCCACGGGGAAGTCAGTTTCCCGACCACTGGGTATCCGTGCTGATCGGCGAATTGCCGAGCCTCGTCCCATCCGGAGACGAGCATCGAATCCGGACAAGGAAAACCCACGCTGCGGCACAGCTGGTACAGCGAATACTTGTCGGAAACCGCACGTGGAAGGTCAGCGTCGATCCGGGGGAACCAGTACCGATCGCGGAGCTGTTCACCGTGTTCGGCCAGGAATATCGCTGCAGCGTCATCGGTCGGCAGCAACACCGCGGGGCGGTCGATGTGGGCGGAAAGCCTGAGAAGCCCCTCGTAGATGATCTCGGGCTCGGCCTCCGCAGGACTCCACATCCACTTCGCGGCGAGATACCTGGAATGAGCAGCTGGCGCGAGTGAGTCCTCGTGCACTCCGTACACTTGAACGCCTTTTCTGCCCAAGCTGCGTATCACTCCGAGACCGCCGTGGTGCATCACGTTCGGGTCGAGTTTGAAAACAACTGCTGGGACGTCGGTGTCGAACATGCGGCGATCCCCTCATGGAACCTTCCGGTGCGGTACCGCATCAAACTGATAAGTTGCGTCTATTACATTCGAACATTCCGATATCCAACTGAAATCGACATCAGGATGTACTGTGTGGACCAAAACCAGGTCCCATTCTCTTCCGGAAGGTTCTTTCTCGCTGAAGAGCTTCACCCCTCCTGGAAGTTCCACTTCTGGTATCAACGGATCGAAGTAACCGGTCTCCACTCCGGCCGCCCGGAGTTCGCTGATGATCGGCAGCGCGGGAGATTCCCGCAAGTCCTGAACACCGGCTTTGTAACTGACCCCGGCGATGATCCCTCTCGCCCCAGTTGGTTCGATACCGGATTCGGTCAACTCTTCGAGCACGCGGTGCGCTATCTGACCAGGTCTGCGGTCGATCGATTCCATCGCTTGCTCGATGAGCGGGGTCGGGACCGCTTCTCGGCGCAGCTGCCACAGCAAGTAGTGCGGATCGCAGGGAATGCAATGTCCCCCCACTCCCGGCCCTGGAAAGCTGCCCAGGAAGCCGTACGGCTTGGTGCCAGCAGCAATGGTCACTTCGATCGGGTCCAAATCGAACGTGCTGCACGCGTCCGCGATCTCATTGGCCAGCGCCAAGTTCACTGCTCGAAAGATGTTCTCGTACAGCTTGGTCAGCTCAGCTGCTTCCGGAGAACTGACCAGGTACACCGAATCGGTGATCCGGTTGATGACCTCCGCCGCCTTCTCCGAGCACGGTCGGGTGACACCGCCGACCACCCTGGGGGTTTCCCGCTGCGTGTGGTCGTAGTTGCCCGGGTCGATGCGTTCCGGGCTGAAGGCGACGAAAACATCGCTCCCCACTCGCAGTCCGCGCTGCTGCAACGGCTCCACCAGCATTTCTCGGGTCGTGCCCACGTACGTCGTGGAAGTCAGGACGATCGTTTGACCGGGTTGAGCGTTCTCCACCACGGTTCGACACGCCGAACGAAGTGCCCTGGTGTCCGGTACCCGATCTTCGTCCACTGGGGTGGGAACCGAAATGATCACCACATCAGCATCAGAGAGCTCAGCTGGATCACAAGTCAACTGCAGCATTCCCGAGCTCAGCACGGTATTGAGCCCTCGGCGCTCCTCAGGAGGCAGATCGACTTCGCCGGCCTTGATGGCGCGCAGCCGCTCTTCGCTGATGTCGAAACCGACCACTCTGGTGTTCGCGGTACTCAGCGCGTACGCGGTGGGCAGACCGACGTAGCCCAACCCGACCACCACTGCGGACAACTTCGGTCTGTGCTCCACCGGTACGGGCTGCAGGACGGTCAGCCGGTCGGCCAGCAGCCGTTCCCTTCCGTTGACCGCCAAGGACAGCCGGTGTTCAGCAGCCACGCTAATCCCCCCAGAACTTCTCTCTCCGGTGCATCGTCTCACCGGCGCGCCTGCGCATTGCCCTGCAAACAGGGGAGGGCGCCTACCCAAAGCTCAGTAGACAGGACCGCTATCGAAGTCGCACTGCGTACCGGATCCGCTTGGCGAAGAGCCGCAGCGCGTTGTCCCGATCACCGACGTAAGTGCGCGGTAGTGCGTGCCGTCCTGACAACGGGGACCGCCAGATGGCGCACCCGTAGTCGTACCCCGCTTCCCGCACCGCGTTGACCGCCTGTTCGTCCAGGGCGCCGTACGGGTAGCAGAACCCGACGATGTTCTGACCGGTCAGGTCTTGCAAGATCGTTTTGCTGTCGTTGATTTCAGCCAGAAGTTGCTTGGTCGACTTCCCGGAAAGCCGTTGGTGCGACAAGCTGTGCGATCCTATTTCGATGCCCTGGGAGACGAGCTGCTGTACCTCGTGCGACGTCAGCAGCTTCTTGCGCGGTCCCTCGAGATCCCACTCGTTGAATCCACCGAGCAAACCAGCGATCACGAACACCGTTGCTGTGCAACCGTGTTTTTTGAGGATCGGCAACGCGTTCCGCAGGAAGTCGGCATACCCGTCGTCGAAGGTGAGTCCGACCAGATTCCGTCCCGCGCCCAGCTTTCTGGCCTGCAGCAGCTCCCTCATGGACACCCCGCGTAAACCGTTCCGGCGCAGCCAGATGAGCTGGCGTTCGAAACGATGCGGGTCTACTGTGATCAAATACGGGTCGTGGATGTGGAAATCGATCGAGTGATACATCCACACGTAGGGAAACGAGCGTTCGACAAGTTTGCCAGTCAGCCTGCCGGTTGTCTGTGTTGTCATGAGCTCGCCGCCCCCCAATCGGCGAAGAGATCCCACGGAGCGCAGGTGCTCGTCCTCAGGATCTGATCTGGCTTGTGCCTCGTACGGTACCCCCTACACGCACTTCGTACGACCGAGCCATAGGTCACGAGAACCACCGGGAAAAAGCACAACCATTCGAAAAAAAGCCCCGCGGCTCCGCACGGAGCCGCGGGGCGGGGGCGGAAACGATCAGATCGTCCAGGTGTCGTTCCCGGTGAGCAACTTCTGCAAGTCGGCCGGCTTGTCCTTCTTCGCCTGGTCGACCTGGTCTCGCAGCAGGTCGTCGTAGGTGGGGCGCTTGGCCGCCCGGAAGATCCCGGTGACCGTGGGGTTCAGGTCCTCACCACCGAGACGGGACAGCGCGAAGGCGTAGGAGGGGTCGTCGCGGTGGATGTCGTGGACCACCACGTCGCTTTCCTCCACTTCGGACAACTTGGCGACCCGGAACCCGCCATCGGGCGCGTTGACCACGCCGTATCGGCAGTCCTGCGGTCCGAAGACGATCGGCTCGCCGTGGCGCAGCGGGATGATGCGGCGCTGCTTCTCGTCGTTGTCCTTCAGGACGTCGAAAGCACCGTCGTTGAAAATGGGGCAGTTCTGGTAGATCTCCACCAGAGCGCTCCCCCGGTGTTCCGCGGCGGCGCGCAGGGTTTCCGTCACGCTGGTCCGGTCGGAGTCGATGACCCGTGCGACGAAGGTCGCTTCCGCACCGAGCGCCAGCGAGACCGGGTTGAACGGCAGGTCGATGGAGCCCATCGGGGTGGACTTCGTGACCTTGCCGACCTCGCTGGTGGGCGAGTACTGCCCCTTCGTCAAACCGTAGATCCGGTTGTTGAAGAGCAGGATCTTCAGGTTGACGTTGCGCCGCAGCGCGTGGATCAGGTGGTTGCCACCGATCGACAGCGCGTCGCCGTCACCGGTCACCACCCACACCGACAGGTCCGGCCGGGATGCGGCCAGCCCGGTGGCGATCGCCGGAGCACGTCCGTGGATGGAGTGCATGCCGTAGGTGTTCATGTAGTACGGGAACCGCGAGGAGCACCCGATTCCCGAGATGAACACGATGTTCTCCCGCTTCAGCCCCAGGGAGGGCAAGAAGCTCTGCACCGCGTTGAGCACGACGTAGTCGCCGCAGCCAGGGCACCACCGGACTTCCTGGTCCGATTTGTAGTCCTTCGCGGTCTGCTTGTCCTCGGTCGTCGGAACTCCGTCCAAGCCACCGAGCAGTGGCATACCCAGGTCCGTGGTCACGCCGACACCCCCTGCACAACATCGGTCAGCACGTTTTCCAGTTCCTCCGCCCGGAACGGAAGTCCGGCGACCTTGGTGTAGGACTGCGCATCCACCAGGTACCGGGACCGCAACAGCATCGCCAGCTGGCCGAGGTTCATCTCCGGCACCACGACCTGGTCGTAGCGGCGCAGCACCTCGCCCAAATTCGCGGGCATCGGATTGAGGTGGCGCAGATGGGCTTGCGCGATCGACAACCCCTTCTTGCGCACCCGGCGGCAGGCGGCTCCGATCGGCCCGTAGGTGGACCCCCAACCGATCACCAGCACTCGCGCGTTCCCGTCCGGGTCGTCGACCTGCACCTCGGGAACCTTGATCCCATCCACCTTGGCCTGGCGCAGTCGCACCATCTTGTCGTGGTTGTCCGGGTCGTAGGAGATGTTGCCCTTCCCATCGGCCTTCTCCAGACCGCCAACCCGGTGTTCGAGCCCCGGGGTGCCGGGCACGGCCCAGTCGCGCGCGAGGGTTTCCGGATCCCGCAAGTACGGCCAGAACTCTCCGGAGCCGTCCGGCGCGTTGGGCTCGGAAGCGAATTCCACTCGCAAATCGGGGAGCTGGTCGACCTCGGGGACGAGCCACGGTTCGGAACCGTTGGCGAGCGAACCGTCGGACAGCAGCAGCACCGGTGTGCGGTAGGTCAACGCGATGCGGGCCGCCTCCAGTGCCGCGTCGAAGCAGTCGGCTGGCGAGCAGGGCGCCACCACTGGAACCGGGGATTCACCGTTGCGCCCGTACAGCGCCTGCAGCAGGTCGGCCTGCTCGGTCTTGGTCGGCAGCCCGGTGGACGGCCCACCGCGCTGGATGTCGCAGATGACCAGCGGCAGCTCCAACGTGACCGCCAGTCCGATGGTCTCGGACTTGAGCGCCAGACCGGGGCCGGACGTGGTGGTGACCCCGAGGGCACCGCCGAAGGAAGCGCCGAGCGCCGCCCCGATGCCCGCGATCTCGTCCTCGGCTTGGAACGTGGTGACGTCGAAGTTCTTGTGCTTGGCCAGTTCGTGCAGCACGTCCGACGCCGGGGTGATGGGATAGCTGCCCAGGAACACGGGCAGTCCGCTGCGCTGGCCGGCCGCCACGATGCCGTAGGCGAGCGCCGTGTTGCCGGTGATCTGCCGGTAAGTGCCCCGGGGCAGCTTCGCCGGCGCCACCTCGTAGGTCACCGCGAACGCCTCGGTCGTTTCGCCGTAGTTCCACCCGGCCCGGAACGCCAGGATGTTGGCTTCGGCGATCTTCGGCTTGTTGGCGAACTTCTCGCGCAGGAAGCGCTCGGTGCCTTCGGTCGGCCGGTGGTACATCCACGACAGCAGCCCGAGGGCGAACATGTTCTTGCACCGCCCGGCGTCCTTCTTGCCGAGCCCGGTCTCCGCCAAGGCGCCCTGGGTGAGGGTCGTCATCGGCACCTTGTGGACCGTGTACTTGTCCAGCTCCCCCGTCTCGAGGGGGTTGTCCTCGTAGCCGACCTTCGTCAGGTTGCGCTTGGTGAATTCATCGGTGTTGACGATGACGATTCCGCCGTCCGGCAGATCACCGATGTTGGCCTTCAGCGCGGCCGGGTTCATCGCAACCAGGACATCCGGGCGGTCACCGGGGGTGAGGATGTCGTAGTCGGCGAAGTGCAGCTGGAAGCTGGACACACCCGGCAGCGTCCCGGCAGGAGCACGGATCTCCGCGGGGAAGTTCGGCAGCGTTGCAAGGTCGTTGCCGAAGGCCGCAGCCTCCGAAGTGAAGCGGTCACCGGTCAGCTGCATGCCGTCACCGGAGTCACCGGCGAAGCGGATGACTACCCGGTTGAGCTTGCGGGTGTCCTGGTCACCAGCCACCGTGCCCGGCCGGTGCCCGTTCGTGGTCCCCAATTTGAGTCGTTCCCTTCACCTGCACGCAACGTTGGTCCCTGTGGCGAACGATACAGGCCTGCCGAGCCCTACCTACCCGCAGTAGGCCCACCTCCAGCAGGTTGCCAAGCTTTCGCCACTGTTCCCACAGAGCACTGGCGATGTCCAGGTGTGCTGGTTCACTCCCCAGGTCGTGCCCTGGCCTCCCGTCACGGCTGGAAATCCTCCGTCCTGACCGGTGAGCGCGGGCTGACAACGGGGAATGCCGAGAAGCACCCGGACCGCCCACCCGGAACACCCCCGAAAACGAGACTAATGTGATCCGAAACACATTGACGAATTTCCCAGGATGCGAGAAGGGGTCTTCGCCGCTCATCAGCCAGGAAATGCGTTCTTCCCACTCCGGTGCTGCGCTGGAAGCAACCACCAGCACTCCTCGGAGGGAACACCGGTGACCGAGCAGGTTGATGCCGTTGTCGTGGGCACGGGCCCCGGTGGCGAGGATATCGCAATCCGCCTGGCTGAAGCCGATCTGAACGTGGTGGCCGTGGAGCGACGCCTGATCGGTGGCGAGTGCCCGTACTACGCCTGCATACCGACGAAGATGATGCTGCGCGCCAGCGAAGTCCTCGCCGAGGGCCGCAAGGTGCCCGACCTCGCCGGGCAAGCCAAGGTCTTCCCCGACTGGCTCCCGGTGGCCGACCGCATCCGGGAAGAAGCCACCACCGGATGGGACGACGAGGCAGCACTGCGCCGGCTGGAGACGGCCGGTGTCCGCCTGGTCCGCGGAACTGGGCGACTGGCTGCCCGGGACCAGGTCACCGTCAGCGGCCCCGATGGGGAGCAGACCTTCCGCGCTCGACGCGCGATCGTGCTCAACCCGGGCACCGAACCGCTGGTGCCACCGATCGAAGGCCTGTCCGGGACCCCCTACTGGACGAACCGGGACGCCGTCACCGCCACCAGAGCCCCCAGGTCCCTGCTGGTCATCGGTGGCGGCCCGGTGGGCCTGGAGTTCGCCCAGGCGTTCGCCCGGTTCAACACCGCGGTCACCGTGGTGGAGAGCCAGCCCCGACCGCTCCCCGCCGGCGAGCCGGAGGCTTCGCAAGCCATCAGCGCCGCGCTGCGGGAAGAGGGGGTCGGACTCCACCTCGGGCGCTCGGTGGCGCGGGTGGAGCACGACGGAACCCACTTCCACGCCCGGTTGGACAACGGCCAGGTGCTGAACGTCGAACGGGTGCTGGTGGCCAGCGGCCGCCGGACCGACCTGGGCGCCCTGCAGGTCGGCGCAGCCGGGTTGGACGAGAACGCCCGCACGATTCCGGTGGACGAACGGATGCGCGCCGCTCCCGGAATCTGGGCGATCGGTGATGTCACCGGGCACGGGGCGTACACCCACGTCTCCGTCTACCAGTCCCGCATCGCGGCTGCCGACATCCTCGGCCGGGAAGCCGAGGTCGCCAGTTACCGGGCGGTGCCCTCCGTGGTCTTCACCCAGCCCGAGGTGGCCTCGGTGGGGCTGACCGAGCAGCAGGCCCGCGAACGCCAGCTCAACGTCCGCACCGCGCTGACCGACATCACGACCGGGGCGCGGGGCTGGATCCACCAGGCCACCCAGGGGATCATCAAACTGGTGGCCGACGCCGATCGGGAAGTCCTCGTCGGGGCGACCGTGGTGTCCCCGGCCGGCGGCGAGGTGCTCAGCATGCTGACGCTGGCGGTGCACGCCGAAATACCGGTGCGCACGTTGCGCGAGATGATCTACGCCTACCCCACTTTCCACCGCTCGGTCGTCACCGCGCTGGCCGCCCTCCACATCTGAGCAGCACCGCACTTCCCACCTCTGTCCACAATGACCACGGAGTATGCTGGCCGGTGCGCTAAGCTCGCAGCACCGATCAGGCAGGCCCAGGGGTGAGGATGACGGCGCAGAGGTCACCGGGGCGCCGGGAGAGTTCTGCTTCCCGCGCCGTCGAAGCCATCCGGCAGATGCTGCGCAGCGGAGAACTGCTGCCCGGCCAGCCCCTGCGCCAAGAGGCGCTGGCCGAACGGCTCGGGATCAGCCGAGTGCCGGTTCGGGAAGCGCTGAAAGCCCTCGAAGCCGAGGGGATCGTGCGCCACCAGCCCAACGCCGGCTACACGGTCGTCCGGCTCTCCGCCGAGGAGCTGCAGCAGGCGTACCTGATGCGCGCCGCGCTGGAAAGCGTGGTGCTGCGGGAACTGCCGCGGCTTCCAGCGGAACAACTGCGAGAACTGACCGAGCTCAACAACCGCATCGACGAAGCCGCTCGGGTTCCCGACATCCTCCGGATCAGCGAGCTCAACCACGAATTCCACTTCAAGATCTTCCGCAGTTCCGGCCTGCACCTGGTCGTCGACGAGATAGAGCGGCTGTGGAAGATGACCGAGGCCTACCGGGCGGTCTACCTCTACGACGCCACTGCCAGGCGGCGGATCGTGCGGGAGCACCGGCAGCTCATCAGCGCGTTGCGACGCGGCCAGCGCGAACGGGCCGTGGAGCTCATGGACGAGCACCGGCAGGCAACTCGCAGTTGCCTCGACACCGTTCTGGGGTTGACTTCCCGTCCCGGTTTTTCCCTTGCCTAGCCGAGCAATTCGCCGCCGCTGACCGGGTTTCGGCCATTCCGGTCAATCTCGGAACTACGGGGCCTACATGACCTGCCTGGACTCGCGGAAGACGCTGAAGCTCGATCCGGCCTCGACGTCGACCAACCGGATCGACCTGATCATCGCCAGGATCTACGACGACAACAACCCCGCGATCGGCTCGCCCTCCGGCGAGCGCAAGTTCACCGTGGAGGTCTGGAAGGGCGACGCCTCCACCGGTACGCCGACCCGCCCGATCCCCACTCCGGCGGCGGGCTGGATTCCGCTGGCGGAAGTGAAGATCTCGGCCGGGGTCGGTGCCATCGCGGCGGCCGACATCACCGACCTGCGCGGCCCCGGCCTCGTCGCCCGCGGTGGCATGCGGAGCCTGTACGGCGCGGACGCGGACCCGTCTTCGGCCGCGTTCAAGGAAGCCGGGGCCTATCCGGGCGACCAGAGATGGGTGCACGCGAACGGCTTCCAGCACCAGGTGTTCTACGGCAAATCCAGCGATCCGCTGCGCGGCGGCTGGCGCGGCGTCCACAACTGCATCGTGGTCAACGCCAACCCGGCCCCCGGCGAACTGCTGTGGACCAAGAGCACCGCCTCGCCCACGGAGATCTGCCGGGTCAAGATCCCGTACCCCGGCACCCCGTTCATGGTGTACGCGACCGGCCGCGCCGTCCTCACTCTGTCCCCGGACGTGAAGGTGGACCTGCGGATCACCATCGACAGCCCGACCGGGACGCCGGTCAACTGGAACACGGTCAGCAGCCTCGGCATCGAGAACGCCCAGGACCAGAAGTGGCGGGACACCTCGCACACCGTGTGCGTGCCGCCGCTGATGTACGGCGCGTTCGACCGCCCCATTGACCTCGTGCTCAGCGGGTGGCTCACCGGGCAGCTCTACACCTCCTACGGCTGGGCGTACCGGGGCAACGACACCGGGGCGAACTTGCTGTCCGCCTGCGTCTACCCGTCCACCGTGGCACCCCCAACCAGCTAAGGAGAAGCCGTGCCGGAGAAGTACTACAACCTGCCCTACAAGGCGTTCTACTACGACGATCCCAGCGAGCAGTACGAGCTGATCGAGTGGATGAAGGCCAACCGGTACTGGGAAGTTTCGGCGCAGCGCGAAGGCGGCGTCCGTTACTACGTCGGCGGCGGCGAGTACAGCACCGTCTACCCCACGGGCGTGTGGCTGGCCTCCGCGCTCGACCAGTACCCGATGACCGACTCGCAGTTCCGATCCCGCTCCGGGTCGTTCCCGAACTGGACCTGACCGCCGCGCCCCGCCCCTGCCCACCTCGGATCGACCGGGAGGTGGTGAGCTGTGGCGGAATGGCGTGTGCTGGTCGCGGAAACCCTGACCGGAAAGATCGTCGCCGACGTCATCCCGTCGCAGCCGCCTTCCTACGAACGTGCCATCAACGAGAAGGGCTCCTGGTCGGTCAGCGCTCTGGTGCATTCCTCGGCCAACTCGTCGGTGGACCTGCACACCTTCACCCAGACCGGCAAGTACTCCTGGGTGATCGCCTACGGCGACCACATCACGCAGGCCGGGCCGGTGTGGAGCTACCAGTTCGACGAAGCCAGCGCGAAGCTCACCGTCACCGGCTCCAGCCTCGGCAGCTTCTTGGACAAGCGGGTGCTGCGGAACCCGAGCGGCCACACAGCGATCGTCGACCCGTCCGAGGATCTGATCTACACCAACCGGACTCTGCGCGGCATCATGCGCGCCCTGGTGCTCGACAACCTCCGGCAGGACGGCTACATGCTGCCGCTGGACCTGCCAGAGACTGAGATCGGGACGGCGAGCCGCACGTACTACGGCTACGACCTGGCCACTGTGTGGAGCCGCATGGACGACCTCGCCAAGGTCATCGACGGCCCGGAGTTCGACCTCCAGCCGTACTTCGTGTCCGGCAGCAACTACGTGCGCTGGCAGATGCTCATCGGCGGCCCGCTGCTGGGCAACCAGGAGACCACGGCCGTGTGGGACTACGGCGGCGCGCTGGGCTCGATCAACATCGACGTCAACGGCGCGGCCTCGCCGACCGCTCGCGTCTGGGTGAAGGGCTCCGGCAGTGACCGGTCATTGTTGACCGGCTTCGCCGAAGACCGCTCGTTGATCGAGCAGGGGTTCCCGCCGATCGACTACGTGGACACCGAGCACACCTCCGTGATCGAGCAGACGACGCTGGAGAGCTACGCCGACGCGGACCTGAAGGCGTTCCGCTGGCCGACCGAGCAGTGGACCTGCTCGGTGCGCATCGACGGTGCACGCGAACAAGCGACCGGCGTGGAGATCTCCCCGGCCCTGGGCAACTGGGCGCTCGGCGACGCGCCCACCTTCTACGTCTCCGGGCACCCGTGGCTGCCCGATGGCGGCTACCGGCGACGCATCACCGGCTACGCCGACGACGGCCCCGAGCACGTCTCGCTGACGCTCGCCGAGACGAGCCTGACGCAGTAGGAGGCCGCGATGCTCCACCCGCCCGGTCACGGCGGGCTCGTCGACAGACTGGAAACCCTGGAACGTCGCCTCGCCGAGCTGTCCCGCAGCAGCTCCACCGGAGCGGTCTGCCAGATCCGACTGGCCAGCGATACCGCCATCGCGCCCGCCACGGATACCGTTCTCACCGCTTGGCCCCAGACGGCCGAGGTCGACACCGCCGGCATGTGGCGCCACGTGGCCAACGGCCAGAGCTACATCCAGCTCCCGCACGCCGGACGGTGGTGGGTGCACTTCCACAGCCAGTGGGCAGCGGCCCCGGCTGGCTACGACTCCAACAACCGATTCGTCCCGAACGCAGTGGCAGGCAAGGTGCTCTGCAACGGCACCAGCACCGCCAACAGCGTCGGCTCCGCCTCGGTGATGTTCAACAGCTACGCGCCCGGAGCCTCGCCCGGCGAAGGCACCACGCTCGATGTCTTCGTGGACGATCGCGTGTTCGCCGCTGGCGACCGGCTCTACTTCGGCGTCTGGACCCGCTACAGCACCTCCGTGCTCGCTTCCATCAACGGCGTCCGCACCCACGTGGTGGTGCGCTATCTCGGCCCCCGATAGGTGGTGACGCCGATGGTGCCCAGCAGCCTCGCCCAGTTCGTCGTGGTTCTGGTCTGCGTCGTCTGGGCAGCGAACTTCGCGGCCCCGTTCGTCGTCACGGGATACCAGACCGACCCGCAACTCAACCTCGTGTTCATGAGCATCGTCGGCGGAGCCCTGGCGTTGACGCGCAAGCGCAACGGCGGAGGTGACCAGGAATGACCGCCTATCTGCTCCATTCGCTGGCCTGGTCGGCCGCAGGGTTCGTCCTCGGGTGGTTCCTCGGACGCCTCGGCCGCGAAGTCGCCACCATCGGGGAGACCGTCATGCCCGCGCACGCACGCCGCAGCCCTCGACGAATCCGCCTGCACACCGAACATCTCATCGGCCTGGTGGTCGTTCTGCTCGCCGCCTGCACCATCGCCGCGTCCGTGGTCGTCAACGCCCGGCTGGAGAAGGCGACGGACTGCCAGGCCGCGTTCAACGCCGCCTACAGCGATGCACTGGCCGAGCGCACCGAGGCCGCCAACAACGAGCGCGCCGCCCAGCGCGAGCTTCTGCAGGCCATCGTGCACGGACAGGCCAGCGACGCCGAGCAGCGGCGTGCGGTCGCCCGCGACGCGATGACGCGCTACCTGGAACGGCTCCGCCAGGTCGACCAGCAACGCGCATCCAACCCGCTGCCCGAAACCAACTGCGCGAGGTGACCCGATGGCATGGCGCGTTGCTCGCTCCCTCGATGTCCTCCTACATCAGATCAACGAGCGATTCCCTAACCGCAGCAAGGCATCCGATGGCTCGATCGGGGACGCCGCGCATGCGTCGCGAGCCAGCGATCACAACCCCTGGTACGGCCCCGGCATCGTCACCGCGAGGGACTACACGCACGACCCGGCTCACGGTGTGGACATCGCCCGGCTCTCCGACGAACTGGCCGCATCCCGTGATCCGCGGATCAAGTACGTCATCTGCAACCGGCTGATCCTCGACAGCAGGCCAGGCAACAACCCTTGGCGATGGATGCCCTACCACGGCTCCAACCCCCACACGAAGCACCTGCATCTGTCCGTGATGGACAGCCCGCTCTGCGACGACACACGCCCCTGGAACCTGCCGATGCTCGGTGGGGCACCACAGCAGGAAGGACGGCCCGACGTGGAACTCAACACCACCTTCACCACCGCGTGGGGAAAGCCGCTCGCCTACGGCGACTACCTGAAGTTCAGCGACCAGCGTCTGGTGAACATCGAACAGACCGTGGCCGCCATCGCCAACGAGGTCTTCGGCCCGCGAGGCGAGAAGGGCGAGATCCAGGGCTGGCACACCGTCAACGGGCCTCGCACGATCGTGGCGATGCTCGTCGATCTGGTGAACGCGGCCTACGCGCCGATCCAGTCCGCGGTGCAGGACTCCGAGGTCGAGTTCAGCCCCCGGCAGGCGCTCGCCAACGTCGATGGCTACGGCTTCGGCAACGCACAGAAGCTCAACGGGCTCCTGGCCGCGTTCAACGAACTCGCCGACGCCTACGCCAGCGAACGGGACACCGACGCCGAGAGCATCAAGGCCGCCGTGCGCGAAGCCCTCCAGGAAGGCGTCGTCACCGTGGACATCAACGTCACCGACCGTGCGCCGGACAACGAGGTCGCCGCCCAGCGCGCCCAGCTCGAACAGCAGGTGCGCGGTGGGTGAGCACAGCAGCCCGGCCGAGCCGATGCTGAGCCGGTTTGAGCCGGCGGCCGTGGCCGAAGGCGCTCGGGTCGTTCTCGGCACGCTCGTCGCCCTCGGCTGGATCTCCCTGGACGACGCCACGACCAACGCGATCATCACGGCCGTGGCAGCGCTGGCCTCCGTCGCGCTGACCGTCTGGACCCGACGCCGCGTCACCCCGGTAGCGAAGCTGGACGACCAGGCTTCCTAGACCCCGCAAGGGGATGCCCGGCAGGAAGGGCTGCCAGCCGGGCATGCGAGAGCCCCCGCACCGATACGGGTACATCCCGGTCGGTGCGGGGGGGCTCCTTTCGCGTATCCGGTCGCTAACTGGCCGTGGTCTTCATGGCCTTGGCGATGAGCGTCTGCACTTCGCTACTCACCGGGTACTCGCTAGCGTCAGTCGACCAGGCGTGGGCATCGTGCTCGGTCAGCGTGACGTCTTCGTGGCTGGTGGTGGTCACCAGCCAGGTGTGTTGACGGGTGCGCTTGCCGCTGCCCGAGAGGTACTCGAACGCTCCGAGGTACTCGGAGACTTCCTCGATCTTCAGACCGGTCTCCTCAGCCACTTCACGGTGCAAAGCCGCAAGGAGATCCTCGCCCTGCTCGACCTTGCCAGATGGCAACTCCCACGTTCCGCCTCGGAAGTCCGTTGTGGGCCGCTGCAAGACCAAGAACTTCCCGGCGTGGCAGATCACCGCCCCCACCACCTGCTGCTCGATGCCGTCCCGGGCGTCTTGCTCGGTCAGTGCGGTGCTGTCGATCTGGCTCATCAGTGCGGGTCCTCCATGAGGTGGTGTCGGTTGTTGATGACCTTGCTGAAGGCGTCAGCATAGGAATCCAGAGGGGTGCCGCTCACGTGCGGGACCGGGAGCTTCAGGGTGTGTCGGTGAATTCTGACTGCCTGGGGGAAGTCACTGCTTCCCAACTTGGGCGGCTTGCTCAAGTCGGGGAACAAGACCGAGGCTTCCTCGCTGAACAATGGGTGTTCATGGAGCGGCCGTGTGGAGCCAGGCTGATCCACTTCTAGGCAGCCCTCCGCATGCAGCGCACGCACCAACGCTGCGACCGGGAGCCCACCAGCATCTTCGGGCTGATAGAGCACCGGGAGCGCGTACCACGATGGTGCAGATGCTTCCGAGACTTCAGGCACGGCGATACCTGGCAGCTCGCGCAACTGCGCGATCATCTGCTCGGCGTTGCGGCGGCGGTGCTCCAACCAGGCGTCAAGCGATTCGAGCTGATCGAGCGCCAAGGCAGCGGCGAGCGGATGGATCCGCAATTTCAGTCCACTCCCGGTGACCGCGAAACGGTGCAACGGGTGACTTGCAGGGATCTCGTTGCGGCACCGCTTGTTGTACTGGCCGTGCAACAAGACCCGGTAATAGACGTCATCGTCGTCAGTGAGAACGAACCCTCCTTCTCCGGCCGAAAGGGTCTTGGGGCCGTTCATGCTGAAGGCTGACACCCGACCGAAAGTTCCCACCATACGACCGTTGACGCTGGCCCCGTGCGCGTGCGAACCATCCTCGATGAGATCGAGATCGTACCTGGCGGCGATCTTGCTCAAGGCTTCGACTTGCGCAGGAAGGCCCCACATGTGAGTGACAACGATCGCCCTGGTTGCGCTCGTGATCGCCGCTTCGACCAACGCGGGGTCAAGGTTCCCGGACGTGTCGCAGTCGATGAGTACCGGACGTGCCCCGAGGTGCAGCAACGGCGTTGCCGTCGCGTGGAAAGTGTAGGCAGGCACGATTACCTCGGCTCCTGCGCCCAACTGGAGAGCGGCAAAGGCAGAGTGCAGCGCGGCTGTGCCCGAACTGGTCAGCACAGCCCGCCGCACGCCGAAGTAGTCCGCGAGCCGCTCCTCCAGTTCAGCGACCACCCCTGACCGATCAGGGAGAGAGACTGCTCGGTGAAGCTGCTCAACAATCGCGGCGGTCGTTGAGTCGGTGATCGGCGGCCATTGCAGATGCGGTGCGGGCTGGTCGATCACGGGGGTACCACCGTGGATCGCTAGTGGGCTGCTCACGCCATCAGCTCCTTGGGGTTGACGAAGCATCGTTGTTCGGCGGATTCGTACGCGGCTTCGATGAACGCTGCGTGCGCAAGGTGGCTTTCGGGCGCAGCAAGGTTGGGGCGTTCGCCACGAATTACCCTGCAAAAGTGATCTACCTGAACGGTTGCTGCCGAGGGCCATGACTGCTCCCGCGACAAAGACTCGGCGATCTGGCCATCAGGGCGGACTCGCTGAATCCGCCCTCGCTCCAGCTCGACCGTCCCCCGCGTGCCCATAACTCGAATAAGCTCGGTTTTGGGCGAAATGCACCGGGACAGTAGCGCACTGCCGAAAAGGCCCGATTCGTACTCAAAGCTGATGCAGGCAGTGTCTTCCGCGTCGTAGTCAAGATCAGGTCGGGCCGCAGCCGAGCATTGCGCGAGTACTCGCCTCGGCAGCCCGAAGTACCACAAGAGCATGTCGATCATGTGGTAGCCCATGTCGATGATGCAGCCGCCTCCCGCAAGCCTTGACTGCCCACGCCACCCAGCGGCCGGATCAACCTGCATGGTGTAGCGGGCATCAATCAAGAAGGGCTCACCGATCTGATCGTAGAGCTGGTGAAAAGTGGTGTAGATCGGGTTGAAGCGTCGCTGCATGGTGACCATCAGCTCGATTCCCGCATCGGCACACAGGACCTGGAGCTTGCGGGCCTCAGCCAGGGAGATCGCGAACGGCTTCTCCTTGAGAATGTGAACGCCATGCTCAGCGGCCACGGTGATGACGTCGCCCCCGGCGTGGTGCGGCACCGCAACCACTACGAAATCGAGGGATTCGGCCGAGATCATTTCCTGGTAAGACCGGTAACCGGTGACGCCGTATTGGCCTGCGATCTCGTGCGTAATCTGATCGTCAATATCGCAGACGGCCACTAGATCCGCGAATTCGCTGGTGGCCACTGCGGGAATGTGGTCTTGACGAGCCTGCCTGCCTAGGCCGACTACGCCGCATCGTAACCGTGCTCGCGAAGGTCCACTCATACCGGCCTTTCCTCCTTAACAAACTCCGTAGATGTTCTGCATGGCCAGAAATTCATCGGTGGTTGTGCTGGAAATTGAAAGGCGACTTGCTCGGCTCCACGTATGGATGCCCGACTGAGGGCGGGCCGTCTCCATCAAGGTGACTCCCACTGCCCGCCCTCAGTCGGGCGCGGACCGATACCGGCCGGGGGGCAGGATTACGGCATCGGGCCGGGCCTTTAGGTGACTGCGACCAACTCGCTCTCGACATCAGGCGATTCTTCGTCGCGCCGCAGACGTTCTGCGACGCACAATCCGCACGGCCGGGCGAAGATCACTGGGTTTGACTCGCCAGCGTTCAAGCCGCACAGCGTGAACTCCCGAGCACCCGGCACACGCTCGTGCGTGTTGCCCTCGTGGTCGGTCCAGGTGTCGGCATGGCTGATCATCGCCGGGGCCTCCTCGAAGGCCAGGTGGGGCCACCAAGGACGACTCGAACGCGACGACGGCGCATCGCTCGCAGCTCACGTCCGCGCCGCAACCGCGCCCGCCAAGCGCGCATGAACGAGAACCAGACCGGCCTGCGTGGCTCCGGCACCATCTTCCCCTCCTCACATGCCAAGACATTCGGGAGCGCTCTGTTGATCGAGCACCTGATCACGAGCTTGCCTGCGGGGAAGGGTTCGCGAGAGGGAGAGTTACGGGGAGCGCAAGGGGAGACTTCAGGGAGAGTTGCGTTCCCCGCTGCATGCTGAGTCGATTACACTGAGCGACACCCTGGTCCCAAGGAGTCGACGTGTCCGAGCCGAACGACGCGCTGCGCGCCGCTCGCGAAAGCATCGAATCGCCGTCGTCACCAGGACAGCCCTTAACCCGCCAGGAGCTGGCTGAAGCTGTGAATGCGCAGGTCTTCCGCGCAACCGGGGAGATCACAGCCATCGATGCCAACCACATTGGGAAGTGGGAGCGGGGCGTAATCAGGTGGCCGGCTGCGCGCTACCGCGCAGCACTTCGTGCGGTCCTTGACGTTGCAACTGACGCTGAGCTTGGGTTTAGGAAGGGCGGCAGCGGGTGTAACACGGAAGACGTGGACCGCAAAACCTTCCTACGAACCACCCTTGGACTCGGAGCGGGCGCTGCGCTGGCACGCGCAACGCCGATCGTCCCAGCGCTGTCAGGTGGACAGGATGATCTCGTGTCGGCAGTCGCAGGCCCGACTCAGGATTACCGGCGCATGGAATCCAGCGTCTCGTCTCAGTACCTCGCTCCGGCCGCCGAAGGGCATCTGCGACTGGCCAAGCAAGTGGTGCACGAGAAGATCCGGAACGGCAAAGGCTTTGCAACGCTGAGCGAGATCGCTGGCCTGGCCGCATGGCTTGCGGCGGATCGAGGCGACTCAGCGACGGCTCGCGCTCGTTACAAGGAGAGCATTCGCTACGCGGAATCGTCTCGAAATGCGCTGCTGGTCTCCTACATGACAGCCAGCTTGGGCCACTACGCAGTGGAGATGGGTGATCCCCGCCAGGGGTTGCACCTGCTCGATCGGGCTGCGAAGTACCACGACAATCGCACTCCGGCTGCCGCACGCGCATGGTTGGCCTCCTTGCGCGCTGTCGCGTTCGGCGCGATGGGAGATCGAGCGCAGACCTTGGACGCGCTCCGAACAGCTCAGCGCAACACCGACCGCCAGGCCAGCGATGCCCAGTGGCCGTGACTGTTCGCGTTCACCTCTGCCAAAGCAGCTCGATACCAGTCGACCGCGCTTGCGGCCCTGGGCGACCACGCGGGTTCCCGTGCGGCCTATGCAGCTGCGATTCCCACGATCACTGCGCCAAAGCCGTTGGCGCTCGCGAAGGTCGAACATGCCAGTCTCATGGTGTCTATGCGTCAAGAGGACGAAGCGTGTCGTCTCGCGGTGGAGGCGCTTCAAGTCGGGAAGCAATACGGCTCCGAAAAGATCGTTGAGCGGGTGCGTGACCTGCGGTCCGGGATGACCACGAAGTGCAGCGACGCCAACCTGCTCGACCGGATGTTGATCGACCTCTACGACTGAAGGAGTCACTGTGACGCGACTTGCTGTGACGGGACACCGCGGGTTGCCGCAGCAGACCACCATGCTGGTGGAGCATGCGCTTCGCTCTGAGCTGGAGAAGTACGGTGAATCCCTGATCGGACTGAGCTGCATCGCTGATGGAGCGGATGCGCTCTTCGCCCGCGCTGTCCTTGATCAAGGCGGATCGCTGATCGTCGTGGTTCCCGCAGCCAACTACCGCGAGAAACTTCCGGAAGAGCACCACGCTGACTACGACGAACTGTTCAGCCGGGCCTCGGAGATCATCCGGCTCGACTTCCCCGATTCGACCGCCGAGTCCCACATGACGGCCAGCGTCAAGATGATCGAGCTGGCAGATCGCCTCGTTGCGGTGTGGGACGGCAAGCCCGCTCGGGGCTACGGGGGGACGGCTGACGTGGTTGCCGCAGCCCGTGAACGTGATCTTCCGGTCACCGTCATCTGGCCGGATGGAGCCGAGCGCGACTAGTTCTCTCACAGCCTTCTTGCGTGGGGGACAAGTGTGGGGGAAGTGTGTGCACTGGACTCCGAGAACGGTCGGAACGCGACGCAGTGTGACGGAGCCTGACGCAGCTTGACTAGTGATCGTCGCAGGTGAGACCGTATGATCTCGGAAAACACCAGCGCAGAGCGCCGTGGGTCAGCAGTGGTACGACTGGTTCGTCTACGCCAACTTCGCGCTCTACTTCGCCGGGCAGTTCTTCCCGGAAGGCGACCGGACCGCGCAGCTGATGAACACCGCCGCCGTGTTCGCGGTCGGTTTCCTGGCCCGCCCGCTGGGCGGGTGGCTGCTCGGTCGAGTCGCCGACCGGAAAGGCCGCAAGCACGGGTTGACCCTGTCGGTGACCATGATGTCGTGCAGCGCGCTGCTGATCGCCGTCGCTCCCGCGCACCAGCAGGGCGGCTACCTCGGTGCGGTCCTGCTGCTGGTCGCCCGGATCATGCAGGGGTTGAGCGTCGGCGGGGAGTACGCGGCCAGCGCCTCCTACCTGACCGAAGCGGCCCACCAGAACTGGCGCGGATTCGGGGCGAGCTTCCAGTACGTCTCGGTGACCATCGGGCAGCTGCTCGGCCTGCTCACGCTGATGGGCTTGCAGGCCCTGCTCACCGAGCAGCAGCTCACCCAGTGGGGCTGGCGGATTCCGTTCGCCATCGGGGCGGTGGGCGCGGTCGTGGTGTTCTACCTGCGGAGGCGGATGCGCGAAACCGACGCCTACCGGGAGGAGGAGCAGCAGGACGTCCAGCAGCAGCGGGGCACGCTGCGCGAGGTGTGGCAGCACCGCCGGGCCGTCGCCGTGGTGTTCGCCCTGACCTTGGGCGGTGGGGTCTGCTTCTACACCTACACCACGTACCTGACCAAGTACCTGGTGAACTCGGTGGGATTGAGCAAACCCGAAGCCACCCGGATCATGTTCCTCGGTCTGTGCTTCTTCTTGGTGCTGTTGCCGATCGGTGGCGCGATCTCGGACCGGATCGGTCGACGACCGGTGCTGATCTTCTTCGGCGTGGGGGCCACGCTCGGCACCTACCCGATCATGACCGGGCTGCAGCGCTGGCCCAGCTTCGCAGCAGCGCTGGCGTTCACCGTGCTGGCGTTGACCATCGTGGCCGGGTACTCCTCGGTCAACGCCTGCGTGAAGGCCGAGCTGTTCCCCACCGGGGTGCGAACGGTCGGCGTGGCCATCCCCTACGCCGTGGCCCAGGCGATCTTCGGCGGGACCGCCGAGTACGTCGCGCTGGCCTTCCGCAACGCGGGCGTCGAACACCACTTCTTCTACTACGTCTCCGCGTGCTCGCTGGTGTCCCTGCTGGTCTACGTGCTCATGCCCGAGACCCGCGACGCCGTGCTCAGCCGCACCGGGCAAACCGACAGCAGCAAAGAGGAGGTCGTGCGGTGACCACGTCGTTGTCCGACCTGCGGGAACAGGTCCGGGAGCTGTGCGCGAGCTGGCGGGCGGAAGGCCGGTACCGGCCGAGCCCGGATTCGTGGTTGCGTTCCTTCGACCTGTCCTTCAGCAAAGAGCTGGCCAGGCGCGGCTGGATCGGCATGACCTGGCCCCGGGAGTTCGGCGGTGGCGAGCAGTCCAACCTCGCTCGGCTGGTGGTCACCGAGGAACTGCTGCGCGCCGGTGCCCCGGTGGCCGCGTACTGGATCGGTGACCGGCAGATCGGTCCGGCGATCCTGCGCCACGGCAGTCCCCAGCTGCAGCACGAGGTGCTGCCGGGCATCACCGCCGGCGATCACGTCTTCTGCTTGGGCATGAGCGAACCCGAGTCCGGGTCCGACCTGGCTTCGGTGCGGACCTCGGCCGTCCGGGTCCCGGGTGGTTGGGCCATCACCGGTCGCAAGATCTGGACCAGCCACGCCCACCGGGCCACGCACGCGTACCTGTTGGCCCGGACCTCCGTCGAGGAGAAGAAGCACCAGGGCTTGACCGAGTTCGTCGTGGACATGTCCGCGCCGGGGATCTCGGTGTCGCCCATCGTGGACATGGCCGGCTCGCACCACTTCAACGAAGTGACCTTCGACGAGGTCCTGGTGCCGGACCACCGGGTGATCGGCCAGGTCGGCAACGGGTGGCGGCAGGTGACCGAGCAGCTGGCTCACGAACGCGGCGGCCCGGAACGCGTGCTGTCCACGTACCCGGTCCTCGAACAGCTGCTGGCGGAGCGGGGCGACCACATCGACGAAGAGCTCGGCCACCTCGTGGCCCGACTCGCCAGCCTGCGGGCGCTCTGCTACCGGGTGGCGCGGGAAACCGATGCCGGGCGGCCGTCCGTGCGGGCCGCCGCGACGCTGAAGTACCTGGGGACCGCGTTCGAACGCGATGTGCTGGAGTACGCCCGCCGAGTTTCCGATGTGGAGAGCACCGCTGCGAACGACCTCTTCCGGGAGGCGGTCCTGGCGTCCCCGGGGTTCACCATTCGCGGTGGCTCGTCAGAAGTTCTGCTGTCGATCCTCGCCAAGCAGGAGGCCCGGTGATGAGCACGCCAGATGAGCTGATCGTCGAGGTGTCGGAGAACGTCCTCGCCGACGTCGATCCGGTGGCCGAGGAGGGGGAGCCCCACCCGATTTGGTCCACAATGGTCGAACTGGGTTGGCCGCACGTGGGGTTGGCCGAACCAGTCGGCGGCCCCGGTGGTTCGCTGGCCGATCTGTGCGCGCTCGTCTCCGCCACGGCTCGCCGCGGGATCGGCGTGCCGCTGCTGGAGATGTCCCTCTCCTGCTGGGTGCTGCAGGAACCGCTGGAAGACCTGGTGGTGTTCGCCCGATCACCGCAGTGGGTGCCGTGGGGCAGGTGCGCTGAGCGGCTGCTGGTCGTTCCCGAGCGCGGCGAGCCGCACCTGGTCGACCTGCGGGCCCCAGGGGTGTCGGTGCGGCCGGGCAGCAACTTGGCGGCGGAACCGCGCGATGCCGTCCACGTGGACGACCGGGCAGCGGTGCCCCGAGCGTCCCCCGCTTTCGACCCCGAGCTGGTGGGGGCTCGAGCGGCCTTGCTCAACTCCGCTGCACTGCTCGGTGCCGCACGAGGCGCCCTCGAACTCACCCGGCAGCACGTGCAGCAACGCCACCAATTCGGAAAACCCCCCTGCTCGCTCTCCCCCCGGTCGCCAACGCGCTGGCGGAAGTGCGGGCCGAACTGGTGGCTGCCGAAGCCGCGCTGGAACGTGCCGTGCAGGTGCACCAGCAGCGCGCCGAGCACGCTCCGGCAGCAACCGCGGTGGCCAAGATCTCGGCGGCCCGGACCGCCACCGCCGTGGCCCGCACCGCGCACCAGCTGCACGGCGCGATGGGCGTGACCCGGGAACACCGGCTGCACCTGGTGACCCGCCGGTTGTGGGCCTGGCGCGACGAACACGGCAGCGAACGCAGCTGGGCTCGCTGGCTGGGCAGCACCGCGGAGCGGAGCGGGGAGCACGCGGTCTGGGACGTGCTCACCAGCCGGGTGTAGCGCGCCGCTCCAGCCGCTGCGCACCCTCGATCAGCCGGTCAGGTGCAGTGCGCGCACCTCCCGCCAAGCCGCCTCGGCCAACTCGACCTCGTGCTGTTCGCGCAACTGGGCGGAGAACCCGTCGTCACCCATCACCCCGGCTTCGTAGCGGGCCCGCACCCCGGCACTGATGCAAGCTGCCCGCCAGCGTTGGAACGCCACGTAGTACGGCAGCTCGCTCACATCGCGTCCGGAGAGCTCGGTGTAGCGGGCGATGAGCTCTTCGCGCGAGGGGAAGCCGGTGAGCGCGCTCGGGGTCGCGGTGACGGGCGGGGATCCGTCTCCGGGCTGCTGCCAGCTGGCGACCAACCACCCCAAGTCGGCGAGCGGATCACCGCAAGTCGCCAGTTCCCAGTCGAACACCGCGCGCACGTTGCCGTCCGGGGCGTAGGAGATGTTCCCGGGCCGGAAGTCCCCGTGCACGATGGTGCGTTCCTGCTGGGGAACCCGGGTCAGCAGCGCGTCGTGGACCCTGTCCAGCAGGTCGAGGTTCGCCGCCCCGGACTGGTGCACCTGGCGCTGCCAGCGAGCCAGCTGCCGCTGCAGGTAGCCACCCCTCCTCCCCGCGGTGGCCACCCCGACCTCGTCCGGGTCGATGCTGTGCAGCGCGGCCAGGCATTCCGCGGTGGCCATGCCCGCCCGGTACCGCTGCTGCGGCGACATCTCCTCGGCCGCGGCGGCATCGGCCAGCACCGTGCCGGTCACGTGCTCCATCACGTAGAACTCTGCCCCGGACACCGCGGAGTCCGCGCAGTAGGCGACCGGTTCTGGGACCGGCACCTCGGTGCCGCGCAGCGCGGTGAGGAACCGCCATTCCCGGTGCATGTCGTGAGCAGTGCTGAGCACCCCGCCGACCGGTGGGCGGCGCAGCACCAGCATCCGCCCGTCGGCGTCGACGACCTGGTAGGTGAGGTTCGACCGGCCACCGGTGATCAGGCCGAATTCCAGTGGAGGCCGCAGTTCCGGCACGTGCTCGACGAGCCAGTCGCCCACCGCCTCCGGAGCGATGCCCGGCAATCGCATCTCAGCTCCCGGTGATCTGCTGCCGCAACTGGCGCTTGAGCACTTTTCCGGTGGCGGTGCGGGGCAGCGGCTCGGTGGCGAAGACGACGTGCGCGGGGACCTTGAAAGCGGCGAGCCGCTTCCCGACGTGGGCTCGGATGCTCTCCGCGTCGGCTTCAGCACCTTCCCGCAGTCGCACCACCGCGGCCACTTCCTCGCCGAGGCCGCGGTGCGGCACCCCGAGGACCGCGCAGTCTGCCACCGCTGGGTGCTCGTGCAGCACGGCTTCCACTTCAGCGCAGTACACGTTCTCCCCGCCGCGGATGACGACATCCTTGAGCCGGTCCACCACGTAGACCCAGCCGTCCTGGCAGTAGCCGAGGTCCCCGGTGCGGAACCAGCCGTCGATGAAGGCCTGTTCGGTGGCTTGCGGGTTGTTCCAGTAGCCGCGCACGATGTTGGGCCCCCGGAAGCACAGCTCCCCGATTTCGCCGTCGGCGACCTCCTTGCCGGTCTCCGGATCCACCACTTTGAGATCGGTCCCCGGCATGCACCTGCCCACGCTGTCCGGACGTTCCAAGTAGGCGGGCCCGCTGTTGCTCACCACGGCGGACGTCGTTTCGGTCAGCCCGTACCCGTTGGTGGGCAGCACCTCCCCGTCCAGCGAACCGATCCGGTTCACCAGCTCCGGAGGGATCGGGGCACCGCCCATGCTGATCCCGGTGAGCTTGCTCGCGACCGCCCGCTCCTCGGCCAGCTCCCGCATCACCGTGGGAACTCCGGCAGCGCTGGTCAGGCCGTGCTCCTCGATCAGCTCGGCGGCGCGCTCGCGGTCCCAGCGGTACATCGTCGCGACCTTCGCCCCGCTCAGCGTGCTGAAGTAGAGGGTGCTCAAACCGGCGATGTGGAACAGCGGGAAGGTCAACAGCACCCCGGGCTGCGGTTCTTCGACCACCGGCGGGAATTGGCCGCCATTGGCCAGTGCCGCGGTGGCTTTCCGGACGACCGCCGTGTTGAGCGCGTTCGTGCAGTGGTTGCGGTGGGTGGCCACCGCTCCCTTCGGCCGTCCGGTGGTGCCCGAGGTGTACATGATGGTGGCGTCGTCGTCCGGCTCTATCCGGACATCCGGAAGGGCCCCCGCGGCCGGCAGTTCCGCCAGCAGGTCTTCCCAACTGCGGACTCCGCTGGTGCTCCCGTCCCCGCGGATTTCGATCACCGGGAGGGTGCGGTCGAGCAGTTCGCTCCGCTCGGCATCGGCGAAGACCAACTTCGCCCCGCTGTCCTGCAAGCCGTACCGCAGTTCGTCCGCGGTCCACCAGGCGTTGAGCGGCACCGCGATCAAACCGGCGGCCTGCACCGCCCAGAAGACCGGTGCCCATTCCGGGTAGTTGCGCATCGCTATTGCCACCCGGTCCCCGGGAACCAGCCCGCACTCCTGCAGCAGGTGGTGCGACAGCGCCGCCACCAGCCGGTAGTGCTCGCCGTACGTGCAGCGGTAGTCCTCGTAGAGGAGGAAGTCGCGGTCGCCGTGCAGTTGGCTGAGCGCGACGATGTCGCGCAGCGTCGCCGGCCCTTTGGTGTACACCCGCATGCGCCCACCGAGCACTTCCTGCTCGGCCACCTCGAATTCACCACCGGGACCGGTCAGTTCGGCGAGCAAGCGGTTCCACTGGTCCACTGCATCTCTCCCCGTTCCGTCTCGGATGTGCACGTTCCTCGGCTGTTTCCGAAGAACGGGCGCGGCATTCGGCCCGGCAGCTGCGAACCGCTGTTGCGCGCCCTGCGCGAATCGGGTTCTGCGCCCGGTTCCCGGCTGCACCAGCTCAGCTGCGCATTCGCCCGCACCAGTCGAAGTGAACCTGTGCAGATGTGGGGAAGAAGCAGTGCAGTGGGCATTCTTGCCGCCCTGGTGCGGATGGTGCGGGCCTGACCGGTGTACCGACCGCCATGCCGGACCCCCTTAACACTCCGTGGAGTGACCCTAGACACAGTTGCTCGCTTTTCACAAGGTTTGCCGCTGCAGTTGCTGCTGCGTTCAGGCAAAAGACGCATCCGGTTCCCAGGAACAGGCGAGCAACCTCGAAAAGGCTTGCCGGGCAGGAGGTTTCGATGTCCGATGACACGGAGAACCGAGTTCTGTGCACCGTCCGCGACGGGGTCGCCGATGTGCGGCTGAACCGTCCGGAAAAGCTCAACGCGCTCGACCAGGAGATGTTCACCGCTCTGGTGGAGACCGGGCTGCGACTGCGCGACGACCCGTCGGTCCGGGCGGTGGTGCTCTCCGGGAACGGGCGGGCTTTCTGCGCCGGTCTGGACTACGCGAACTTCCGGCGAATGGCAGACGGGGCCCACCGCTCCGCGGACCGCCTCGGCCCCAGCCCGGAACCGATCGGCCCGGCCAAAGCCCGCGGGCAGCAAGCAGTTCTCGTGTGGGCGACGCTCCCGGTCCCGGTCATCGCCGCGGTGCACGGACACGCTCTCGGCGGTGGCCTGCAGCTGGCGCTCGGAGCGGACATCCGGTTGGTGGCCCCGGACGCTCAGCTGGCGGTCTTGGAGATCGAATGGGGATTGGCCCCCGACATGGCCGGCACCCAGTTGCTCCCCGAACTCGTCGGCCGGGACGTGGCCAAGGAGCTCACCCTCACCGGCCGGATCATCTCCGGCGAGCAAGCGGCCGCCCTCGGATTGGCCACCCGGACCGAAGAAGAACCGCTGGCCGCGGCTTGCGAACTGGCGGCCAGCATCGCCGCGCGGAACCCGGATGCCGTTCGCTGGTCCAAGAAGCTGCTCGACATGGCCGGGCGGACCAGTTTGGCCGCAGGCCTGGCCGCTGAGCAGGAAGCGATCGGCGAACTCATCGGCAGTCCGAACCAGAAGGAGGCGGTGCAGGCGAAGTTCTCCGGCCGGCCGCCGGAGTTCCGCGACGCCCGCTGACCGATCTCCGCGTGCCGGGGATCAGCTCGGCACGCGCTACCGGTCCCCTCCCGGTCGCTGCGGCCAGTGCGGCAGGAAGTCCGGGAATTCCTCGTTGACGCTCATCCGGAATTCCGGCGGCCGCTTCTCCAGGAACGCGGAGACCCCTTCCGCGGTGTCCGCCCGGCTGCCGAGGTAGTGCATGCCCATCGAGTCCAGCCGGTGCGCCTCCCACGGCGACTGGGCACCGAGCATGCTCCACATCAACCGGCGGGCCACCGCAACAGCCACTCCCGAGGTGTTGGTGGCGATCTCAGCGGCCAGTTCCCTGGCCTTCGGCAGCAGCTCGTCGTCGGGCACCACGCGCGACACCAGGCCACCGGCGAGGGCTTCCTCGGCGTCGAACACCCGCCCGGTGGCCACCCATTCCATCGCCTGGGACATCCCGACGATCCTCGGCAGGAACCAGCTCGAAGCCGCTTCGGGGATGATGCCCCTGCGGGTGAACACGAACCCGAACTTGGCCGAGCTGGCGGCCAACCTGATGTCCATCGGCAGGGTCATGGTGACCCCGACCCCCACAGCTGGCCCGTTGATCGCCGCGATCACCGGCTTGCGGCTGGCGGTGATCTGCAACGCCACGGTGCCGCCACCATCGCGGGGAACCCCGTCGACTTCTCCCGATTCCGGCCGTTGCGCGCGCCCGTTGACACCGGCGTTGAAGGTGTCCGCCCCGGCGCTCAGGTCAGCACCGGCGCAGAAAGCGCGTCCGGCCCCGGTCACGATGATCACCCGGACGTCGTCGTCGGCGTCGGCTTCCGCGAAGGCCTGCACCAGCTCGGCGCGCATGGTCATGGTGAAGGCGTTGAGCTTGTCCGGCCGGTGCAAGGTGATCGTCGCGATCCGGTCGCTCACCGAGTACTCGATTTCCCGATAGCTCATCGCACCAGCCACTCCCCTGCGAACTTCGGCGTGCTCTTGGTGCGGAACGCTTCGAGAGCGGCCGGGGCGTCCGTGGCGAAGTTGACCGTCTGCGCTCGAGCTTCGTTGGCCAAGGCCTCCGCGAAGCTCTGGTGCGCCCCGGCGTGCAGCATCGCCTTGGTCTGCGCCAACGCCGCCGGCGGCCCCTGCGCCAGCCGGTCCGCCAGCTCGTCGACGAACTGGTCGAGCTCTTCCTCCGGTTTGACCCAGGTGGCCAAGCCCAGGTCGAGCGCTTCATCGGCATCGATGAAGTCGCCGAGCAGGGCCAGGCGCTTCGCCTGCAGCATGCCAACCTTCCGCGGCAGCAGCCACGTGCCCCCGAAGTCCACGGACAAGCCGCGGCGGGCGAAGATCTGGCTGAACCGCGCCTGTTGGGAAGCGACCACGAAGTCGCACACCAGGGCGAGGTTCCACCCGGCGCCGACAGCCACTCCGCGCACCTTGGCGATCACCGGCTTGGGCATGTCGTGCAGCGTCTGCGCGATTTCGTTGATCCAGCGCATCCGCTCCAGCGGGTGCGCCTCTCCGCGGTCACCGCTCAAGTCGGCACCAGCGCAGAAATCACTGCCCGCACCGGTGATGACCACTACGCGGATGTCCGGGGCCGCCGCCTTGCGCAAGGCGTCCAACAGCCCCGACCAGGCCGCGTTGTCGAGGGCGTTCTTCCGGTGCGGACGGTTTATGGTGATTGTCAGCGTCGGCCCATTCCGTTCCACCAGAACGACTTCGCTGTCCACTGTGTTCGCCACGTCGCGAATCCAATCGTCGTGGCACTGACCGGCAGCCAGTGCACTCCCGACTGCGAGTAATCGCTAAGTTAGCATTCGCAACCAAGCTCTCCAATGCTCTGATCGAGCCCTTGAAAGCAGCTCCATCAGGTGGAAGATTCGAGCTGATTTGCGCACACAACACCGAAAGCGAGCCCGTATGTCTTCTGTGGAGTACCGGCAGGTGAGCTTC
>NZ_AYJW01000053.1 GCF_000497205.1 Saccharopolyspora rectivirgula DSM 43747
GATCAAGTCGGGTGTGATGCCGGAGTGCTGGAAGGCGCACCAGGCCCCGGTCCGGCCGATTCCGGTTTGGACTTCGTCCACCACCAGCAGCGCGCCGTTGCGGGAGGTGATTTCCCGTGCTTGCTGCAGGTAGCCCTCGGGCGGAACGACGATCCCGGCCTCGCCTTGGATGGGTTCCAGGAACACCGCTGCCGTGTTGTCGTCCACTGCGGACTCCAACGCGGCGACATCTCCGTAGGGGACGTGCACAACGCCGGGCGTCAACGGTTCGAAGGGACGCTGTTTGGCCGGCTGACCGGTGAGGGCCAGCGCCCCCATGGTGCGCCCGTGGAAGCCGTTGTGGGCAGCGACGACCTTGGTGCGTCCGGTCAGTCGGGCGATCTTGAACGCTGCTTCGTTGGCTTCAGCTCCGGAGTTGGCGAACAGCACTCGGGCCTGGTCGGTGAGGCCGGTGATCTCCAGCAGGCGTTCGGCCAGTTCGAGGCCGGGTTCGTGCGCGTAGAAGTTGGAAACGTGGCCCAGCTTCGCGATCTGCTGGCTCACCGCCTGCACCACAGCGGGGTGCGCGTGACCGAGCGCGTTGACCGCGATCCCGCCGAGGAAGTCGAGGTAGGTGCGCCCGTCGGCGTCGGTGACCTCGCAGCCAGAACCGCTGACCAGGGTCAGTTTCGGGGTCCCGTAGTTGTCCATCATGGACTTCTGCCACCGCTGGGACCCGGTGGAGTTGTCGTTCATCAGTCCTCATCCTCCCCTGGCTGGGCGGGGACCACCATGGTGCCGACTCCGGCACTGGTGAAAACTTCGAGCAGCAACGAGTGGGCCAATCGACCGTCGATGACGTGCGCTCGGGGCACTCCGCCGCGCACTGCCCGCAGGCAGGCCTCCATCTTCGGCACCATTCCGGAGTCCAGTTCGGGCAGCAGCTTCTCCAAACGATCGGCGTCGATCCGGGAGACCAGCGAAGACCGGTCGGGCCAATCGGTGTAGAGCCCCTCGACGTCGGTGAGCACCACCAGCTTCTCCGCTCCCAGGGCCACCGCCAGGGCCCCAGCAGCGGTGTCGGCGTTGACGTTGTGCACCACGCCTTCGGAGTCCGGGGCCACTGTGGAAACCACCGGGATCCGGCCCGCGCGGATCAGGTCCTGCACCGCATCGGCGTTGACCGACACCACGTCGCCGACCAGTCCCACGTCGACCTGTTCCCCATCGACCAGCGCGGTGCGCCGTTGGGCGGTGAACAACCTGGCGTCCTCACCAGACATGCCGACGGCGTACGGACCGTGCTGGTTGATCAAGCCGACCAGTTCGCGTCCCACCTGGCCGACCAGCACCATGCGGACCACGTCCATCATCTCCGGAGAGGTCACCCGCAGGCCGCCGCGGAACTCCCCTTCCATGCCCAGGCGGCCGAGCATCTTGGTGATCTGCGGGCCACCGCCGTGCACGACGACCGGGCGCAGGCCGGCGAGCCGCAAGAACACCATGTCCTGGGCGAAGGCCTCCTTGAGGGCGTCGTCGGTCATCGCGTTGCCGCCGTACTTGACGACCACCGTGGCCCCGTGGAACCGCTGCAGCCATGGGAGGGCTTCGATGAGGACGCTGGCCTTCTCCGCTGCGGTGGCCAGCCGATCGTTGGTCGGATCCTGTGTCATGACGAGTAGGCGCTGTTCTCTTCGACGTAACCGTGGGACAGGTCGGTGGTCATGATCGTGGCGCTGTGCTCCCCGAGGTGCAGGTCCACGACGATGTCGATCTCGCTCCCGGAGAGGTCGGCTTCGCTGCGGTCACGGGCTTGGGTCCCGTTCGCGAACAGGGTGACGCCGTTGACGGTGATCTCCACCTTCTCCGGTTCGATCTCCGCCGGCACCCGGCCGAGCGCCATGGCGATCCGTCCCCAGTTCGGGTCGGACCCGAACATGGCGGTTTTGACCAGGTTGTCCTCCGCAATGGTGCGGCCGATCCGCACCGCGTCGTCCTCGCTGGCGGCGCCCCGCACGGTGATGTCGATGAGCTTGGTCACCCCCTCGGCATCACCCTGCAACTGCCTGGCCAGGTCGAGGCACACCTGGGTGAGCAGCTCGGTGAACTCCTCCTGGTCCGGAGCTATCCCGGAGGCGCCGGAGGCCAGCACCAGCACCGTGTCGTTGGTGGAGGTCCCGCCATCGACGTCGAGCCGGTCGAAGGTGAGGCGGCTCGCCTGCCGGAGGGCCTCTTCCAGGACTTCGCCGCTGATGTCGGCGTCCGTGGTCACCACGCTGAGCATGGTGGCCAAGTTCGGGGCGAGCATCCCCGCTCCCTTGGCGAAACCGCCGATCGACCAGCCAGCGCTGTGCTTGCGCAGCGCCTGCTTCGGCTTGGTGTCGGTGGTGAGCACCGCGGTGGCCGCGTCCAAACCGGCCTGTTCGCTGTCCGCCAGCTCCTCGACCGCGGTCTCGACGCCGGACAGGACTTCCTTCATCGGGAGGCGTTCCCCGATCAAGCCGGTGGAGCAGACCGCGATCTCGATGGCGCCGACGCCGAGAACTTCGGCGACCTTCTCCGCGGTGGCGTGCGTGTCCTGGAACCCGCCCGGGCCGGTGCAGGCGTTGGCGCAGCCCGAGTTGAGCACGACGGCGCGCAACTTGCGCTCCTTGAGCACCTGCTGCGACCACAGCACGGGCGCTGCTTTGACCTTGTTCGTGGTGAACACGCCGGCGGCGGCCTGGTTCGGCCCGTCGTTGACCACCAGCGCCAGGTCCCGGTTGCCGTTCTCCTTGATGCCTGCTGCTATTCCCGCTGCCCGGAAACCAGCCGGTCCAGTTACGCTCATCGCTGCTCCTCGGTGGTGGTGACCCGTGCCCTGGCCTCGAATTCGGAGGCGTGCTGGCGAGCACCGCGCTCCAGCCGGTGCTGGGGACCGGTCACGGGGCGACTCCCGTGGTGGGCAGGCCGGTGGTCTCCGGCAGGCCGAGCGCCAGGTTCATGCACTGGACCGCGCCGCCCGCGGTGCCCTTGGTCAGGTTGTCCTCGGCACCGACCACGATCAGCCGGTTCGCGTCCGGATCCACGGTCAGCTGCAGGTGAACGGTGTTGGCCCCCAAGGTCGAGGAGGTCTGCGGCCATTGTCCCTCGGGGAGCACGTGCACGAACGGCTCCGCCTGGTAGGCGTCGAGGTAGACCTTGCGGGCCGCGTCGGTGGTCACTCCGCCCCGGAGCGGCGCACTGCAGGTGGTGAGGATGCCGCGGGTCATCGGGGCGAGGACGGGGGTGAACGAAACCGACACCGGCTCCCCTGCCGCCGCGCTGTAGTTCTGGACGAGCTCAGGGGTGTGCCGGTGAGCGCCACCGACCCCGTAGACGCTGGCCGATCCCATGACCTCGGCGGACAGCAGGTGCGGTTTGAGCGCTCGCCCTGCCCCGGAGGTCCCGGTGACCGCGACGACCACCACTTCCGGCGCCACCAGTCCGGCCGCCAAGGCGGGCGCGAAGGCCAGGGTGGAAACGGTGGGGAAGCACCCCGGGACAGCGATCCGGTTGGCCTTGCGCAGCCGTTCCCGCGCGCCGGGCAGTTCCGGAATGCCGTAGGGCCAAGTGCCCGGGTGCTCTCCGCCGTACCAGCGCTCCCAGTCGGCCGAGTTCTCCAGCCGGTGGTCGGCTCCGCAGTCGATGACGACGGTCTCGTCGCCGAGCTCAGCGGCGATGGCCGCCGAGTGGCCGTGCGGCAGCGCCAGGAAGACGACGTCGTGCCCGCGCAGCTGCTCGGCCGTGGTCTCGCCCAGCACGCGATCGGCCAGCGGGAGCAGGTTCGGGTGGTGCTGCCCGAGCTTGCTGCCGGCGTTGCCGCCCGCGGTGAGCGCGCCGATTTCGACTTCCGGGTGCGAGAGCAACAGGCGGAGCAGTTCTCCTCCGGCGTAGCCGCTTGCGCCGGCGACCGCCACTCGTATCGACATACGGATGATTATGCACCCTTATGCAAAATCAATCAAACATGATTTGGATCCCACCAGCCCTGACCGGAACTCGGCGACCGGACCCGCTTCGAATTCATGCAGCTAACCGCATAGTTCTTCCCAGTGTCCCTGAAACAGCAGGCCGAACCGGGTAAAAGTGTCTTACCCCATACCCCGTGCACAACCCCCGAGCGGACCCCGGCATCATCATGAATGATGATCCCGGAGAGCCGACCGCCCTTGCCGCCCCCCAGCGAACGCCACAGGGCTGCCGACCCCCCGAGCCCAGAAGTCACGAAAGTCCTCACCGGAAGCAAAGTTCGGCTGCGGGAAATCAAGCACTCCGATCTGGCCACCCTGATCCGGTTCGACAGAGACGCAGCCCGTCTGGGGAACTCCCCGCAAACGGACGGCTACCGCCACTGGGCGGCCCACCGGGCCCATCCCACCGCCTCCGAGAACGACTTCCAACTCGCCATCGAAGCCCTGCGCAGCAGGCGCCTGGTCGGCTCGATGTGCATCACGCAAACCGAACCGGGGTCGGGCCGCTTCAGCTACGGGATAGGGATCGCTCCGCAGCACCAGCGCAACGGCTACGCCGAGGACTCCATCAGGGTGCTGCTCCACTACATGTTCCACCAGCGGAAGTTCGCCAAGTGCGTGGTCGGCATCTACGGCGACAACCAGCCCTCCATCCGCCTGCACCGCAAGATCGGCTTCCGCGAGGAGAACCGGACCTACGACCCGGCGCTGGGCGACACCGGCCTGCTGGTGACCATGAGCATCACCAGCCGGGAGTTCACCTGGCGCCGACTCACCAGACTGCCCAACCGGCGATGAGCCGAACTCCCCAAGCCCACGACTCGGAACCGCACCGGCCCGGTACGCCCCCGCGGGGGTGAAAACGGCCCGGAAGCCCGGCACGAGGCCGGCCACCGGGCCGCAAGACGCGCCGGACGCTCACCGCAACGGGTTGAACGGGCGCAGCTCCGCCGGCTGCTTGCCCAGCACGATCTGATCCGCCAGCAGCCGACCGGTCACCGGTCCCAGCGTCAAGCCCCACATGCCGTGGCCACCGGCGACATAGGTACCCGGCATGCGGGTGGCACCGATCAGAGGTTTCCCGTCCACGCTGACCGGACGTGGCCCCACCCACTCGTCGCGGCGCTTCTCCCAGTGCACACCGCGCAGCAGCGGACGAGCCGACCGCACGATGGCCTCGATGCGCCGGTCGTCCAACGGGGCGTCCGGCGACCGGAACTCCATGGTGCCCGCAACCCGCAGCTGACCCTGGTAAGGAGTGCACGCCACGCGAACGGCCGGCAAGTAGATCGGGCCCGGAACCGGCTCATCGGTGGGAACGGTGAACGAATAACCGCGGCCCGCCTGCACCAGCTGGCGCACCCCGAGCGGCCGGGCCAGCCGGTTGAGCCACGAACCGTTCGCCAGCACGACCGCGTCAGCGGTGATCCGCTCGCCGGTCTGGGAGCGCACCACCGAGACACCGTTCTCCCGGCCGACCTCCTCGACCGCGAACCCGGAGCGGACGGTGCCACCGCGCTTGGTCACCGAATCGGCCAACGAGCGGGTGAACTCGCCCGGATCCACGTAGCGCTGACCGTGCACCCGCAGCACAGCACTGATCCGATCGGACAGCTGCGGCACCGAGTCATCGCGCCCCTGGAGCTCGGTGAACTCCACCTGCTGACCGCACTCCTCGATCATGCGGAACTCGCGCCGCAGATCACCGATCTGCTCGGAGTGCTCGAAAGCCGCGGTGATCGGAGCCGCGTTGGTCGGCGACTCCACACCGCCGGAAGTCAACTGGTCGAACGCCGCGAGGCACTCCTTGTTCAACGGCACGAAAGCCCGCATCGACCGCCGCCACGCGGTCCAAGTGCACTGCCGAGCGAACCCGGCCAGGAAGCGCCACAAGTTCGGCGCAACCGACAGCGGAACGTAGAGCGGCGAGTTCGGGTCCAGCAACGACCGCAGCCCGTAGCGCAACACCGCCGGCTCCGGCAACGGCACCGAGAACACCGGCGACAAGTAACCCGCGTTGCCCCAGGAAGCTCCCGCAGCCGTGGTGCGCCGGTCCACCACCGTCACCTCGACGCCGTGCTCCTGCAGGAACCACGCCGTGGACAGGCCGACGACTCCCGCGCCCACCACTACAACACTGCGCGGTGCGCCATCGAGTTCATCCGCACGCATTCGGTCCTCCGCAACTAGTCCTGTCGGAGGAGAGCATGCACCAGCGGAGCGGTGAGCGCGTTGTCACAGAAACGAAAAGTGAGCCCGGGGCATTGGCCGGATCACACTAAAGCACCGCCAGGGCGATCGTCATCGCCAACCGCGCGTCCGGATCGTCCAGCCTGAGCTCGGTCACCTCGGCCATCTTCCGCATCCGGTACCGAACGGTGTTCGGGTGCACGTTGAGCCGGGCTGCCGTGTCCCCCACGTCCCCCTGGCACTCCAGCCACGCCCGCAGCGTGTCCGCGTAGCAGGTCCCGTTCTGGTTGTCGTGGCGGATCAGGTCGGCCACCGGGCCACCGTGCGGGACGCGCCCCAGCACGGCCACATGACGGAGCCGGCGCAGCAAGATCTCGTGCCACGCCTCGTCGTAGACCACCGCGACGGACCCGTCCGCGCGACTGCTGTGCAGGGCCACGCTCTCGTCCGCTTCCCGCCGGCTGTGCACGATCTCCGCAGCACCGGCCGCGCTGCCGACCCCGGCCAGCACCGAGATGTCCTCCGGCAGATCTCGCGCCAGCGCAGCCACCCACCGGGTCGCTTTGCTCGCCTCGGCCCACGGCAAGATCGTGTAAACCGTGTTGGCGAACAGCGCGCTGCGCCCCATGCGGGACCAGCCGAACCCCTTGGTCGCCCGCTCGAACACCAGCAGTGCCGCGGCATCCGGCTCGGCCTGGCCGCGGGCCTGCACCGCCACCACCCGGAACTGGTCCCCCTGGAAGCCCAGGCGGCTCAACATGGCCGGGGCGTTCGCGTACCCCTCCAACAAGCTCGTGACCAGGTCCGATTCCACCTGGCGTTCCAGGTCTGCACTGGCCCGCATCCGCAACAGGTGCTGCACCGCAGCACGCGCCCCGGAAACCAAAGCGGCCTTCTGCAGCCCGTTGAGCGGCCGCGGCGTCTCCACCCAAACCGAACCGAGCAGCTCCTTGCCAGCCCGGATGGCGACCACCTCGCGGCCGTGCCCCGGACTGCCCTCCCACGGCTCCACGTAGAAGGGCTCGTCCGAAGTCTCCAGGTGCCGGAACACACCGCGCTGCCGCAGCTTCTGCCGCACCGCTTCCGGCACCCGGCGCCCCAGGATCGTTTCCCGGCGAGCGCGATCCGCACCGAACTGGCGGCTGGAGTAGGCCAACACCCCGGACAAGCGGTCTTCGATGGTCACCGGCGCACCGACCGACTCGGCCAGCGCATCGGCCAGCGCGAACAAGTCCGTGGGCCCGCGGCCGGCTTCGGTTTCCCGGCCTTCGAAGACGAGACCGTAGACCACACCGGCCAGCTCACCCCACGCCACGCCGCGATCGGCGAGCAGAACCGTGCAGCCCTTCTCCGCGGCCACCTGAACCGCCCGCCCGGTCAGCTCGGGGAACCGGAACACCACCACCTTGGCGCCGGTGTCCCGCAAGAAGTCCGCGGCCTGGTCGGCGGTCACCCCCAAGGCCAGCAGAACATCCGCCTGGAGCGGCTCGGGCTCTCCTGGCGCGTGCAGGGAGACCGAGCGGAGCTCCACACCTCGATCTCGAGGTGCGCAAGCCACCGTGGCCCCGTAGCGGCCGAGAATGTTGATCAAACGGTCCAGGTTGACCACGGCTGCCCACCTTGCCGAACACCGCGGGGCCGGGGCTGCTCGCAGTCGAGAAGCCCCGGCCCCGGCGGACGAGGACTACGCGCGCAGGGTAGCGCCCAGGCGCTCCACCGCGGCAGCAACCGCGGCATCCCGTGCCTCGACCGCTTCCTCCTGCTTCAGCGTCCGGTCCGGCGCGCGGAAGCGGAGCGCGAAGGCCAGCGACTTCTTGCCTTCGCCGACCTGCTCGCCGGAGTAGGTGTCGAACAGCCTCACGTCCTCCAGCAGCTCACCGGCGCCTTCCCGCACCACTTCGGTCAACTGCTCGGCGGACACGCTGTCGTCCACGACCAGCGCGATGTCCATCAGCACCGGCGGGTACGGCGAAATCCGCGGTGCCGGGCGGTTGTCCGTCAGCGGCAGCGCGTCCAGGTCCAGCTCCATCGCACAGGTGCGCTTCGGCAACCCGAACGCCTCGACGACCTTCGGGTGGAGTTCACCCGCGTGGCCGACCACGGTGTCACCGACCTTCAAAGCGGCGCAACGACCCGGGTGCCACGGGGCCAGGTCGTCGGCGCTGACGGTCAGCTCCACACCGGCCGCAGCGGCAACCACGCGGGCGGCCTGGATCGCGTCCGCCCAGTTGGCCGCGCGACCTTTGCCCCACCAACCGTCCTGCTCGCGCTTGCCGGCCAGCACGACCCCGACGTGCAGCGGCTGCGCGGGCAGCGATGCGTGCAGCGCGGCGATCTCCTCGTCGCTGGGCCGGTGCGCCACGCCGACTTCCGGAACGTCCGGCTGGTCCTCGACCGGCTGCACGACCTGCCCGATGTGGAACAGCGCGAGATCGCGCTGCCCACGGGCGATGTTGCGCTGCAACGCGTCGATCAGACCGGTCAGCAACGTGGTCGTGAGCTTGGACTTGTCCGCCTCGAGCGCGTTGAGCACCGACATGGTGCGGCGGCGCGGGTCGTCCTCCGCCAGCCCGAGCGATTCCAGCGCCGCGTCCCCGGTGAACGGGAACGGCAGCACCTCCACGTACCCCTCGCTGGCGAGGGCCCGGGACACCGCGCGCTTGCGCCGCTGCGCCGCGGTCAGGCCGCGCCCGGCCGGCGCCGGCGGCAGCACCGACGGGATGGTGTGGTAGCCCTCCAGCCGGAGCACCTCTTCGACCAGGTCCGCCGGCTGCTTCAGGTCCGGGCGCCAGGTGGGCGGCACGGCGGTCACCAGGCCGACCCCCTCGTCAGAGGTGCTCACCTCGATCCGGCACCCGATCTGCGTCAGTCGGCGAGCGGTGACCCCGCGGTCGTAGGAAACACCGGCGATCCTGTCCGGCAGGTCCAGCGGCATGGTGACCGGTTCGGGAGTCTGCGGGGAGCCGACGTCGGTCCGGCCCGGGGCGATGGTGCCCTCCCCGTAGCGCACCAGCAGCTGAGCCGCCAGCTCGGTGGCCACCGGGGCGATGGCCGGGTCCACCGAACGCTCGAAGCGCTTGCCGGCTTCGCTCGGCAACTTGTGCCGGCGGATGGCGCGGGCGATGCTCGCCGGATCCCAGTTGGCCGCCTCCAGCAGCACGTCGTGGGTGTCGTCACCGATTTCGGTGCTGGCCCCGCCCATCACACCGGCCAGCGACACCGGCCCGCTCTCGTCGCAGATGACGACGTCGTCGGGGTCGAGCTCGCGGTCCACGCCGTCCAGGGTGGTCAGCTTCTCCCCCGGCTGGGCGCGCCGGACCACCACGTCCCCGGACAACTTGCTGGCGTCCCACGCGTGCAGCGGCTGGCCCAGTTCCAACATCACGTAGTTGGTGATGTCCACGGCCAGCGAGATCGAACGGATTCCGGCCAGCATCAGCCGCCGACGCATCCACCACGGCGTCGGAGCGGTGGGGTCGACTCCGGTCACCCGCCGGAACACGAACCGCGAGCAAGCGCCCGGGTCCTGGATCTCCACACCGCGCGACGGGCGGTCGTCCGGCGGCACCTGGCGGGCGGCCGGGTCGCCGAACGGCACGTCCAGCGCGTTGGACAGCTCACGGGCCAATCCGCGCACCGAGAAGCAGTAACCGCGGTCGGGGGTGATGGCCAGCTCGATGACCGAGTCGTTCAACCCGACCAGCTCGATCGCGTCGTCACCGGGGTCGGCCGTGCCCGCCGGCAGTACCAGGATGCCGTCGTGGTCCTCACCGATGCCGAGCTCCCGCGCGGAGCAGATCATGCCTTCGCTGATCTTGCCGTAGGTCTTGCGCGCCGAGATCTCGAAGTCTCCGGGCAACACGGTGCCGGGCAGCGCGACCACCACGAGGTCGCCCTCCCGGAAGTTCGTCGCGCCGCAGATGATGTTCTTGACCTGCTGTTCGTCGCCCTCACCACGGCCGACTTCAACCTGGCAGTACCGAATCGGCTTCTTGAACCCCGTGAGCTCTTCGATGGCGGCGACGCGGCCGACGACGAGCGGGCCCCGCACCTGGTTCAGGTGCGTTACCTCTTCGACCTCCAACCCGATCCGGATGAACGCTTCGGCCAGCGCCTCCGCGGTTGTCTCCTCGGGTAGCTCCAGGTGCTCGGCCAGCCAGGAAACCGGAATCCGCACTTGGTCAGGCCCTTCTCTCTTTTCAGTGGTGGATTGGTGGTCAGGACTCGATGCCGAACGGCAGCGTGAACCGGACGTCGCCTTCGACCATGTCCCGCATGTCCGGGATTCCGTTGCGGAACTGCAGCGTGCGCTCCAGCCCCATGCCGAACGCAAAACCGGTGTAGACCTCGGGGTCGACTCCGCAGGCACGGAGCACGTTGGGGTTCACCATGCCGCAGCCGCCCCACTCGACCCAACCGGGGCCGCCCTTCTTCTCCGGGAACCACACGTCCACCTCGCCCGACGGTTCGGTGAACGGGAAGTAGGAAGGACGCAGCCGGGTCGCGGCCTCCGGCCCGAACATGGCGCGGGCGAACGCGTCCAGCGTGCCCTTCAGGTGCGCCATGGTCAGTCCCTTGTCCACGGCCAGCCCCTCCACCTGGTGGAACACCGGCGTGTGGGTGGCGTCCAGCTCGTCGGTGCGGAAGGTCCGCCCCGGGCAGACCACGTAGACCGGCAGCTCACGACCGAGCATCGCGCGGATCTGGGAGGGCGAGGTGTGGGTGCGCAGCACCCGGCCCGAGTTCTCCGGCGCCACGTAGAAGGTGTCCTGCATGGTGCGCGCCGGGTGGTCCTTGCCGAAGTTCAGCGCGTCGAAGTTGAACCACTCCGCTTCCAGTTCCGGGCCTTCGGCGACTTCCCAGCCCATCGCCAGGAAGGTGTCCTCGATGCGCTCGATGATCTGCGTTATCGGGTGCCGGGCTCCGGCGGGGACGCGGTCCCAGGGCAGGGTCACGTCGACGGTTTCTTCGCGCAGAACCCGCTCATCGCGCTCGGCCTGCAGCACAGCGCGACGTTCCTCGAAGGCGCTCTGGATCTGCTTCCGAGCCTCGTTGACCCGCTTTCCGGCGTCTGCCCGGGCCTTCGGCGGCAGGGCCCCGATCTCGCGCCGCGCGGTGAGCAGCGGCGAACGCTCCCCCAAGTGCGCGGGCTTGACGGCGGCCAACTCGTCGAGGTCAGCTGCATCCGCAAAGGCTTTGCGGGCCTCGACCACCGCGCGCTCCAACGTTTCCGGGGACAGCGCGGCGACCTCTTTCGGGTCGTACGGGTCGTTGGCTCCAGACATGGTTAGTGCGTGACTCCCGTTGGTCCGACAGACTTCATTCCCGTGCCGGCCTGCTCATTGGCGTGCGTCAGCTGACCGCAAGCTAGCCATTCGAGTCTATGCGACGCGGCTGGCTGACCCGCGCAGTGATCCGGCAGTGCCCACGTGCTACTGGCTGCGCTGGTGCCGGCGGACACGTGCGGAAGCGTAGAGGCACACCGCGGCGGCGGTGGCCAGGTTCAGGCTCTCGGCCCGCCCGTACAGCGGCACCCGCAAGGTGAAGTCCAGCTGCGTCTTCACCTCGTCCGGCAACCCGTGGGCCTCGCTGCCGAACACCCACGCCGTCGGTTGGCGCAGCGCTCCAGCGTCTTCCGCGACGTGCAGATCGCGGTTCGCGTACCCGTCGGCTCCGACCAGCTGCAACCCGGCCTCCCGGCAGCGAACGAGCACGTCGGCGACGTCCCTGCTGCGGGCGACGGGCAGGTGGAAGACGCTGCCCGTGGAAGCCCGCACCGCTTTGCCGTTGTAGACGTCGACGGTGTTGCCGGCGAACAGCACCGCTCCAGCACCGGCCGCGTCGGCCACCCGCACCACGGTTCCCGCGTTCCCGGGATCGGCCACTCCGACCAGGATCGCGACCAGGCCGGGGCGTTCGGCCAGGGCTTGGTCGACCGTGGTCTGCGGGAGGTCGCAGACCGCCACCAGCCCCTGCGGGGTCACGGTCTCGGACAGCGCGGCCGCCGCTCGCTCGGTCACCCAGTGCACCGGGATGCCCTCGGCGCGAGCCCGTTCGGTCAGCTCCAGGTGGCGGGGGGATTCGGTGGCGAAGACGTCGCGCACCCGCGCCTGGCCCGAGGCGTGGGCGGTCAGTGCTTCGGTGACCGCCTGCGCACCCTCGGCCAGGAACTTGCCCGCCTTCTCCCGGCCACTGCGACGGGTCAGCTTACGAGCAGCAGCGACCCGGGAGGACCGCTCGGTGAGCGGAGTCGTCCCGGGCCGCTTCAGCGAAGAAGTAGCTCTGGCGATCAGGCCGCACCTTCCGAGAGGTTCTTGCGAGCCACGTCCACGAGAGCCGAGAACGCCTGCGGGTCGTTGACCGCGAGCTCGGCCAGGATCTTGCGGTCCACCTCGACGCCAGCGGCCTTCAAACCCTGCACGAAGCGGTTGTAGGAGAGGCCGTTCTGGCGGGTGGCGGCGTTGATGCGCGTGATCCACAGCCGCCGGAAGTCGCCCTTGCGAGCCCGGCGGTCGCGGTAGGCGTAGTTCATCGAGTGGAGCATCTGCTCCTTCGCCTTGCGGTACAGCCGGGAACGCTGACCGCGGTAACCGCGAGTCGACTCGAGAATGGTGCGGCGCTTCTTCTGGGCGTTGATTGCCCTCTTAACGCGTGCCACGGGGTCCGTCCTGTATCTGGTCGGGGGCGGTAGCAGCTACCGCCCGGGCGGATAGCTGGATGTACTGACTGAACTGAAGCTGCCCCTGAGCTGGGGTAGCCCCGGGGCAGTTCAGCGACCCAGCAGCCGGTTGATGCGCTTGACGTCGGCCTTGGCCACCGATTCGGTGCCCTCGAGGCGACGGGTGAGCCGGCTCGTCTTCTTCTCCAGGAGGTGCCGGCGACCGGCCTGCTCACGCCGCAGCTTGCCGCTGCCGGTCACCCTGATGCGCTTTGCCGTGCCCTTGTGGGTCTTGTTCTTCGGCATCTACTCGTCCTCGTTTCGTACAGATGCCGGGCGGGATCGCAGGTGCGCTCCCTGCCCGGCGTCGATTGCACGTCGTCGTGAAGGCTCCAGGGCCTTACGACGCGTTCGCCTTGGACTTCTTGTTGTTCTTGTGCGGCGCAAGAACCATGATCATGTTGCGGCCGTCCTGCTTCGGCTTCGCTTCGATGAACCCGAGGTCGGAAACGTCCTCAGCCAGTCGCTGCAGCAGGCGGAAGCCCAACTCAGGACGCGACTGCTCACGACCGCGGAACATGATCGTCACCTTCACTTTGTGACCCTGCCCGAGGAAGCGGGACACGTGCCCCTTCTTCGTCTCGTAGTCGTGCGGGTCGATCTTCGGTCGGAGCTTCTGCTCCTTGATGACGGTCTGCTGCTGGTTGCGGCGCGATTCGCGTGCCTTCTGCGCGCTCTCGTACTTGAACTTGCCGTAGTCCATGAGCTTGCAGACAGGCGGCCGCGCCTGCGGGGCGACCTCGACAAGGTCCAGATCCGCCTCCTGAGCAAGGCGGAGCGCGTCCTCGATGCGGACGATTCCGACCTGCTCGCCGTTCGGTCCGACCAAGCGGACTTCCGGCACGCGGATGCGGTCATTAATGCGCGTCTCGGAGCTGATGGGCCCTCCTCGGTTCGATGGCTGTTACTTCACTTGCGCGGCGCGTAGAGCTCGCCCCTGAACGCAGAAGTCCCGCTGGCAATCCGCCTCGTGCGGACCCGCGGGACCCTACTCCAACCGATCGAACCGGTACCGCAATACCGCTTCGCACTGCTGACGGCGTGACCACCAGCAGGACCGGACCCGGAAGCCTCAACGGCTACTCGGGTGGGAGCGGGGCTCCACTTTGCCACCCCCGCTTTCGCGGAGGCTGGTCGCGCGTGTCAGGGTACCAGGTGTGAGTGAACCTGAGCCAACCCCTCCGCAAAATCCCTCCGGGAGCTCAGCGGGCGAGCCCCTCGCCGACAACCAGAGCAACGTCCGGGATTTGGGAGATGTTCCCAGCATCGAGGTGATCAGCCGGGCCGCGGTGATGCTGATGTCGGCCGCGGCGGAAAAACTCGGGCTGGCCCACGAGGACCCCGACAACGCGCCGAACCGGGACCTGGACGAGGCCCGCCGGCTCATCACCGCGTTGGCCGGGCTGGTGACCGCCTCCGTCGAGTACCTGGGGCCGCACGCAGCACCGCTGCGGGATGGGCTGCAAAGCCTGCAGCGCGCTTTCCGGGAAGCCTCCGCCATCCCCGACCCGCCCGGCCAGGGCCCCGGGGAGAAGTACACCGGACCGGTGTACTGACCTGGCGTTCGACCGGACGCCTGGGGCGATGGGCCGCGCTCCGTCGCCCCAGGTCGACCAGGGCAGCAGGAGGTGAAGCAGTCCCGTGACCGCAGGCATCGACGAGGCCGCGGTGCGCGCGCTCCGCGAGGAGCGCATCGACTGGCGGTTCAAGGGAATGCCGAGCGAGGCGTTCGGCAGCACGGTGGCGGAGTTCCTGGCACAACGCCCGCAGCTGTTCGACTCGGGATTCGTCGGCCCCGTCCTGACCTTGGACGCGCCCGCCATGGACCACAACCTGCGGACCATGGCCCGCTGGTGCGCCCAGCACCAGCTCCAGCTGGCGCCCCACGGCAAGACGACCATGGCTCCGCAGCTGTTCCAGCAGCAACTGGCGCACGGCGCGTGGGGGGTCACCGCCGCCACCATCAGCCAGCTGCGGGTCTACCGGGCGTTCGGGGTCCAACGCGTCCTGTTCGCCAACCAGCTGCTGGACGAACCCGGCCTGGCCTGGCTCGCTCGGGAGCTCGACGCCGACCCAGACTTCTCCTTCAGCTGCCTGGTGGACTCCGCGGCCGGGGTCGAGCTGATGGACGAGGTCCTCTCCCGGCACCAGACCACGCGGCCGGTCGACGTCCTGGTCGAGCTGGGCCGCCCCGGTGGCCGCTCCGGCACCCGCACCCGCGCCGAAGCGCACCGGGTCGCCGCCGCGGTGGCCGACTCCTCCCGACTCCGCCTGGTCGGCGCGGCCGGCTACGAAGGGGCGCTGGCGAGCGACGTCGACAACCGAGCCCTGGCCGTGATCGACGAATACGCCGGGGAACTGCGCCGACTGGTGTTCGAACTGGCCGAGCAGGGCCGCTTCGCGGACACCCCCGAAGTGATCGTCACCTGCGGCGGCAGCGCCTACTTCGACCAGGTCGCCGAAGCGCTCACCGGGCCGTGGCCGGAAGGCCTGCCGGTGGTCCCGGTGCTGCGCAGCGGTGCCTACATCGTGCACGACGACGGGTTCTACCGGACGCGCTCGCCGTTCAGCAGGCAGCACCGGCTCGCCGGCCATGAAGAACCGTTCCGCCCCGCCATGCGGATCTGGGCCCGGGTGACCTCCGCCCCCGAACCGGGACTGGCACTGGCCACCATGGGGCGTCGCGACGTCTCGTTCGACCAGGACCTTCCCGAACCCCAGCTGCTGCGGACCCGCGAGGGCGCGCTGCACGAGCTCACCGGCTGCCGGGTGACCGCCCTGGCCGACCAGCACGCCTTCATCGCCACCGGTGACCACCAACTGCGGCCCGGGGATTGGATCGGCTTCGGCCTCTCCCACCCGTGCACCGTGTTCGACAAGTGGCCCCTGATCCCGGTGGTCGAGGGCGAAACGGTGATCGACCTGGTGCGCACCTTCTTCTAGCGGTCCGCAGCGGTCACGGGCGACCGGGGACCGTCCGACGGCAGCACCGGTGGTCCAGTCGCCCGGGGCCGCGCACGTCCCCGACCTCCAGGGCCCGCCGGCGCACCCCGCACCACGGAGGACGCGAGGTCGTCGAAGAACGCCGTCCTGGTTCACCGCCGCAGAAGCGGCCCTGCAGCCGATCGCGGATCCGTCCACCGGACTGGACCTGCGGCGCCTGCCCGCCTCGCAGCGCCTGGCAGGCGCTCGGGAATGGGACCGGCTCGCCGGCCGCCCCGGGGGTCAGCCGCGTCACCGGTCGGCGAGCACCGGGCGCAGGAACTGGCCGGTGTAGCTCTCCGCCACCTCGGCGACTTCCTCCGGGGTGCCTTCGGCCACCACCGTGCCGCCGCCGGCACCGCCCTCCGGGCCGAGGTCGACGATCCAGTCCGCGGTCTTGATGACGTCGAGGTTGTGCTCGATGACGATGACCGTGTTGCCCTTGTCGACCAGCCCGTTCACCACGCCGAGGAGCTTGCGGATGTCCTCGAAGTGCAGCCCGGTGGTCGGCTCGTCGAGGATGTAGACCGTCTGGCCGGTGGATCGCTTCTGCAGCTCGCTGGCCAACTTCACCCGCTGCGCCTCCCCACCGGACAGGGTCGGTGCCGGCTGCCCCAGCCGGACGTAGCCCAGCCCGACGTCCACCAGGGTCTTCAGGTGCCGGTGGATGGCGGTGATGGGCTTGAAGAACTCGGCGGCCTCCTCGATCGGCATGTCGAGGACTTCGGCGATGTTCTTGCCCTTGTAGCGCACCTCGAGGGTCTCCCGGTTGTAGCGGGCCCCCTTGCAGACCTCGCAGGGCACGTACACGTCGGGCAGGAAGTTCATCTCGATCCGCAGCGTTCCGTCCCCGGCGCAGGCCTCGCACCGCCCGCCCTTGACGTTGAACGAGAACCGCCCCGGCTGGTAACCGCGGACCTTCGCCTCCGTGGTCGCGGCGAACAGCTTGCGGATGTGGTCGAAGACCCCGGTGTAGGTGGCCGGGTTCGACCGCGGAGTGCGCCCGATCGGCGACTGGTCGACCTGCACGAGCTTGTCCACGTGCTCCAGACCCTTCACCCGGCTGTGCCGGCCGGGCACCTGGCGGGCCCCGTTCAGCTTGTTGGCCAGCACCGTGGCGAGGACGTCGTTGACCAAGGTCGACTTGCCGGACCCGGACACCCCGGTGACCGCCACCAGGCAACCCAGCGGGAAGGAGACGTCGATCTTGCGCAGGTTGTGCTCCCGCGCGCCGACCACCGTCAGCTGCCGCTTCGGATCCCGCGGACGCCGCTCCTCCGGCACCGGGATCTGCTTCCGCCCGGCGAGGTAGTCCCCGGTCAGCGAGTTCCGGTTCCGCAGCAGTTCCTTGACCGGACCGCTGTGGACGACCTGGCCCCCGTGCTCACCAGCGCCCGGGCCGATGTCCACCACCCAGTCGGCGTTGCGCACCGTGTCCTCGTCGTGCTCGACGACGATGAGGGTGTTGCCGAGGTCGCGAAGCCGGGCCAGGGTTTCCAATAAGCGGTGGTTGTCCCGCTGGTGCAGGCCGATGGACGGCTCGTCCAGCACGTAGAGCACCCCGACCAGCCCGGACCCGATCTGGGTGGCCAACCGGATGCGCTGCGCCTCCCCGCCGGACAGGGTCGCGGCGGGCCTGTTGAGGGACAGGTAGTCCAGCCCCACGTCCAGCAGGAAGCCGAGCCGCATCCGGACTTCCTTCAGCACCGGGCCGGCGATCATCTCCTCGCGCGCGTTCAGCACCAGCCCGTCGAGGAACTCCTTGCACTCCTTGATGCTGAGCGCGCACAGCTCGGCGATGGAGAGCTCACCGTGGTCCGCGCCTTCCATGGTGACCGCGAGGATCTCCGGCTTCAGCCGGGTGCCGTCGCAGGACGGGCACGGCACCTCCCGCATGTAGCCCTCGTACTTCTCCCGCGCGTAGTCCGACTCGGTCTGCTCGAGCCGACGCTCGAGGAACGGGATGACGCCTTCGTAGTTGGCGTAGTAGGAGCGGACCCGACCGTACCGGTTGCGGTAGCGGACGTGCACCTGGTCGGTCGTGCCGTGCAGCACGGCCTTCTTGACCTTGGTCGGCAGCTTCTTCCACGGCGTGTCCATGCTGAAGCCGATGGCTTCCGACAGCGAGGTGAGCAGCCGGGTGAAGTACTCGGCGGTGTGCCCGCCGGACCAGGGCGCGATCGCCCCTTCGGCCAGCGAGAGCTCTTCGTCCGGAACGACCAGCTCCGGGTCGACCTCTTTGCGGATGCCGAGCCCGCCGCACTCCGGGCAGGCGCCGTAGGGGGAGTTGAAGGAGAACGAGCGGGGCTCCAGCTCGTCCACCCCCAGCGGGTGGCCGTTGGGGCAAGCGAGGTTCTCGGAGAACTTGCGCTCGCGCTGCGGGTCGTCCTCGGGGAAGTCCACGAATTCGATCGCGACCAGTCCGTCGGCCAGCCGCAGCGCGGTCTCCACCGAGTCGGTCAGCCGCTGCTTGGCGCTGGCCTTGACGGTGAGCCGGTCGACGACGACCGCGATGTCGTGCTTCTCCTGCTTCTTCAGCTTCGGCGTCTCCCCCAGCGGGTACACCGCGCCGTCCACCCGAACCCGGGCGAAACCCTGCTGCTGCAGGCGTTCGAACAGGTCGACGTACTCCCCTTTGCGGCCGCGGACCACCGGCGCGAGCACCTGGAACTTGGTGCGCTCGGGCATCTCCAGCACCTGGTCCACGATCTGCTGCGGGGTCTGCTTGCTGATCGGCTCCCCGCACACCGGGCAGTGCGGCCGTCCGGCACGGGCGTAGAGCAACCGGAGGTAGTCGTAGATCTCGGTGATGGTGCCGACCGTGGACCGCGGGTTGCGGCTGGTGGACTTCTGGTCGATGGACACCGCCGGGGAAAGCCCTTCGATGAAGTCCACGTCGGGCTTGTCCATCTGCCCCAGGAACTGCCGGGCGTAGGCGGACAGGGATTCGACGTACCGCCGTTGCCCCTCGGCGAAGATCGTGTCGAACGCCAGGCTGGACTTCCCCGATCCGGAAAGACCGGTGAACACGATCAAGCTGTCCCGGGGGAGGTCGAGATCGATCCCGCGCAAGTTGTGCTCACGGGCGCCGCGGACGACAAGGCGGTCAGCCACAGTGATCCCTTCGAAAGTTGCTCGCCGTTGACCGTGGACGCGCGCCGGGAAGACAGCCGGTTGAACACGTGCGCGTCGTCGTACCAATGCTATTCGCAAGCACCGACAGTTCTCTGCCGGCACGGCGCTGCGCCGCTGCCCGGCACTCCTCACCGTGCACCGCACCGGGCGGTCAGCCAACACCGCCCTCAACCGACGATACGCAAATCCGGCACCGGAGCGGACGTGATTTGCCACCTCCACCCCATCGGCACCGGCCGTCCTGAACCGACCACTGCCCGTGCTCACCGGCGCGGGCCGCTGCGCCGACCCGGGACAAGACGTCGATCAGCGGCTGGTGGGGTGGCGGGAGTTAGGCTCGGGCCCGTGGAGATACAGGAGACCTACACCGGACATGTGGAGCCGGGTGGGGCGGCAGCCCGGCGGCAGCTCGACGCGCTGTCGATAACCAAGATCTCGGTCGGTCCGATGGACAACAACGCGTACCTGCTGGTGTGCCGCCGCACCGGTGACGGACTGCTCATCGACGCCGCGGACGAGCCGGAACGGCTGGCGGACCTGCTCGGCCACGACGAGCAGCGGCCGCGCCTGCGGACGATCGTCACCACGCACCGCCATCCCGACCACTGGCAAGCGCTCGGCGCGGTCGCGGGGCAGACCGGGGCCAACACCGTGGCCCACCCGGAGGACGCCGACAGCCTGCCGGTGCCGCCGGACCGGTTGGTCGAGCACGGCGACACGATCGCGGTGGGCGAGTGCGAGTTGGAAGTGATCCACCTCCGCGGGCACACTCCCGGTTCGATCGCGTTGCTGTACCGGGACCCGACAGGTCATCCGCACCTCTTCACCGGGGATTCGCTCTTCCCCGGCGGGGTCGGAAAGACCAATTCGCCCGAGGAGTTCAATTCGTTGATCGATGACGTGGAGAACCGCGTGTTCTCCGTGCTGCCGGACGAAACTTGGTTCTACCCGGGGCACGGCGACGACTCCACCCTCGGGGCAGAACGCCCCAAGCTCGGCGAGTGGCGGGAACGCGGATGGTGAGCTGACTGGTCGCGAGGCTGCGCGCCACGCGACCAGTCCAGCAGAACAGTCCGATGTAGCCAGAAGTGCTCAAGCTGCGACCAGGACTTGTTTCCTGCCGTCGTGGCCGCGCACCGGATTGCGCACCGAGTCCACCAGGTACCCGACCCAGAAGCCCAGCAATCCGGCCCCGACAACAGCCAGCGTTCCTACGGCACGCACCATGGACCGCTACCCCTCTCCAGATTTGCCAAAGAGCTCTGCCCGACCCGCCTATGATCGAAGCGGTCAATGGTGCTGACTTTACTGGCTCACTAAGCAGCGGTTAAATCGATAATGTCGCCCATCCGGGCTACGCTGAGCACTTCCGGTGAATTCGCCCCGGATTGAAAACCCTTCGAGGGGACGGAAGCGGGAGCAGCGCTCGAACAAGGCGACGATCCGCTGCCCCGCCACCACGCCGTTCCTCCCGGCCGCCCGCGCCGGAGCGGCCCCGCGGGGCGGGCGGCGGGCGCGGTGCCACCGCCGCCCCGCGAACGGGTTCCGGTCACAGCCACCTGCCCAGGCGGGGGAGTTCTCCACCGTCAGCTTCGAGCTCCACCGCCCCGCGGCCAGTGACCCAGCGCACCAGGTCCGCGGTGGAGCCTCGAACGGCGCGCGGAGCGCTGCCCTCGACCTCCACGCGGTACTCCGCCGACTCCCGGTCGGTGGGGCGCAGGACCAGCGACGGCCCTTGCTGCTTGCGCTGCCAGAGCCCGGTCACGTCCGCGAGCAGCGCGTCGAGCAGCTCGGGCTCGAAGTCGTGGAAGCTCGCCCCGTTGTCGAGGTCCACGGCGTGGATCCAGACCTCGCGGGCCCGCATCCACGGCGTCTCGCTGGCCGGCACGATCCGCCCCTGCGCTGTTCTGACCTTCTCGCTCCACCGCTCTGCCGGCAGGTCGCGCCAGAGCACGTTCAGGTGCACGGCCGCGTGCTCGGCCAGCGCCCGAAGCGCGAACGGGCGCAGCGTGGCCCCCTTCTCGATCTCTTCCGCCCGCGCCTGCGGCGAGGAGTACATCGGGGTCTCCACCCCGGTGGCGGCCCACTCGACGAGCCGGGCGATCGCACGGGCGTTGTAGCCGACATGAGCGATCAGGTGCCGTCGGGTCCACCCCGGCAGCCGGGTCTGCTCGTCGAACTCCTCGTCCCGCAGCTCGCTCAGCTTGCGGGCGAAGTACGCCGTCCCCCGGCGAGCCCACAGCAGCCGTTGAGCCAGAACTGGGTCGTTCACGGAAAATCCCTACCTCACGGTGTTGACCAGTTCCCCAAGACCGGCGATCCGGGTCACCAGCTTGCTGCCCACGGACAGGTAGCGGGCCGGCTTGCGGGCGTGCCCAACCCCACCCGGGGTCCCGGTGGCGATGACGTCCCCGGGGTTGAGGGTGACGATCCTGGAGATGTAGGACACCAGGTCGACCGGACCGAACACGAGGTCCTTGACGTTGGAGGACTGCACGACCTCGCCGTCGACCTCGGTGGTGATCTCCGCGTCCAGCTCGAACCCGTCGGTGGTGACCAGGTGCGGACCGAACGGGGTGGTGTCCTCGAAGGTCTTGCCCTGCAGCCACTGCTTGGTGCGGTATTGGTAGTCGCGGACGGTGACGTCGTTGAGCACCGCATAGCCAGCGATGGCCGCGGCAGCCGCTTCCGCGTCGGCGTTGCGCACCCGGGTGCCGATGACCACCGCCAGCTCGCCCTCCCAGTCCAGGGCGTCCGAGTCCGCTGGCTTAACGATCTCGTCGTTCGGCCCGATCAGCGCTTCGGCGTACTTGGCGAACAGCGTTGGGTGCTCCGGCAGTTCCCGCCCCATCTCCAGGATGTGGTTGCGGTAGTTCAGCCCGACGCACACGATCTTTCCCGGCTGGGGCACCACGGGCGCCAGGTCGAGCCCGGAGAGCTGGTGGCGAGTTCCGCCCTGCGCGGCCACGTGCCGCCAGTCCGGTTGCGCCAGCAGCGCACCGACATCGGCCGCGGGCAGCTCCACGGCTTCGTCGCCGTCCACGCGAACTGCCGCGGTCCGCCCATCGAAACGTGCGGTGGCCAGCTTCATCATTCCCCTTCCTCGACGAACACACGTGCCTGGTTGAGCCGCTCGAAGATCGGGTGGTCGGAGAACCGGAACAGGTCGAAACCACCTTCCGAACGCAGCGACCACTTGGACCACGACGGCACCACGATCAAGTCGCCCTTCTCCACCCGGTGCTCGGTCCCGTCGACGACGATCTCGCCGGTTCCCTCGAACACCTGCCACACCGAGGAGCCCACCTCGCGGCGCGGCCGGGTCCACGCCCCCGCGCGCAACCGGTGGAATTCCGCCCGGATCGTCGACATCACGTCCCCACCGGTGGTCGGGTTGGTGTAGCGCACCGCCGCGTGCCCCGGTTCGACGGTGGCGGGGTACCCCTCGTCCTCCAAGGCGAGCTGTTCGCGCAGGGCCGCGTCGGTGTGCTCCCACCGGTACGCCGCGATCGGCGAGTTCGGCAGAGCGTCCAGCCCCGACAGCGGTCGCAGCCCCGGGTGCGCCCACAGCCGCTCGGAGCGCGAGACGTCCGGGGTCTTGCCATCGGTGACCTGCTCGGAACCGAACTCGAAGAACGCCGAGTCCGTGTAGTGCACGAACGGGATGTCCAGGCCGTCGATCCAGGCCATCGGCTGGTCGGTTTCGTTGTGGTGGCCGTGGAAGTTCCACCCCGGGGTGAGCAGGAAGTCGCCGCGGCGCATGGCGACCGGGTCCCCGTTGACCACGGTCCACACGCCCTCGCCCTCGACGACGAACCGGAAGGCGTTCTGGCTGTGCCGGTGCTCCGGAGCCACTTCCTTCGGCCCCAGGTACTGGATCGCCGCCCACAGCGTGGGCGTGGCGTACGGGGCCCCTCCGAAGCCGGGGTTGGCCAGTGCGATCGCCCGGCGTTCCCCGCCTCGACCGACCGGGACCAGCTCGCCCGCCCGCTGGGCCAGCGGGTAGAGCGTGCTCCACCGCCACACGTGCGGGACCGCCCGGGGTTTGGGCTCCATCGGCATCAGATCGCCCAACTGAGTCCACAACGGATTCAGGTGTTCGGCGGCGAAGTCCGCGTACAGCTCGTCCAGCTCAGCTTTTTCTTCATCGGTCGGCTGAGTCGACGTCATCATCCCTCCTCAACAATTCCGATCCCGACAGCTGGCCGAGTTCTCCGCACCGGAGCAGGCCGCGGGCAAACCCACAGCAGCAGACCGGCAAGGGCAGCAGCTGCCGCGAAGACCAAGAAGTTCGCCCCGACGCCGAAGCCGGCGGCCAGCAGCAGGCCTCCGGCTTGTGGAGCAACCACAGCGCCTATCCGACCGATGCCCAGCGCCCAACCCAGCGCTGTGCCCCGTTGACGGGACGAGTAGTGGTTCGCAACGGCAGCGATGATCAAGCACTGCGTTCCGTGCGTACCAACTCCGGCCAGCACCAAGAGCGCATATGTGACCGCATTGGATGGATGGGTCAGCAATCCCGCGAGACTTGCAGCAGCGGTGAAAGCAGCCACCACTCCGGTGACAACCGGCCCGAACCGGTCCCCCGCCCAAGCCGTCAGCAAGGAACCGGCAACGGCTCCGAGGTTCAACGCCAACAGGAAGGCCAGAGAAGAACCTAGGTTGAACCCGGATTCCCTCATCAACTGCGGCAGCCAGGTGCCCAAGCCGTACCAGGCGAACAAAGTAGCTAATGTAGACAGTGCAAAAAGAACTGTGGCGGCCAAGTACTTGCGCGAGAACAGGCCTTCATCCGCGCTCTCGTCGGCCTCGCCGCTGCGACTCGAAATTCCGCCGAACCGCTGCTCCACCAACTCCGCCCGTTCGAGATCACCGCGCGCCCGGTAGTAAGCAGCTGTTTCCGGGAGCTTCCACCAGCACAGCGGCAGCACGACCACCAAGCAGAGCAGGGCCACCCAGAACATGCTCGGCCAGCCCCAGGTGGGGATCACCCCGATCCCGAGCACCGCTGCCAAACTGCCCCCGATGGGCACGCCCGACATCATCAGCGTGGACACCGTGGAACGGCGGCGTTCTGGAACGAATTCAGCAGCCAGCGCGTTCGCCGAGGGCACCAGACCACCGAGCCCGAGACCGGCGAGGAAGCGGAAAGCGCCGAACGCGACCGGCCCCCACGCCACCGCGCAGAGCACGGTGAAGACCGAGAACCACGTCGTGCACAGCAGAACCGTCCGACGCCGCCCGATCCGGTCCGAGAGCGCGCCGGCGACCAGCGCACCCAGGAGCATCCCCACGAAGGCGAGGCTTCCCAGAAAACCGGCCAGTTGATGGGTCAGCCCCCACCCGGGCTCGCGGAGCAACTCCGGCAGGACCGTCCCGTAGACGATCAAGTCGTAGCCGTCGAAGACGACCGTCACCCAGCACAGGGCGACGACGAGGAAAGCTGCCCGGCCGGATCGGCCCGGGCGCACGTCAGTGTGCGGCATGCGCTAGACCGTATTCGGCATGTCCCGCATGCCGAATACCATTCTGCTAAGAAGAATTCATTGGAATTCTCCTGCTTCACGCAATTCCTGCTCCGCTTGGGCGACCGTCGACCGGAGTTCACCGACCAGGAAGGGGATCTGCTGCCGGCGGAAGCGCACCGAAGGCGATGAGATGGACAGGGCGCCCACGGCGTGCCCGGCTGGATTGCGCACCGGGACCCCGACCGCGCACACCCCGACTTCGGTCCTCTCCTGGTTCAGCGCGTACCCGTTCTTCCGAACGGATTTCAGTTCGCGCCGCAGAGCGCTCCATTCCCGACTGGACAGCGGACTCGCCGCTCCCTCCGGCCGGTAGAGCTGTTCGAGCTGGTTCTCCTCGAGTTCTGCCAGCAAAACCTTGCCTCCGGAGGACAAGTGCGCCGGGAGGATCGTTCCTCGGCGATCGCCGACGTGGAGGACCTGAGTCGATTCGACACTGGCCAGGAACCTGGTCTGGGTGCCCACCCGAACCATGAGGTTCACCGTCTCCTGCACTCGTTCGCACAACGCGTCCATGTGCGGGTGCAGCACCTTGCGCAATTGCTGGTTTATCGATCCAGCAACGAAGTTCGCGCTCAGCGCGGGCCCCGGGACGTAAACCCGCCGGTCGTCCTGGATCGCGAAATCCCGATACACCAGCATGGAAAGCAGGCGGTGGGCGGTGGAGCGGGCTATGCCGAGCTCTTCGGCCGCTTCGCTGACCCGAAGTTCCCCTTGATCGCGCAGCATTTGCAGGAGCAGCAGCGCGTTGTCCACCGAAGCGATCGCGTAAGGCGGCCTGTTCTTCATGGCGGAATCCTATTCTGCGCAGCCGAATTTCCAAGTACTTTCGCAAACGCTTCGCGCTGGATCCGCCACGAGCAGAAGGAGAACAGCCAATGAACAACCGGACATCGGGGTCCGAAAGCCAGGACGTGATCGTAGTCGGCGGCGGAATCGGCGGACTGGCAACTGCTTTCTCACTGCGCCAGCAAGGACTGTCGGTCCGACTGCTGGAACGCGCTCCGGAATTCGGTGAAGTCGGCGCCGGGCTGCAGCTGGGCCCGAACGCCACCCGCATCCTCGACAACTGGGGCCTGCTCGACGAGGTCCGAGCCGCCGGCGTAGAACCGAAACGACTCGTCCTGGGCGATGCCATCACCGGCGAGAAGCTGACCCACCTCCCATTGGGCGAGGAGTTCCAGCAGCACTACGGGGCTCCCTACGTCGTCGTGCACCGCAGCGATCTGCACCGGATCCTGCTCGAGGCGTGCCGGGAAGCCGGCGTCGAGCTGCAGACGAACAGCACCGTGGAGCGGGTGGAGACCGGATCCGACTCCGCCCGCACCTACCTGAGCGATGGCACCGCCCTCAAGAGCCAGGTCGTCATTGGGGCCGACGGCCTCAACTCGCGCTTGCGCAGCCACGTCGTGGACGACGAACCGGTCTGCTCCGGTTACGTGGCCTACCGGGGCGCCGTGCCGATCTCCGAGCGGCCGGACGTCGACCTCGACGAGGTCATCGCCTGGATGGGCCCGGGGTGCCACTTCGTGCACTACGGGCTCCGGCAGGGGAAGATGGCCAACTTGGTCGCCGTGTTCCGCAGCCCGAAGTACTTCGCCGGCGAAGCCGACTGGGGCGGCCCGGACGAGCTCGACACCGCGTTCGCCCAGTGCTGCGACCGCGTTCGCCAAGGCCTGGACTCGCTGTGGCGGGACCGGCATTGGAAGATGTACGACCGGATTCCGATCAGCAACTGGTCCAACGGTCGACTGATGCTGGTCGGCGACGCCGCCCACGCCACCTTGCAGTACCTCGCCCAGGGCGCCTGCCAGTCGATCGAAGACGCGGAAGTGCTGGGGAGCCAGGTGGGCAAGCACCGCGATGGCGAGAGCGTCGACTGGGAGGAGGTCTTCAGCGCCACCCAGCAGATCCGCGCACCGCAGGCGTCGAAGGTGCAGACCACCGCTCGCACCTGGGGAGACATCTGGCACGTGGACGGCCTGGCCCGATCGCTCCGCAACGAGCTGCTGGCCACCCGCTCCCCCAACGACTACAAGCACATCGACTGGTTGTACGGAGCGTGACAGGTCCATCACCGCCCGGTGCGACAGCGCCCGCACCCAGATGTCCACAGTAGATATTCCGGTTCCGCTGGCCCGGCTCCGGCGCAGCTGCCGCGGCCGCAGCGCGGCACAGCAGTGCTCCAGGCCACTTCCCGGTGCGCTCACTCGCCCCGCGAGCGAGCACGTATCCTCGAAAACGTCGTCCATGCGCTACTCGGTGTGCTGCACAGGCATCGGGCAGGTGAGCGTTTTTAAGGGGTGGAATTCATGGCGCAGCCCTGCGTGCTGCTCAAGCATGGTGAGCTGGCCATCAAGGGCCGCAACCGGAACATCTTCGAACGGCAGCTGCTGCGCAATTTGAAGCACGCCGTTGCCGAGGTGGATCCGAACGCCCGCATCGAACGCCGCTCCGGTGTAGCGGTGGTGACCGCCTCGGGCCCCCAGCAGCCGCTGGTCGATCGGTTACGCGAAGTGATCGGCATCAGCGTCGTCCAGCCGGGTTACCGCGTGCCGAAGAACCCCGAGCAAGCCGCCCGGATGGTCGTGCAGATGCTGCGCGAACGCTACGGCGGCGAAGCGGCCAAGAAGTTCGCGATCAAGGCCCGCCGTCGGGACAAGGCGTTCCAGATGAGCTCCTCCCAGCTGGCCGGTTTCATCGGCCAGCGCGTGTGCGACGAGCTGAACTGGCCGGTGGACCTCAGCAACCCGGAGGTCGAGGTCTTCGTCGAGGTCGACTGGCGGGAGATCTTCATCTCCGTGGAGCACCTGCGCGGCCAGGGCGGGCTGCCGGTGGGCTCCTCCGGTCGTGCCCTGGCGCTGCTCTCGGGCGGCTACGACTCCCCGGTCGCCGCCTACCGGATGATGAAGCGCGGTCTGCGGTGCGACTTCGTCCATTTCACCGGGGCCCCGTTCACCGGTCCGTCTTCGACCTACAAGGCGTACGCGCTGGTGCGCCGGCTCAACCAATTCCAGGGCAACTCCAAGCTGCACGTGGTACCGGTGGGCAAGGCGCAGCGGGCGCTGGCCACGGCCGGTGCCGGTGAACTGCAGATCGTTGCCCAGCGCCGGCTGTTCGTGCGCATCGCGGACGTCCTCGCCCAGCAGCTGAACGCGCAGGCGCTGATCACCGGCGACAGCCTCGGCCAGGTGTCCAGCCAGACCCTCAGCAACATGGCGACGACCGAGCAGGCCAGCTCGCTCCCGCTGCTGCGCCCGCTGGTCGGCTGGGACAAGACCGAGATCATGAACGAGGCCCGGCGGATCGGCACCTACGACATCTCCAAGCTGCCCGACGAGGACTGCTGCAGCTTGATCATGCCGCCGCAGGTGGCCACCCGGTCCACGGTGGGCCAGCTGAGCAAGGTCGAAGGCCGGGTCGGCGTGGATTCCCTCGTGGAGCAGGTGTTGGCCAACGTGCAGGTGATCGACCTGGGCAGCTCCGAGCAGCCGGTGGCTACGTGCGAGGTCGACTCCGGATCCGAACCAGAGCCGGCCGCAGCAGGCGCCCGCGCAGCCGGTATCCAGGGCGCAGGACTGAGCTGACCGTTTCCCGGCTGCTGCCCGGTCGCAGCGGGACGACCGGTTCGTCCGCCACCGCCTGCTGCTCGGTGGGGTCGAAGTCGGCGCCGATCGGTTCGAACCGCTGCAGACCTTCTTCAGCGAGCGTGTCCTGCAGTTGGCGCAACACGGGGCGCAGCTGATCGGGCACGTGCTGGGCGCCCAGCTCCAGCGCGTCCAGGACCGGTAGCAGCCGGCGCACCAGATCCTCCGTGGCCTCCGCCACGACCTGGGTCTGCTGGCGGATCATGCGCTTGCGGTAGTTGCTGAACTCGGCTTTGAGCCGCTGCAAAGCCCTCAGGTACTCGTCCCGCTCGGCTCGGAGCTGGTCGAGTTCCCCGGCGGCGGATCGGGGTGCGTCCACCGCCGCTTCCGCTGCCGGGGGAGGCTGCCGGGGGTTGGCGGCTGGGACCGGCAGCTTGCTCCTCGTGGTGCGAACATCACTTGTTCCGCTCATCGTCATCGACGATTTCCGCGTCCACGACCTCGTCCTCGTCGCCGCCGGAGGAGGTGCCGCCCTGGCTTCCGGCGCCCCCGGCCGCCTGGTCGGTGCCCGTGGAGGCCTGCTGGCCGTACATCGCCTGGCCGATCGCTTGTGACTTGGTGGCCAGCTGCTCCATCGCCGACTTGATCGCCGAGACGTCGTCGCCCTTGAGGGCCTCGTTGACGTCCTTGATGGCGTCCTGCACTTCCTGGCGCGTCTCGGCGGAGATCTTGTCCGCGTTGTCGGTGAGGACCTTCTCGGTCTGGTAGACCAGCGACTCGGCCTGGTTGCGGGTCTCGGCCTCCTCGCGACGCCGCCTGTCCTCCTCGGCGTGGGCCTCGGCGTCCTTGACCATCCGCTCGATGTCTTCCTTCGGGAGCGCCGAACCGCCGCTGATCTTGATGGACTGCTCCTTGCCGGTGCCCTTGTCCGTGGCCGAGACGTGCACGATGCCGTTGGCGTCGATGTCGAAGGTGACCTCGATCTGCGGCACGCC
>NZ_AYJW01000054.1 GCF_000497205.1 Saccharopolyspora rectivirgula DSM 43747
CCCGCCGTGGATCCGCACCGCGTTGAGGGCGATCTCCATGGCGGTCTCCGACGCGAACAGCTTCGCCATCCCGGCTTCCATGTCCACCCGGCGCCCCGCGTCGTACTCGCGCGCGGCGTGCAGAGTCAACTGGCGGGCGGCCGTGAGCTTGGTGGCCATGTCCGCCAAGTAGTTCCCGATCGACTGGTGCTTCCAGATCGGCTTGCCGAACGCCTCGCGCTCCTGCGCGTACCGCAACGCGTCTTCCAACGCGGCCCGCCCGACCCCCAGCGCCCGGGAAGCCACCTGGATGCGCCCGGTCTCCAGCCCTTTCATCATCTGCGCGAACCCGTTCCCCTCGGTCGCGCCGAGCAGAGAGCTCACCGGTGTCCGGTAGTCCTGGAAGACGAGCTCGCAGCTCTCCACCCCCTTGTAGCCGAGCTTGGGCAGGTCCCGGGACACGGTGAGCCCGGGGCCGTGCTCGACCAGCAGGACGGAGATCCCCCGGTGCGCCGGCCGGGCGTCGGGGTCGGTCTTGCACAGCAGGGCGATCAGCTGCGACCGGCGGGAGTTGGTGATCCAGGTCTTGGCCCCGTTGACGACGTAGGCGTCGCCGTCTCGACGGGCCACCGTCTTCATCGCCTGCAGATCGGACCCCCCACCGGGTTCCGTCAGCGCCATCGTGGCCCGGATTTCCCCGGTGGCCATCTTCGGCAGGTAGCGCTTCCGCTGTTCCTCGGTGCCGAAGTGCAGCAGCAGCTTGGCCACCACCGTGTGACCTCCCATGGCCCCGGCCAGGCTCATCCAGCCGCGCGCCAGTTCTTCGGTGACCAGCGCGTAGCACGGGGTGGACACCTCGTTGCCGCCGTAGCCCTCCGGAACCGCCAGGCCGAAGATGCCCATTTCCTTCATCATGTTGATGAGCTCTTCCGGGTACGCGTTGGCGTGCTCCAGTTCCCGGACCACCGGCTTGACCTTCTCGTCCACGAATTCGCGCACCGTGGCCACGACCAGGCGCTCGTCCTCCGGGAGAATGTCCACTGTGCTCACTGTGCTGCTCCTGTCGTGCTGAGGACAGCGGGGTGCGGGATAGACCATAAGGGCAGCCGGCCCGAAAAAGCGATCAGTCTTTTCGCCTAAGCAGGATTGACCTTTCCCTTGGAGGCAGCAAAAATCGACCGAGCTGAAGGGAGGCCCCCGTTGCCGAGCCTAGAAGCCTGCCTGTCCGGCTGGGCCCCCGAAGCCGCGCGCAGCACCGACCAGCTGCTGCCGGAGCGGGCCCGAGCGCTCGCCGCAGTGCTGGAGACACCGCCGGAACTGCGCGATTTCACCGCCCTACCACCCCTGTGGCACTGGGTGTACTTCCACCAGTGGCCGGACCACAGCGCCCTCGGCGCTGACGGGCACCCGGCCAGCGAGCACTTCCTGCCGCCGATCCCGGACCGGCGTCGGATGTTCGCCGGCGGCCGACTGCTCGTCGATCGACCGCTGCAGCTCGGCGTGCCCGCCGAACGCACCAGCGCGCTGCTGAGGACCAGCGTCAAGCAGGGACGCACCGGCGAGCTGGCGTTCGTCACGGTGCGCAGCGAGTACCGGCAGCACGGGCAGCTGTGCCTGACCGAGGAGCAGGACCACGTCTACCGCAGCGGCGATGGCTCCCCGCGGGACTTCGGGGACCGATCCGCTCACCACCCCCGCTCCGACGCCCCGTGGCAGCAGCGGTTCACCGGAGATCCCGTGCGGCTGTTCCGGTTCAGCGCGCTGACCGCCAATTCCCACCGCATCCACTACGACCTGGCCTACTGCCAGCAGGTCGAGCACTACCCCGACCTGGTGGTGCACGGTCCCCTGCTGGTGCTGCTGATGACCGAACTGGCCCGGCAGCACGCGCCGCAGCCGGTGACGTCGGTCGACTACCGGTTCCGGCGGCCGGTGTTCGCCGGAGACCCGGTGCTGATCGCCGGCGGCCCGGACGGGAAGTTCTCCGTGCGCACCGAACCCGACAACGCGGCGGCCACGGCGGAGCTCGGTTTCGGGCAGTGATACCGCACCGCGAGCAGCCGGTTCGCCGAGCCGGCCCCGGAAGGGCGTCGCCCCGGTGGTGGTCGAACTCGGACACACCGCACCGCCCTCTCCGATTTCGAGCCCCTCCCGCCGCGGCGCAGCCGCGGCCGACCACATCGAGGAGTTGATCACCTTGCCCACCGTTCCACTGCGCGACATCGAGGTCCACTACACCTGCTCCGGCAGCGGCCCGGCGGTGGTCTTCGTGCACGGGCTCGCCGAGGACCACCGCAGCTGGCAACGCCAGCAGCGAGAACTGCCCGACTACCGGACCTTCGCCTACGACCTGCGGGGGCACGGAGCGACCACGCTGGGCGAGGCCGACGGCAAGCTGGAACAGCTGCGCGACGACCTGCTGGCCTTCCTCGACGAAGTCAGCGGCCCGGCGGTGTGCGTGGGCTTCTCCTTGGGAGGCACCGTGGTGCTCTCCGCGGCGGCCAGCGGTTCCGAACTCGTGCGGGGCGCGGTGGCGATGGCCACCTCCTCCGTCGTGGGGCGGGCGGCCGCGTCCTTCTTCGCCGAGCGGGCCGAACAGCTGCTGTCCGGAGGACCGGAGGAGGTGGCCGCAGCCCTGCGCGCGGACACCCGGTCCTCGCTCGTGCGCGAGCCAACCGACTTGGACGACCTCGTCCGCCAGCGCCAGGAGGCGGTCGGGGACGGCCGCGGCTACGCCAACGCCGCCGAAGCACTGGTGGCGCTGCGCGAGTCCCCGCTCACGCCGCACCTCGGGACGATCAGCTGCCCGGTGGCCGTCATCGGAGCGGACCAGGACCAACTGTGCCCGCGCAAAGCGGCGGACATCCTGCTGGAGGCGGTGCCGCACGCCCGCTACCACGAGATCCCGCAGTCCGGTCACCTGATGAAGACCGACAACCCGGACGCGGTCACCGCGACCTTGCGCGACGTGCTGGCGGAGATGCGGTGAACTTCGACCTCGGTTTCAGAAGATCCACGCCATGAGCTGGATCGGCACCATCGCTATCACCGAGGCGAGCGAGACCGTCAGGGTCACCGATTTCAGCGCTCCCCGGGTCGTCTGCGGCAGCAGGGTCTGCAGCAGCCAGAAGGTGTTGCTCGTCGCGTGGATGATGAACAGCGATCCGGCTCCCGCCGCCAGCGCGACGAACACCGGGTCGATGCCGAGGGACGGCATCACCGGGCCGAGCACACCGGCCGCGGTGATCGAGGCCAGCACGACCGAGCCGACCGCCATGTGCAGCACAGCGGCCACCACCCACACCAACAGCAGCGGGAGGACCGTGCTGGAGGAGAAATATCCTTTGAGGACTTCTCCCAGCCCCACCGCTTTCACCGTTTCCGCCAGGGATCCTCCGACCCCGGTCAGCACCAGGATCTGCCCGCTCTCCCGGAAACCGTTCTGAAGCGCCTGCTGGGCCTTCTCGGTCGACAGCTTCCACCTGGTCAGCACCAGTGCCCCGACCAAGCCGATCAGCAAAGCGATGACCGGATCGCCGAGCAATTCCAACGCGGGCGAGGTCGCGCCGAACATTTCGCCCACCGCACCGCAAGCTATCAGTCCTAATGAAACAGCGAGCGGAGCCAAGGACAGCTTCAGCGGCGGCAGGTCACCGCGGTCCTCGGTGTCCTCCACGGACAGCGGTTCGTCCCGCTCGTCCAGTTCCGGGTTCCACAACCCCCGCTTGGCCAGGGCGGTGAACAGGGCCAGTGTCACCACGATGGTGAAGACAGCGGTGATCGATCCCAGCAGGAACATCTTGCCGAACGGCACATCGACCACGCCGGCCAGCGCGACGGCTCCCACCCCGGGCAGCACGAAGACCATGCCGACTTCGATGCTCAACGCCATGACCGCGCACATCCGGGCCACGCCGTGCGGGCCGATCTGCCGGGACAGCCGGCTGGCCAGCGGCGCGGTGATCACCAGCAGCGCGTCGGCGAAGATCGATTGCAGCGCGGTCCCGACCGTGCTGCCGAACACGTAGGGCAGCGCTCTCGGCCCGAACGTGCCGACCAGCGCGTTGACCAGCTTCTCAATGGCCCCGAGGGAGGTCATCAGCGAACCGAGCAGCACGCCGAACGCGATCAGCAGCCCGACGTCCGTCATCAGCTCGCCGAAACCGGTGGTGATGCTCTCCACGGTTCCCTCCGGCCCCAGGCCCGAGCTCAGACCGAGGTAGAGGGCACCTCCGACGAGGGCGATGGCCGGGCTGATCTTCATCCGCAGGATCAGCACGACCACCCCGACAATGGTGGTGGCGGTGTTCAACAGGACCGCGATGTCTGACATGGAGTACATCCGCTTCCATCTGGCCGGCGACGGCCGGCCCGGAATCACAACGCCGAGCCCCGGCGGCAGTACCGCGCTGCTCCGAGGTTCGGCCCGGCACGAGCGCAGGTACGCCCGCCAGCTGCGGCAACACGTCTGCGGCCGGGAGGTGCCCCGGCGCGGTCGACATGCCCTGCCGATGTCAGGCAGAGCAGATCTTGTCTCGAAGCTCTGTTCGCAGGCAACGCCCTACCCTATACCGACCGGTCGGTCCACTTCGTGGCACCGGTGCGCGCAGCACCGGTCCAGCTCGTGCGAACGGCGCACCGGAGGTTTTCGAAGCACCGCGGAACGGGAAGACCAGACCCGGGCGCACCAGAGCGCGGCGCAGGCCTTGACGAGCTCTCGCACAGCGGGTTGCGCCGGTCGATGTCGCCCCGGGCAACACCACCTGCGGTTGGACTTCGGTCCCCTCCGCTTCCGCCGCCCGACGGGTTCAGCAGCGGTCGCAGGCACACAGGAGCAGCCGGGAGGGCGAAACCAGCATGTCCGCTTCGGTCACCGAGGAGTTCGGTCAGCTCACCGCACCCTTCCGCCGCGAGCTGCTCGTCCACTGCTACCGCATGCTGGGTTCGGTGCACGACGCCGAGGACACGGTCCAGGAGACCTACCTGCGGGCCTGGCGCGCCTTCGACAAGTTCGAAGGCCGCTCGTCGCTGCGCACTTGGCTGCACCGGATCGCCACCACTGCGTGCCTGAGCGCACTGCAGAACCGGAATCGCCGGCCGCTGCCCTCCGGGCTGGGCTCCAGTTGCGATCCGGGGGATGCGCTCGTGGAGCGCCCGGAAATCCCGTGGTTGGAACCGCTCCCGGACACCGTGGACGGGGATCCCGGCACCGATCCGGGCGCGGTGGTCGAGCTGCGGGAGAGCACCCGGTTGGCGTTCATCGTGGCGCTGCAGCACCTCTCCCCGCGGCAGCGCGCCGTGCTGATCCTGCGGGACGTGCTGAGCTGGAAGGCCAGCGAAGTCGCCGAAGCGGTCGGCGTCTCGACCGCGGCGGTGAACAGCATGCTGCAGCGGGCGCGGACGCAGGTGCGCCGAGCCACCTCGCCCCCGGGGATCGCCCCGGCCGCTCTCTCGGTGCAGCAGCGCCAACTGCTCGACCGATACGTCGAGGCCTTCGAGGCCAAGGACGTCGCGGCCCTGCAGGAGTTGTTCACCTCCGACGCCGTGTGGGAGATGCCGCCGTTCCTCAACTGGGTGCGCGGAGCTTCTCGGATCAGCCGCTTGGTGGACCTGCAGTGCCCGGCGGGCCCAGGTGACATGCGCCTGCTCCCCACCAGCGCCAACGGGCAACGCGCGTTCGCGGTGTACCTGCGCGGTGCCGGAGGTGGCTTCCACCCTTTCCAGCTGCAGGTGCTGGAGCTGCGCGGGCCGGCGGTCGAGCACGTGGTGGCGTTCTTTGACCTCCGGCTGTTCGAATCTTTCCGGTTGCCCGAGGCCCTTCGGGCTTCTTGAGGGTTCTTCCCCGGTCGGTGTTCCGCGGTTGAACCGGATTAATTTTAGTCAATACTGAAACAATGAATTAAATTGATCGTGTGCGCTGAGCAGTGCACCCAGCGGCCTAACCCGGGAAAACCTATGCTCGCCCCGTGGAACCAGCAGGGGTGATCTTCGACTTGGACGGCGTGCTGGCCGACTCCGAACAGCTGTGGGACCGGATCCGCAAACAAGTCGTGGCGGAAACCGGCGGCGACTGGAAGGACGGAGCCAGCGAAGCGATGCTCGGCATGAGCACTCCGGAGTGGTCCCGCTACCTGGTCGACGAACTGGGCGTTCCGCTGACACCGCAGCAAGTCGCCGAGCGGGTCATCGACCAGATGGCGAAGCTGTACGCCGAACAACCCCCGCTGCTCCCCGGCGGCGTGCAGGCGGCCCGCGCAATAGCCGCCCGCTACCCCACCGCGATCGCCAGCTCCGCACCACCCCGGATCATCCAGGCCTTCCTGGAAGTGACCGACTTGCTGGACGCGGTGCGCTACACCGTGTCCAGCGAGCAGGTGGGCGTCGGCAAACCCGCTCCCGACGTCTACCTCGACGCAGCCGAAGGACTCGGCATCGACCCGCGGCACGGCGTCGCGGTCGAGGATTCCAGCAATGGCATCAAAGCAGCGGTTGCTGCGGGCACCACCGTGTTCGCGGTGCCGAACCCGCATTTCCCACCACCCCAAGAGGTTCTACGAACCGCCTATCGGGTGCTTGACGACATCGGCCAGTTGCCTGCTGCGATTGCCGAACTCGACCGGTGATCCGCCGCGCTCGGTGGTCTTTTGTGGACACCTGCCCCTTGCGGGCATCTGGCCAGCGGCAATCAACATGCCCACCGGACCGGCGAGTGCCATGCTTGACCCACACCCGGCCAAACCGTCATGCGCGGAGGTGCGGTGCGGCAGCAAGACGACCACCGGGAAGCGGCGGACAACCACCACGAAGCGAGCCGCGGCCAGCTGCTGGCGCGGTCCGTGGCGGTGGTGCTGTCCTTCACCGTGCTCGTGGTGACCGGGTACGGGTGGCTCAACTACCGCCACCTGCTCAGCGGAGTGGCCACCAGCGAGATCGGGCTCGGCTCCAGCTCCGACGGCTCGATGGACATCCTGCTGGTCGGCGTGGACAGCAGGACCGACGCGCAGGGGAACCCGTTGCCGGACGAGGTGAGCGCCGAACTGCACACCGGGGAGAGCGACGCCGCGCTCACCGACACGATCATCCTGTTGCACCTGGCCAACAACGGGTCCGAAGCGATCGGGATCTCCTTCCCCCGGGATTCCCACGTCACCATTCCCGGACACGGCCAGCACAAGCTCAATTCCGCTTACAGCAGGGGAAAGCAGCAGGCCGCGGAACAGCTGGCCGCGCAGGGCGCGTCGGACCCGGACGTCCTCGAGGAGCGCAGCGCAGAAGCCGGTCGCGAGCTGCTGGTCCGCACCGTCGAAAGACTGGCCCAGGTCCAGATCGACCACTACGCCGAGATCAACATGCTCGGTTTCGCCCAGCTCACCGAGGAGGTCGGAGGCGTCCCGGTGTGCTTGAACTCCCCGGTGCAAGACCCCTACTCGGGAGCGGACTTCCGCGCCGGCCCGCAGCGGATCTCCGGCGCCGACGCCCTGGCTTTCGTCCGCCAGCGCCACGGGCTCCCGCGCGGTGACCTGGACCGGATGATCCGGCAACAGGCCTTCTTGGCCGGCTTCGCCCAGGCGGTCACCTCCAGCGGAGTGCTGACCAACCCGGCCAAGCTGCGCGAGTTGACCAGCTCGGTGCGCCGCAGCGTCGTGCTGGACGAGGACTGGGATCTGCTCTCCTTCGCCGGGCGCATGCGCGAGATGTCGACCTCGGTGCGGTTCAGCACGGCACCGATCGCGGGAACGGCGCGGACGGACGAGGACGGGGACGTGGTGCTGATCGACGAAACCGCGCTGCGGTCCACCGTCCGCCACTACGCGGGCACTGCCGGCGAAGGACCTGCGCAGCAGGTGGCCCCGGTGACGGACGAGCCCCTGGAACGACCCGCTCCCCCCTCACCGGGCCGGTCGCCCTCCCACCCCGCCCCGCCCCCGGAGATCAGCACCGAGGGCGTCCCGTGCGTGAACTGACCCGCTGCACCTCCGGCTCGCCGCGGTGCGCCTCCACCCTCCCGCCCGGCACCGCAACACACCTGAGCGGGTGACGCATTGCCCTTCCGCCCCGCCGGGAACGCCGTCGCGCGCTGCGCCGGAGAACACCGCGCGCCTTGATCGATGGTCTTGACTCGTCCACACCTCTTCCCTATCGTTCGCAATAAGCACATTCGTTCACTATGCGCACACCGGAGTTGATCGGGGTGGCACGCGTCCTCACACTCGAAGAAGCGATCGCGGAGCTCGTACACGACGGCGACACCGTCGCCCTCGAAGGGTTCACGCACCTGATCCCAGTGGCAGCTGGGCACGAGATCATCCGCCAGGGCCGGCGCGACCTGACTCTGGTGCGGATGACCCCGGACATCGTCTACGACCAGCTCATCGGTGCCGGCTGCGCGAGCAAGCTGATCTTCTCCTGGGCCGGCAACCCGGGGGTCGGTTCGCTCCACCGGTTCCGCGACGCCTTCCAGAACTCGTACCCGGTCCCGCTGGAAGTCGAAGAGCACAGCCACGCGGGCATGGCCAACCGGTACGCCGCCGGCGCTGCCGGATTGCCCTTCGCGGTGCTCCGCGGCTACATCGGCAGCGACCTGCCGAACCACACCAAGACGATCAAGACGATCGAATGCCCCTTCACCGGCGAGCGGCTGGCCGCGGTGCCGGCGCTGAACCCGGACGTCGGCATCATCCACGCCCAGCAGGCCGACCGGAACGGGAACGTCCAGTTGTGGGGCATCACCGGCGTCCAGAAGGAGACGGTGCTGGCCTCCGCGCGGTCTCTGGTCACCGTCGAGGAGATCGTCGACGAGCTCGAACCGCGGCCCGGCGCTGTGGTGCTGCCGGAATGGGTGGTGACCGCGGTGGCCGAGGTTCCGCGCGGAGCGCACCCGTCCTACGCCATGGGCTACTACGAGCGGGACAACGCCTTCTACCAGAAGTGGGACGCCATCAGCCGCTCGCGCGAGCTGTTCGAAGAGTGGCTGAACACCGAAATTTTCGGCAAGACCCGGAGCGATGCGTGATGACCGCCGAGTTCACTTCCGATGAAATGATGACCGTGGCAGCAGCCCGTTCCCTGCCCGACGGGGCCAAGTGCTTCGTGGGCATCGGGCTGCCCAGCACAGCGGCCAACCTCGCCCGGCGCACCCACGCCCCAGGCCTGGTGCTGATCTACGAGTCGGGCACCATCGGGGCCAAACCCGACCCCCTGCCGCTGTCCATTGGCGACGGCGTGCTGGCCGAAACCGCTGATTCGGTGGTCAGCGTTCCGGAAATCTTCAACTACTGGCTGCAGCCGGGCCGGATCGACATCGGTTTCCTCGGCGGCGCCCAGGTGGACCGATTCGGCAACATCAACACCACCGTCATCGGCAGCGATTACAACAACCCCAAGGTACGACTGCCCGGCGCCGGTGGCGCCCCGGAGATCGCCGCTTCCTGCAAGGAAGTCCTGATCGTCATGCGGTTGAGCCAGCGCAATTTCGTGGAGAAGCTCGACTTCGTGACCTCCGTGGGGTACGGCACCGGCAAGGGCGACCGGGAGAAGCACGGGCTCCGCGGGCGCGGGCCGGTCAAGGTCATCACCGACCTCGGCATCCTGCGCCCGGATCCGGAAACCCGGGAACTGACGTTGACCGAACTGGCCCCGGGAGCGACCGTGGAACAAGCCCGGGAAAACGCCGGGTGGCCGCTGAAGGTATCCGAATCCTTGGGCCACCAGCAGCCCCCGACGGAAACCGAACTGAGCATCCTGCGAGAGCTGAAAGCCACCATCAGCGCGGAATGAACGACACCGGGCGCTGGAGGAGACGTGCTCCTCGGGGCGTACTCCGCCAGCCGCAGCCCCTGTTGGCAAGCTGCTGAACTGCGGTTTTCCATCTGCCGGAGATGCGTGCTGGAGACCTGCACCGCAGGAGCTCCACCCTTTGGGTCCAGGCCGGCAGTGTCCACCTTGGCCGGCCTGGACACACCCTCGACACGGGAGCCGCTGAATGACCATGCAACAAACCAAATCGGGGCTTCTGCTGCCCTCCTACCGCCGCGATGACAGCTCCAACCCGGCATTGGACACCCCGGAGTACCGGTCCTCTTCCCTCCGACACCCCAAGAAACCGCTGCAGTACCTGCCGCACTACTTGACCGAAGTGACCGGTCCGCTGCTGGGCCACGACCGCGTCGGGGAGAACGACAACGATCTGACCGCTCAGCACGACGGTGAGCCGCTCGGTGAGCGGATCATCGTCAGCGGCAAAGTGTTGGACGAGAACGGGAAACCGGTCCCGAACACCTTGGTGGAGATCTGGCAGGCCAACGCGGCCGGTCGGTACTTGCACTCCGGCGACCGCCATCCCGCCCCGTTGGACCCGAACTTCTCCGGCACCGGCCGGTGCATGACCGACTCCGAGGGCAACTACAAGTTCATCACCATCAAGCCCGGCGCCTACCCGTGGCGGAACCACGACAACGCCTGGCGTCCGGCGCACATCCACTTCTCGTTGTTCGGCCGGGCGTTCACCCAGCGCCTGATCACCCAGATGTACTTCCCCGGGGACCCGCTGTTCCACCAGGACCCGATCTTCAACTCGGTTCGCGACCCCAAAGCCCGGGAGCGCATGATCTCCCGGTTCGACCTCGACACGACCGTCCCGGAGTGGGCGCTGAGCTTCAAGTTCGACATCGTGTTGCGCGGTCCGCAGGCCACCCCCTTCGAGGAAGAGGAGGGCAACTGATGGCTTCCTCCACCGCCCCGCGGGGCATCACCCCTTCGCAAACCGTGGGACCGTTCTTCGCCATGCCGGGCGGGATAGTTTGGGAGGACGGTCCGGAACTGGTCCCCGAAGGCACCCCGGGTGCGTTCGTGCTGCACGGTCAGCTGTTGGACGGGAACGGAGATCCCGTTCCGGACGGGCTGCTCGAGATCTGGCAGGCCGACTCCCAGGGCCGGTTCGACCACCCCGACGATCCCCGACCGGAGAAGTCCGGCTGGCAGGGCTTCGGCCGCTGCCCCACCGACCCGGAAGGCAAGTTCTGGTTCCGGACGGTCAAACCAGGCCCGCTGCCGACGCCCGATGGTGGCCAGGAAGCCCCGCACATCAACGTCACCGTGCTGGCCCGGGGCATGCTGGACCGAGTGGTGACCCGAATCTACTTCCCGGACGAGGAAGCGAACGACACCGATCCGGTTCTGTCCGCAGTAGACCCGGAACGGCGGCGCACCCTCGTCGCGGAAGGAAGCGAGCGGGGCTACCGGTTCGACATCCGCCTGCAGGGGGATGGAGAAACCGTGTTCTTCGCCGTGTGACGGACCGGGCAGCGCTGGCGGCTGAGCCGCCAGCGAGTTCAACCCAGTGGGGGGCGAATTGACCACCAGCGCCGAGGGCTTCTTCACTCCGTTGTTCAGCACCCCGGAAGCGACCGAGTGCACCGGGGGGCGGGCCTGGCTGCAGGCCATGCTGGACTTCGAGAGGGCCTTGGCCACTGCACAAGCCAGCGCCGGGATCATTCCCCGGGAGGCCGCCGAGGAAATCGGCCGCTGCTGCCGGGCAGAGCTGTTCGACGCGGACTCCATCGCCCAACGGGCGGCCAGTTCGGCCACCCCGGTCATCGCGCTGGTGCGGGATCTGGCCGAGCAGGTCGCCGAGCCGGCGAAACCCCACGTCCACCGCGGCGCCACCAGCCAGGACGTGATCGACACCGCGGCGATGCTGATCAGCCGCAGGGCGCTGGAGCTGATCGTGGCCGACCTGCGCGGCGCTGCCGAGGAGTGCGCCCGGCTGGCCGATCAGCACCGCCGCACGGTGCTGATCGGGCGTTCCCTGCTGCAGCAAGCCCTGCCCACGACGTTCGGCCTGCGCTGCGCCAACTGGTTGATCGCCCTCGACGAGGCCATCGGTGAGCTGGAACGCGTCCGCGACGAACGGCTCGCGGTGCAGTTCGGCGGGCCCGCGGGCAACCTGTCCTCCCTGGGCGCGGCCGGCAGCCAGGTCATCCGGCTCCTGGCCGCTGAGCTCGGATTGGCCGAACCGGTGCTGCCGTGGCACACCGACCGCACCCGCATCGCCGGGCTCGCCGGGGCTCTCGGTACCGCGTCCGGGGTGCTCGGCAAGATCGCTCTGGACGTCAAGCTGCACAGCCAGACCGAGGTCGCCGAGCTGGCCGAGGACAAACCGGGAGGTTCTTCGGCCATGCCGCACAAGCAGAACCCGGTCTCCGCGGTGCTGGTGAGCGCAGCAGCGCAGCGGGTCCCGGGCTTGGTGGCCACCTTGCTGGCCAGCATGCCGCAGGAGCACGAACGCGCCGCCGGCCCTTGGCAGGCGGAGTGGGAGCCCCTCGTCGAGCTGCTGCGCTTGGTGGCGTCGGCAGCGCACCGAACCCGCCACCTGCTTTCGGGGCTGCGGGTGCGCACCGAGGAGATGGCCGCTAACGTCGAGCTGACCCGTGGTTTGATCATGGCTGAAAGAGTCGCGGCCGAGCTCGCCGAGCAGCTCGGGCGCAGCGCCGCCCAAGAACTGGTCGGCCGGCTGTGCCGCCAGGCCCTCCAGCACCAGACCTCGCTGCGGGAGGAATTGCTGGGTGATACACGGGTGCGGGCGGTGCTCAGCGAAGAAAGGATACTGGCGGCCACCGAACCGGCGGACTACCTCGGTTCGACCGACGACTTCATCGACCGCGCCCTGAACGCTCACGCCGGAATGGAGGCCAGGTGAACATCAACTACGAATTGACAGGGCCAGCCGACGCCCCCGTCGTCGTGCTGTCCAATTCCCTGGGCACCGACCTGTCCCTGTGGGACGAGCAGCTCGCGCCGCTGGCCGAGCGGTTCCGCGTGCTGCGCTACGACCAGCGCGGGCACGGCGGAACGCCGGCCAAGCCCGGCCCGTACAGCCTCGCCGACCTCGGTGGTGATGTCATCGCGCTGCTGGACCACCTGTCGATCGCCAAAGCGCACTTCGCCGGGGTGTCGTTGGGCGGCATGACGGGGATGTGGTTGGCCGAGCACGCTCCGGAGCGCATCGGCCGGCTGGCGTTGCTCTGCACGTCGGCCGACCTGGGGCCGGAGTCGATGTGGCGGGAGCGCGCCGCCCTGGTCCGCGAGAACGGCACCCGGGCACTGGTGGAGTCGACCATGGAGAGGTGGTTCACCCCCGGTTTCCGGTCCGCCCGGGCCGACGTCATCGCCAAGTTCAGCGAGGCGCTGCGGAAGTGCGACGACGAGGGCTACGCCTCGTGCTGCGAGGCGATCGCCGGGATGGAGTTGCTGCCGAAGCTGCCCGAGGTCACCGCGCCGACGCTGGTGATCGCCGGGAAGGAGGACCCGGCGACCCCGCCCCCGCACGCCGAGCGGATCGCCGAAGCCGTGCCCGGGGCGCGGGTGGAGGTGCTGTCGCCCGCGTCGCACCTGGCCAACGTCGAGCAGTCGGACGCGGTGAACCGGCTGCTGCTGGAGCACTTCACGAGGAGCAGGTAATGCCGGACGGTGTCGACGACAGGACCCGCCACGCGCAGGGCATGGCGGTCCGGCGAGAGGTCCTCGGCGACGAGCACGTCGACCGGGCCATCGAGCGGACGACCAGGTTCACCGAGCTCTTCCAGGACTTCATCACCCGGTACGCCTGGGGCGAGGTCTGGTCCTCGGAGGGGGTGAGCCGCCAAACGCGCAGCATGCTCACCTTGGCCATTCTCGCCGCGCAGGGCTGCGAGGAGGAATTCGCGATGCACGTGCGCGCCGCTCGGCGCAACGGTGTGCCGCCCGAGCACATCCGGGAGGTGCTGATGCACGTGGCCATCTACGCCGGGGTGCCCCGCGCCAACCGCGCTTTCGCCATCGCGAATACGATTCTTGAGCAAGAGCAGTCCGGCTGAAAGCAGATGAGGTGACCACCATGGAGCCCGCGTCCAGCCCTGGCGGCGAGTACGTGCAGTCGCTGGCGCGCGGGCTCATGGTGATCCGCGCGTTCAACGAGTCCCACCCGGAGATGACGCTGTCCGAGGTCGCTCGGGAGACCGGCATGTCCCGGGCTGCGGCGCGCCGCTTCCTGCACACCCTCGTGCACCTGGGGTACGTCTGGACCGACGGGCGGGTCTTCGCGCTCACTCCGCGGGTGCTCGAACTCGGCTTCGCCTACCTCTCCAGCGTGTCGCTGCCGGAGATCGCCCAGCCCTACCTGGAGCGCCTGGTGTCCGAAGTGCACGAATCGGCGTCGGTGTCGGTGCTGGACGGCACGGACATCGTCTACGTCGCCCGCGTGCCCACCTCCCGGATCATGACCGTGTCCATCAACATCGGCACCCGGTTCCCGGCCTACGCCACTTCCATGGGCAAGGTGCTGCTCGCCCACATGTCCCCGGAGGAGCTGCAGCGCTACCTGCAGCGGGTGCGGCTGCGCCCCCTCGGGCCGCACACCACGACCAAGCCCGAGGAGCTGCAGCAGGAGCTGGCGGCGATCCGGGAACAGGGCTGGGCGCTGGTCGACCAGGAGCTGGAAGTCGGCCTGCGGTCGATCGCCGCACCGATCAGGGACCGGACCGGCAAGGTGGTGGCGGCGGCCAACATCTCCACTCACGCCAGCCGCACCAGCCCGGAAGAGGCCCGGGGGAAGCTGCTGCCGCACCTGCTGGAAACGGTCGCCCGGATCGAGGCCGAGTTGCGGGTGACCCCCAACCCGCGGACCGGGGCGCTCTCGCAGTGACCTGCTGAAACCTCCGGAACTCCGCCGCCCGTGCCGTCCAGCGCGAGGGCAGCGTGACGGGCCGCACTCGCGGGGGAGGCGTACGGTGCTTGGTGATCGACACCGATGCATCGCGGTCCGGGCCAGGCCCGGCGGAAGGAGGAGTGCGGCATGCGGGTCGCGTTGTTCGCCACTTGCCTGTCGGACACGCTGTTCCCGGAAGCGGCCAAGGCGACGGTGCGCCTCCTGGAGCGGCTCGGCTGCACCGTGGAATTCCCGCTGGCGCAGACCTGCTGCGGGCAGATGCACACCAACACCGGTTATCGAAAACAGGCCCGGTCCGCGGTGCGCTCGTTCGTCACCGCGTTCGCCGGGTACGAGGCGGTGGTGGCCCCTTCCGGTTCCTGCGTCGGCTCGGTCCGGCACCAGCACGCCATGGTCGCCTCCGGTGACCGGGAACTCACCGAACAGGTCGAGGAGATCGCACCCCGGGTGTACGAGCTCTCCGAGTTCCTGGTGGACGTGCTGGGGGTGACCGACACCGGGGCCTACTTCCCGCACCGGGTGACCTACCACCCCAGCTGCCACTCCAGCCGCCTGCTGCAGGTCGGGGACCGCCCGGAGAAGCTGCTGCGCTCGGTGCGGGGGCTGGAGCTGGTGCCGCTGCCGGAGGCCAGCCAGTGCTGCGGCTTCGGCGGCACCTTCTCGCTGAAGAACCCGGACGTGTCGGTGGCGATGGGCAGCGACAAGGCCAGGCACGCGCAGGAAACCGGCGCTGAAGTGCTGTGCTCGGCCGACAGCTCGTGCCTGATGCACATCGGCGGCCTGCTCTCCCGGCAGCGCAGCGGGATGCGGGTGCTGCACTTGGCGGAAATCCTGGCGGCCACGGAAGGAGCGCAGCAGTGACCAGCACCTACTTGGGAATGCCAGCTTTCCCGGAGGCGGCGAAGAGCGCGCTGGCCAATGCCCAGCTCAGGAACAACTTGGCCAACGCCACCGGCACCATCCGCGGCAAGCGGCAGGCGGTCGTCGACGAGCTCTCCGACTGGCACCAGCTGCGGGAGGCCGGCGCGGCGATCAAAGCGCACACGCTGTCGCACCTCGACACGTACCTGGAGCAGTTCGAGGCGGCGGTGACCGAAGCCGGTGGTGTCGTCCACTGGGCGGCGGACGCCGCGGAGGCGAACCGCATCGTGGTCGACCTGGTTCGGCAGACCGGGGAAACCGAGGTGGTCAAGGTCAAGTCGATGGCCACCCAGGAGATCCGGCTCAACGAGGCGCTGGAGAACGCCGGTGTAGCCGCCTGGGAAACCGACCTGGCCGAGTTGATCGTGCAGCTCGGCCACGACTTCCCCAGTCACATCCTGGTGCCCGCCATCCACCGCAATCGATCGGAGATCCGCGAGATCTTCCAGCGCGAAATGGGCAAGGTGGGCGCTCCGGCTCCGGAGGACCTCACCGATGACCCGGCCCGTCTCGCCGAGGCGTCCCGCAGGTACCTGCGGGAGAAGTTCTTGCGGGCCAAGGTGGCGATCTCCGGGGCCAACTTCGCGGTCGCTGAAACCGGTTCGCTGGTCGTGGTGGAGTCCGAGGGCAACGGCCGGATGTGCTTGACCCTGCCCGAAACGCTGATCAGCGTGGTGGGTATCGAGAAGATCATCCCCCGTTGGCAGGACCTGGAGGTCTTCCTGCAGCTGTTGCCCCGCTCCAGCACCGGTGAGCGGATGAACCCGTACACCTCGACCTGGACCGGGGTCACCGCCGGGGACGGCCCGCAGAACTTCCACGTGGTGCTGTTGGACAACGGACGCACCAACGCGCTCGCCGATGAGCTCGGCCGCCAGGCGCTGCGGTGCATCCGGTGCTCCGCTTGCTTGAACGTGTGCCCGGTGTACGAGCGGACCGGTGGGCACGCCTACGGTTCGGTCTACCCCGGACCGATCGGTGCGGTGCTCACCCCGCAGCTGCGCGGCGTCGAATCCGAAGTAGACCGCCAGTTGCCCTACGCGTCTTCGCTGTGCGGGGCCTGCTACGAGGTCTGTCCGGTGGCGATCAACATCCCCGATCTGCTGGTGCACCTGCGGGAGCGCGTGGCCGAGCAACCTCGCAGCGGCGCGGAGAAGGCCATGGGGCTGGTGATGCGGGTGGCCAGCTGGGTGTTGGGGGACGCCCGCCGGCTGAGCGCGGTGCAGCGGCTGGCCTCCAGCAGTCGGCGCTTGTTCGGCACCAGGTCCACCATCGGGCAGCTGCCCCCGCCGCTCTCCCGCTGGACCGGGGCGCGGGACGCTCCGGTACCGCCGCAGGAGTCATTCCGGCAGTGGTGGGAACGGACGCGGGGAGGCAAGTCATCGTGAGCGATCGGGAAGTCATCCTGGGCCGGATCCGTTCGGCGCTGCGCGGCACCGAGCGGGTGCCCGCCGACCGCATTCCGCGCCACTACCTCCGGCAGCGGTTCAGCAGCGGGATCACCGAGTTGTTCTGCGAGCGCGTCGCGGACTACCGGGCCACGGTCCGGCGAGCAGCGCCGGAGCAGGTCCCCGAGCAACTCGTCGCAGCGCTGCGCGCCGCAGGCGCCCGGAAGGTGCTGCTGCCGGCCGGTGCCCCGGAGACCTGGCGGGAGCGCTTGGCGGCGGAGTTCGAACAGGTCCACGACGATTCCACGGCCACTGTCGACAGCCTCGACGAGCAGACCGACGCGGTGGTCACCACCGCTGCGGTGGCGATCGCCGCGACCGGGACGATCGTGCTCGACCACGGCCCGGGGCAGGGCAAGCGGGCGGTCACCCTGGTCCCGGACGTGCACGTGTGCGTGGTCCGGGAGGAGCAGATCGTGGACGACGTACCGGCCGGAATGGCCCGGCTCGATCCGCGCCGTCCGCTGACCTTCATCAGCGGACCTTCCGCCACCAGCGACATCGAGCTCGACCGCGTCGAGGGCGTGCACGGGCCGCGCAACCTGCACGTGGTGGTGGCCGCTGGGTGAAGCTCCAAATCCTGCGGTACCCCTCTCGCCACGTTGCGACCACCGGTTCAATTCCATCCGATCAAGTGAACCGGGGAACGAGCTGCGCTCCCGGGAAGTCGGACCGGTGTCAGCTGGCGAGAAGGGAGCCGAGTATGGAGCAGGTCCGGGGCCGGCTGTGCGGCGGCCCGGCAGACGGCAAGGAGATCACGGTCGCTGTCAACGCGTCCGGAAAGCCGATCCCGCGCATCACTTTCCCAGCAACGGTGCCCAACGCGCAGGCGGTTCCCCCGCAGCTGGTGTACGAGCGCCGCAGGCAGCGCGGGGACGGCGTGTGGGAGTTCCACTACGTGGGTGCCGAGGCGTAGCCGAGACCCGTCGACGGCCTCCCGGGGGAACCGGTGCGCGGGCCGCCCCGCCGGGCGGGTGGACGCCAGGTGCCGCCCGGCCGGCACCCCGCGTCTGCTCCCGCGGCACCTGCGGCCGCTCGGCCGGGCGGTCGCAGGGCGAGCTCGGGAATCGCCGGCTCGCCCGAAGCGTTGACTTCGACCTAACCCGAAGTCCTGCAATTGAGGTGACCGAATCCCCCGGCGGAATGGATGCAGTGCGATGAGTATGAGCTGGGAGACGATGCGCTCCTTCACCCGCGACAGTTCGGTGACCCGGCAGCGGCTGTCTCCCGGCCTGGCCCGCCGGATCTTCCGCTACGCCCGACCCTACGCGCGGGACATCATTCCCTTCCTGCTGGCGGTAGCGGCATCCGCGGTGATCGGCATCGTCAACCCGCTGCTGTTCAAAGCCATCATCGACAACGGCATCCTGCCGCAGAACCTCACCCTGATCATCGTCCTGGCCGGCGCGGTGGCCTTGGTCGCCTTGTTGGAAGCGGTGTTCTCCCTGGTGCAGCGCTGGTACTCAGCCCGCCTGGGAGAAGGCCTGATCTACGACTTGCGCTCGGAGGTGTTCGACCACGTCCAGCGGATGCCGATCGCCTTCTTCGTCCGCGCCCAGACCGGTGCCCTGGTCAGCCGGTTGAACAACGACGTGATCGGTGCCCAGCGAGCGCTCACCAGCACCCTCTCCTCAGTGGTGTCCAATGTGCTCAGCCTGGTGCTGGTGCTCGCCACGATGCTCACCCTGTCCTGGCAGATCACCTTGATCGCGCTGGCGCTGCTGCCGCTCTTCCTGCTGCCGGTGCGGTGGATCGGTCGACGGCTGCAGCGGGTCACCCGCGAGCAGATGAAGGTGGACGCCGAGATGAGCTCGCTGATGACCGAGCTGTTCTCGGTGGGCGGGGCTATGCTCACCAAGCTGTACGGCCGCGCTGACGAGGAGTCCCAGCGCTTCTCCGGAAAGGCCGCCCGGGTCCGGGACATGGGCGTGATCTCCGCCATGTACAGCCGGGTGTTCTTCGTCGCCCTGACCTTGTTGGCCTCGCTGGCCACCGCGGTCGTCTACGGCCTCGGCGGCGCGCTCGCCGTCAACGGCGTGCTGCAGCTGGGCACCTTGGTGGCGATGGCCACCCTGCTGAACCGGTTGTACGGCCCGCTGACGGCCCTGTCGAACGTGCACGTGGACATCATGACCGCGCTGGTCAGCTTCGACCGGGTGTTCGAGGTGCTGGATCTGGTGCCGATGGTCCGGGAGAAACCGGATGCCAAACCGCTGCCGCCCGGGGCCGCCGACATCGAGTTCGATTCGGTGTCGTTCAGCTACCCGGCTTCCGAAGAGGTCTCCCTGGCTTCCCTGGAGTCGGTGTCCCGGCCGGACAGCTCACCGGCGCACCCGGTGCTGACCGACATCAGCTTCCACGCGGCAGCCGGTCAAACGGTGGCCCTGGTCGGCCCGTCCGGTGCCGGCAAGACCACCATCACGCACCTGGCCGGCCGGTTGTACGACGTCGATTCCGGTGCGGTGCGCATCGACGGCGTCGACGTCAGGGACGTCCAGCTCTCCTCGCTGTACGCCACCGTCGGCGTGGTGACGCAAGAAGCTCACCTGTTCCACGACACCATCCGGGAGAACCTGCTGTTCGCCCGCCCGGGCGCCAGCGACGAGGAACTGCTCGAGGCCTTGCGCACCGCCCAGCTCGGGGATCTGCTCGACTCCTTGCCGGACGGGCTGGACACCGTGGTCGGCGACCGCGGCTACCGGCTGTCCGGGGGCGAGAAGCAGCGCCTGGCCATAGCGCGGCTGCTGCTGAAGGCGCCACCGATCGTGGTCTTGGACGAGGCCACCGCGCACCTGGACTCCGAATCCGAGGCGGCGATCCAGCGGGCGCTGCACACCGCTCTGGCCGGGAGGACCGCGCTGGTCATCGCGCACCGGCTGGCCACCATTCGACAGGCGGACCGGATCCTGGTGGTGTCCGACGGTCGGATCGTCGAGGAGGGCACCCACACCGAGCTGCTGGCCCGCAACGGGCTCTACGCCGAGCTCTACCGCACCCAGTTCTCCCAGCAGGAGGAGGATCGGCGGGAAAGCGCGTAGCGGTGTTGCCCGGCCGGTGGGGAGCTCGTAGGGCGCGGCGGCAGGTCAGCGGCGAACGCGGAGCGGGGGCTCCGCCGGTTCGGCACCGCTCACCGCGCGGCCGGCTGGCGTTGCTGCGCCGCCGCGTCCGCGGACGGCGGCACGGTGTAGAGCTTGCCCTCCGGGTCGATGCGCTCGAGCATCGCCGAGCACAACTCGTCCAGCTGCCGGACCTGCTCCTCGGTCAGCCCGTCGAAGATCAGTGAGCGGACCCGCTCGACGTGCCCGGGAGCGGTCTCGACGACTTTCTGCCAGCCCGCTTCGCTGAGTTCGGCTATCTGCCCCCGACCGTCGTTGGCGGCCTGCCGCCGACGGACCCAGCCTTGCTTCTCCAGCCGGGAAACGACGTGCGAAACCCGCGACGGGGAAGCGTTCGAGTGCGCGGCCAGGTCGCTCATCCGCAACGCGTGGCCGGGAGCTTCGGACAGCATCGCCAGCACCCAGTAGCCGAAGTGGGTCAGACCGGCGTCTCGTTGCAGCTGCGAGTCCAGCGCGGCCGGGACCACGTTCAACAGCGCGGCGAACTTGCGCCAAGCGCACTGCTGCTCATCGGACAACCACCTCGGCTCAGTCACACATCAAGCATAATCCGCTCCCGCCCCGCCCGAGCTCTGCCGCGGGCCGCTGGCGGAGCTCGTCGGCAATGCGCCGCCGAGACCCCGGCGCCGGTTCCAGCAACGCGTTCTCACGAACCTGCCTCCGGCAGGAAGGGTCGGTGCGGCCGAGCGCGCGATCTTCCTGCCGCACGGGCTGGACCGGGGGCAGCGGAGGCGTTCCACGATCACCACCTCGTGGTCAGCACTCCCCACATCGATCCGAAAGCGGTTTTCCGCTCAATCAGGCCGAGTGATCGCCAAGCGAGCCGGGAGCAGGTGGTTTCACCGGGCGATTTTGTCGTCGAGGACTATGGCCGGAAGCTTTTCCCCCTGTCCCTGGTGGACCTCGTCCTGCGGGGCGATCCTCCCCAAGATCTTGACGATTTCCTTGCGCAACCGGAAAGCGATGGCCAGCGCAGCTGGCTCTCCGGGGTCGAAGCTCTCAACGATGCGGTCGCTCGCCGTGATGCGCAAAATGGACATGAGGTCGATCCCGGACAGCTGGACCGTGATCATGTCGTCCTCCGCCTTGACCGAATCGTCGTCCTCCCCAGGCAGGATGCTCTTCTCCTCGCCATCGCTCTTCTTGCTCTTCTTCACCCCGTCCACGAGTGATCTCCAAGTTTCCCGGTGGCACTGCAGTTCGATTCGGGAAATACCTGCGGCGAGATCGAAGAGGTCCCACGTGTCGGGGTAGAAGTTGGATCTGGAGGCGCTCGCCGCTGTCCGGGATTCCACATCAGATGGTGCGGAATTCCCGTTGCGGGGTGCGGATTCCACGGGCTTGAGCAGGGGTTCGTCCTCCTGGCACCTCCGGCGGCGCGATCTTTTTCGAACACCGCACCATCTCCAGAACACCAGCGTTTTCCCTTCTGCGCGCTGATTCCATGGCCGTGCGGGGGGTGGTTCACCACCTGCTTACCAGTGCGGCAGAACGCTTTGAAGCCGCAAACGAGTGATCAACTCCTGTGGCGTGGAACACCGGGCGCGCGACGACCTTGCGCACGTGGACGATCAGGCGATCTCCGCGGAGATCGTGCTCCCGCTCCCTTCCAGCGGGCACCGGACGCGGTAGTGCTCATCCGTCCTCTTCTGCCCCGCACCGGGTGCTGCGGTTCGGCCACGCCCCGAGCGCGGAGCGCACACGCGTTCAGGCCGCTCGAACAGCACCATCGGGGCGGCGGGAAGTCGAGCACGACTTCCCGCTCGATCTCCGTCGGCAACCCCAGCACCGATCACCGGCTTCGTTCCCGCTACAGCACCGCGAGCACACCGCCGGCGACCACACCCCCGACGACCGTGGTGAGCGCGAGGACAGCGGTGGCCCGGGGGCCGAAGCTGCGGGCCACCACCACCATCCCGGGGAGGCTGACCGCGGGCAGGGTGACCAGCAGGGCTCCGATGAGCGCTGGAGACGCCCCGGCCAAAGCCAGGGCCTGCAGGACCGGGATCTCCGCTGCGGTGGGGAGCACGAGCGCGGTGCCGATGACGGCGGCCACCCCGACCGCCAGCGCTCCCTGCGGCAGGGCCTCCACCCCTGCCAACAGCCAGCCGCGGAAAGCACCCAGCAACATCACGACCAGCAGGTACTCCGGAACCAGGGTGAGCACCAGCCGCAGCAGCTGGCGGCCGAACCGCCGAACCGCAGCCCCGAAACCACCGCCTCGGCGTTCGACCGGGCGCGGCCGGGGGCGGTCGTTCCCGCCCAACCGGTGCGCCAGCACCCCACCGGAGACCACCAGCGCCGCGCCCACCAGCAGTCGGGTCAGCGTCCACTGCCACGGCGCGACCAGGTGGAGGAAGATCAGGACGGCGGGGTTGAGCAGCGGATTGCCCAGCCAGTAGGCCCCGGCAGCCGCCAGCGAAGCACCGCTGCGCCGCAACGTCACCGCGACCGGCGCCGAGCAGCACGTGCACATCATCGACGGTGTGCTGAGCAGGCCACCTGCGATCGCCTCCGGTACCGGGCGGCGCCGGTTCAGCACGCGGGCCGCCCAGCGCTCGGGCAACCAGGCGTGCAGGGCAGCGCTGATCACCAGTGCCGCCAGCAGCGCTTTCCACACCGCCTGCGCGTAGTCGGTGGCGAACGAGACGGCCGCCGCCAGGCTGGGTGGATCACCAGCGGCCACCCCTCCGCTGCGGAGGACTTCCCCACCTGTCCAGGCGCGATTGCCGCTGAGGTCGAAGACCTTCGCGGTGTACGGCGCCCATTTCGACCACAGCAGCGCACCGGCGGCGACCAGCACCACCGCGGCAGCGCCGGTGACCGCTCTCCGACCTGCTGGCCGCTTCCCGACGGCGCAGGTACTGTCAGCAGACATCGACCTCGACGGTAGCGGGGCGGCGGGCAGGCGCACGTCGAGCGGAAACCACCTGCTCAGGCCCCTTCTCAGTCGTGGTCAGGAGGGGGAGTCCAGCAGTTCCTCCGGTTCGGCGATGACGTCCACCAGGGCCCCGTTGCGGAACACCGTGATCTGCAGGGGGCGACCGATCGCTTCGGCGAACATCAGCCGCTGCAGTCCTTGCGCGTCGTGCACCGGCTGCCGGTCCGCGGTGAGCACCAGGTCACCCGGGTGCAGTCCAGCGCGGTGGGCGGGGCTGCCCGGCACCACGTCCGCGACCCGCAAGCCGGTGCTGCGCCCGACCCGGGCGGCCAGTTCGGCCGGCAGCGGTGCCGGTGTGGTGACCAGCCCCAGGTAGGCCCGCCGGACCCTGCCCTGGTTGATCAGTGAATCGATGATTCGACGGGTGGTGCTGTTGATCGGGATCGCCAACCCCAGCCCCACCCCGGCGACCGCGGTGTTGACCCCGATCACCAGTCCTTGGGCGTCCACCAGAGCCCCACCGGAGTTGCCCGGGTTGAGGGCGGCATCGGTCTGGATGACGTCTTCGACGATGCGGGCGGTGTTGCCGGAACGCACCGGCAGGGATCTGCCCAACCCGCTGACCACGCCCGCGGTGACCGATCCGGCCAGCCCGAGGGGGTTGCCGACGGCCACCACGAGCTGACCGACCACCAATTGGTCGCTGTTGCCGGGGGTCACCGGGGGCGGTGCTCCTCCGGCCGCGCGCAGGACCGCGAGGTCGGAGAGCGGGTCGGTGCCGGCCACGGTGAAACTGCTGCTGGTTCCGTTGCTGAACTGGAGCGCGCCCTGCCGGGCCGGGCCGAGCACGTGCGCATTGGTGAGCAGGTATCCATCTGGGGTGAACACCACGGCGGAGCCGGCTGCCTGCCACCGCTCTCCCGCGGTTTGCACGCTCGCCACGCTCGGGGTGATCGTCGCTGCCACGGATGCCACGATCTGCGAGTAGGCGTCCAGCGCTCCGAATCCGCCCGGTGATTGCAGTGAGTCCGCCATTTTGGCCTCCGGGAAGGGTGTGTGCCAGCTCAACACCGGGGTGCGGGGAGGCATTCCGCTTTCCGCTTCGCCCACAGCAGAACTTCGTCGGGGAAGTTCTGTGTGATTGCGAACGCATCTTCGCCACTGCAGTCACTTCGGTCGCCCCGGCCTCAGGAGCAACTTCCGGAACTGGACGGCGAACTATAGTGCACGCAGGTTTTTTACCGTAATGTTGGGAAATCGTCTTGGCTGAACAGCACGGGATGGACCGCTACGACGCCACTTTCGCACGCGATCTGGCGTGGGCGCAGAAGATGTGGGAAGAGCTCGACCAGCTGCCGACCACGGACGAGGACGGCGACGGCCGCGACGGATGACGATCATTCCGTCTCCTGCTGCCCGGTGCTGGCCGGCAGGTGCTGGGCCATCAGGTCGAGCAGCTTTTCGATGTCGACCGGTTTCGTGACGTATTCGCTCGCCCCTGCGGCGAGGCTGTGCTCCCGGTCGCCTTTCATCGCTTTGGCGGTGACCGCGAAGATGACCAGGTCCCGGTAGCGGGGGATCTCCCGAATGGTCTGGATGGCGGCGTTGCCGTCCATGTCGGGCATCATCACGTCCATCAGCACGAGCACGATGTCGCTGTGCTGGCGCAGGGCGGTGAGCCCGGCCACCGCGTTGTCGGCGCGCACCACCTGGAGCCCGTGCTTCTCCAGCCCCGTCGCCAGGGCCTGGACGCTGCGCGGGTCGTCGTCGATGATGAGCACCTTCTCGCCGTTGAACTGGTGGCTGCGCGGCTTCTCCGCGGGGGCTTCCTGCCGCTGGGAGTAGTCGAGCTCGGAGAGCTGCATCGGCGGGTCGATGCCTTCTGCGGAGACGTCGAAGCTGGTTTCGGCGTCGGTCGGGTAGTAGCCGCGCTGCTCCGGGAGGCCCCGCGCCGGGGTGGCGCTTTGCGCGGTGGCGGGTGTCGGCGAGGCCGGCAGGTAGAGGGTGAAGGTGCTTCCCCGGCCCGGTTCGCTCTTGAGCTTCAGTTCCCCGCCCAGGAGGTGGGTGAGTTCCCGGCTGATCGACAGGCCGAGGCCGGTTCCGCCGTACTTGCGCACCGTGCGGCCGTCGACCTGTTGGAACGCCTCGAAGATGAGGCGGCGCTTGTCCTCGGGAACACCGATGCCGGTGTCCTGCACGGAGAAGGCCACGATCTGCCCGGCCTGGCGCAGGTCCGACCGCTCCACTTCGCTGATCTGGGCCAGTCGGATCCGCAGTTTCACGCTTCCCTGCTCGGTGAACTTGATCGCGTTGGACAGCAGGTTCCGCAGGATCTGTTCGACCCTGCCGGGGTCGGTGTGGATGACCGGGGGGACCGAAGGGGAGACGGTCACCTCGAATTCCAGGCCCTTCTCGTCGGCTTGCGGCCGGTACAGCGCCTCCACGTGGTGGGCCAGATCTTCGAGTTCGACGTCCTCCATGAGCACCTGCATCTGCCCTGCTTCCACTTTGGACAAATCGAGGACGTCGTTGATCAGTTGCAGCAAGTCGGTCCCGGCTTCGTGGATGGTCTTGGCCAGATCGACCTGCTGGGCGGTGAGGTTCCCCTCCAGGTTGTCGGCCAGCAGCTTGGCCAGCAGCAGCACGCTGTTGAGCGGAGTGCGCAACTCGTGCGACATGTTGGCGAGGAACTCCGACTTGTACGCCGAGGCCTGCGAGAGCTGGCGGGCCCGCTCCTCCAGCTCCTGCCGGGCTTGCTCGATCTCCAGGTTCTTCATCTCGATGTCCCGGTTGCGACTGGCCAGCAGAGCCGCCTTCTCCTCCAGCTCGGTGTTGGACCGCTGCAGTTCCTCCTGCTGCTGCTGCAGTTGTTCGGACCGGGCCTGCAGCTCCCGGGCCAGGTGTTGGGACTCGGTGAGCAGCTCCTCGGTGCGCGAGTTCACCATGATGCTGTTGACGTTCACCCCGATCGCCTCCCGCAGCTGGGTCAGCAGGTCGAGGTGCACCGAGGTGAACTCGTGCAGGGAAGCCAGTTCGAGGACGCCGAGCACTTCCTCTTCGAACGAGATCGGCAGCACCACGACGTCAGCCGGTCCGCGCTCCCCCAGTCCGGAGGAGATGCGCAAGTAGTCCTCCGGGGCCTGGGAAACCCGGATGATCTTGCCGTCCAGCGCGGCCTGGCCCACCAAGGATTCGCCGAGCCGGAAGCTCCGCGGTCGCTCCGGATCCACCGGGCACGCGTAGCCGGCGATCTGGTCGAAGGTGGCGGTGTCGTGGTGCGGCCGGCGCAGGAAGAAGGCGCCGTGTTGGGCCGATACCAGCGGCACCAGCTCGTTCATGATGATCTGCGCCAGCGTGTTGAGGTCCTGCTGCCCTTGCATGAGCGCCGACATCCGGGCCAGGTTCGTCTTCAGCCAGTCCTGCTCCTGGTTGGCCTTGGTGGTCTCGGCCAAGGTCAGGATCATCGCGTTGATGTTGTCCTTGAGCTCGGCGACCTCCCCGGAAGCTTCGACGGTGATCTGCTGGGTGAGGTCCCCGCGGGTGACCGCGGTCGCCACCCGAGCGATGGCGCGGACTTGAGTGGTCAGGTTGCTCGCCAGCTGGTTGACGCTCTCGGTCAACTTCCGCCAGGTGCCGGAGACGTCGGCGACTTCGGCTTGTCCGCCGAGCTTGCCCTCGGTGCCCACCTCCCGCGCCACCCGGGTCACTTCGTCGGCGAACGCGGAGAGCTGGTCGACCATCGTGTTGATGGTGTTCTTCAGCT